>JBJMLC010000107.1:0-25208 GCA_045805485.1 Solirubrobacteraceae bacterium | reverse complement strand
GGCTCGTCCCGGGAGCGGCGGCAGAGGGAGAACACGGAGCCGCGCGTGGTGCGGACGATCTGCTGATGCGTGCAGGAGTCGCACAGGCCGGCCCGAGGCGGACGGGGACCCTCGCCGCCGGCCCCGCCACGCGACCCGCCGCCGGCCCCGCCGCGCGACCCGCCCGGCCCGCCGCCCCCAGGGCCGCCTACTCCATCCACATCCCTGAGGCGACGCGGGCCTGGACCAGGCGCGGGCCGTCGGTGGTGGCGATGGCCTCCTGCAGCGCCGCGGTCAACTCCTCACGACCGGTCACATCCTGGGCCGGCACCCCGTAGCCGCGGGCCACGGCTGCGGTGTCCAGGCCTGGCAGGTCGAGTCCGGGGGCGCCGGTGACCTGCTCGAGCCCCGAGAACCACTTGAGGATCATGTACTCGTCGTTGCGCAGCACCAGGAACGTGACGGGCACCCGGTAGGCGACGGCGGTCCATAGCGCGGTTATGCCGTACTGGGCCGAGCCCTCCCCAATCACGCACACCACGGGCCGCGATGGCTGGGCCAGCTGGACGCCCACGCCCGCGGCGATCCCAAAGCCCAGCCCGCCCCCGGCGCTCATGTAGTAGCTGCCCTGGCTCGAGATGCGCAGACGGTTGCGCAGCGCGATCGTGGTGGAGGGGGTCTCCACGACCGCGATCCCGTCCGACGGCCAGGCCTCGGCCAGTGCGGCCATGGCCTCGGAGCCGCTCATCGGGTCAGACGGCTCCAGATCCGGCGGACCGGGTCGGGGATCCGGGTGAGGCCGGGAGGACTCGCCCACCAGCTCCACCAGCTCCTGGAGGGCCAGCGCCACATCGCCCACGATGGCGTCTCCCATGGGGGCCCGGGCGGCCTCGGCGGGGTCGCTGGTGATGGCCACGAGCGACGTCCCCTCGGGGAGCAGCGGCCCCGGGATGTAGGGGTAATAGGGGAACACCGAGGATCCGACCACCAGGACCAGGTCGTGCCCCTTCAAAATCTCGGAAAGAGGACCGATGGCCGGGGGCAGGAGCCCCATGAACTGCGGATGGCCCTCGGGAAATCCCAGCCGAGATCCGCCGGTGGCCGGCGAGGCCCACACGGGCAGGCGCTGCTTCTCGGCCAGGGCCACCGCGCCGTCCCAGCCGCCACTGGCGTCTATGTCCGGGCCGGCCACCAGCAGGGGGTGCTCGGCATGCTCGAGCAGGCTGGCCAGCTGGCTCAACGCGGCGGGGTCGGGAACCGCCCGGCCGTTGACAACTCGCCGCTGGGCGTGGCCCGAGCGATCCTCGTCGGCCTCCGCCTCCCAGTCGTCCATGGGGATCGACACGAACACGGGGCCCCGCGGGGGGAGCGATGCGTAGTGGATGGCTCGGGCCATGGCGCCGGGTACATCCTGGGCCCGTGTGGGCTCGTGGGCCCACTTGACGTAGGGCTTGGGCCCCACCACGGCATCGCGATTGGTCAGGTTGGCCTCGATCGTTATCTGCGGCCGGACCTGCTGCCCGGCCGTGATCACCAGCGGGGACTTGTTGGCCTGGGCGTTGAAGATCCCGCCCACGGCGTTCCCCACGCCGGGCGCGGTGTGCAGGTTGACGTGGGTGGGCCGCCCGCTGGCCTGGGCGAACCCGTCCGCCATCCCCATCACCGCCAGCTCCTGGAGTCCCAGGACATACGTGAAGTCCTCCGGGAACTCGGCCAGCATCGGCAGCTCCGTGGATCCTGGGTTGCCGAAGATGGTCGTCATCCCGTGCGCACGGAGCAGGTCAAACGTGGCTTCACGGACGCTGGCCATCAGCTATGTGCCCACTGCTGCGGAGTGCCCACCCCTTCGGAGCGGTTTGTCCGAAGGACGCTGAGCGAAGAAGGGGTGGGCACGGAGCTAGGCCAGCGCTCGTGCCATCGCTCCACCTGCTCGAGCTCGGCGGCCAGCGAGATGAGCAGGGGCTCGGAGTTGGCCGGTCCGAGGAGCTGGGCGCCCACGGGAAGGCCGTCGCCGACCAGTCCGGCGGGCACGTTGACGCCCGGCCAGCCGGTGACGTTCCACGGCCAGGTGTACGGGCAGTAACCGACCATCCTCTGGTCGGTCTGCCAGCTGGTGAGCCCGTCGATCGCCCCCACCGGCATGGGTGGTCTGGCCGAGGTCGGCACCACCAGGACGTCAAAGCGCCGGAAGATCGCGCCGACCTGCCGGGAGGCGGGGCGCTCCAGGGCCCTGGCCACGGCCAGCACCGGCCCGCTGATCAGGCGAGCCACGCGGGCGGATTCACGCGTCCGGCGGTCCAGCGCCGAGCGGTCCGGTACGCCGTCGACCCATGGCCGCAGTCCGCCGATGGCCCGAGGGAGAACTCCCGCCCCCACGATCCCGTACACGGGATCGGCGTGTTCCACGTGGTGGCCCATCCCGGCCAGGACATCGGCCAGCCGCTCCACCGCGGCCCGGACCTCGGGATCCAGGCGCCGGGGGGCGGGGGCGAAGGGGATCTTGTACGACACGGCGATCCGGAGCCGTCGGCCTGGATCGGCCCGTCGGGCCGCCGCCGCGAAGGGCTCCACGGGCGGCGGCGGCCGGTCGCGGTCCTGGGGGTGATTGCCACGGGCGGCATCGAGCAGCAGCGCCGCGTCCTCCACCGTCCGGGCCAGCGGCCCCACGCAGGCCAGGCCATGGAAGGCATCGGCATACGGCCAGGTGGAGACGCGGCCGCGTTGAGGCTTGATCCCCACCAGGTGCGTCCAGGCCGCGGGGATCCGGATCGATCCCAGGCCATCCGACCCCAGGGCCGCCGGCACGACGCCGGCGGCCACGGCAGCGGCCGAGCCCCCGGAGGACCCTCCGGGCGTGTGCTCAAGGCTCCACGGGTTGCGCGTGACGCCGAACGAGGGACCCTCGGTGATCGGCCACTGCCCCAGCTCGGGGGTCGTCGTCTTGCCGACGATCACCGCGCCGGCGGCTCTGAGCCGGCGCACGACCTCCCCGTCCTCGGACTTGGGCTCAAAGGTGCCCGGACAGCCGAAGGCGGTGGGGCAGCCGGACAGGTCGGTGTCGTCCTTGATGGCCAGCGGCACCCCCAGGAGCGGTGCGCGCTCTCCGTCTCCGAGCCTGCGGTCGGCCTCCAGCGCCTCGTCCAGGGCCTCCTCGGCGCGGACGCACTGGAACGCGTTCAGCGTGGGCTGCGTGGCCTCGATTCGCTCCAGCGCCAGCTGGACGAGCTCCTGGGAGGTTGCCTCTCGCCGGGCGAGCAGCTCAGCCTGCTCGCGCAGCCCCGCCGGATCGCTCACAGCCGGCCGAGCACTTCGCCGGCGGCCCGCTCACCGGAACGGACCGCGCCGTCCATGTAGCCGTTCCAGTAGTTGGACGTCTCGGTGCCCGCCCAGTGAATCCGTCCCACGGGCTTGCGCAGCCACGGCCCGTAGGCGAGCAGCGCGCCGGTGCTGGGGATGCCCACCGGACAGCCCCGCGTCCAGTGCTCGCCGGACCACGGGGTCTCGAAGTAGCGGCGGGCGTGCTTCGCCTGGGCCCCGAAGAACACCGCGAACTGCTTCAGGACGGCGGCCTGACGGGCCGCCGGCGACAGCTTGGCGTGCGCCCGGGCGTCATCGCCGCCCACGAACCCGAAGATGATCCCCGGGCCGCGCTTGGCGTTGGCCGAGGGAGGCGAATCGTCGAACGTCGCGGTCACCGGACCGCTCGTGCTGATCGCGGTGCCGTTGAGGCCGGCCTGGCGCCAGAACGGACGGTCGTACACCGCGGCCACCTTGGTCAGGGTGCCCATGCCATAGCGCTGGGTCAGCTGGTCACGCTGGAAGGGCAGGAGCGGCGAGTAGTCGATCCGCCCGGCCAGCGCCGGCGGGACCGCCACCACAACCCGCTTGGCCTTCACGGTGACCCTGTCCGAGTGCACCGTGACGCCGTGGCGGCTCTGCTCGATGCGGCGCACGGGCGAGTCCAGCACCACCCGCGATCCCAGCTGGTGGGCGATCTTGATCGCGATGAGCTGGGAGCCGCCGACGATCCGCCACTGCTGTCCACCGTTGCGGGTGTCGAAGTTGCGCTCAAACGTCCCGGGGTTGCGCTCGTCGCCCGATGAGGCGATGTAGAAGAGGACGAACAGCAGCGAGAGCTCCCGCGGCTCGGCACCGAAGATCGGCCGGGTGGCCACGTGGACCAGCTTCGAAAACTGTGGGCTCTTGCTGTTGTCCTCGACCCACCGCTGCAGCGTGTAGGCCTCCCACTCGGCGGCGCTGGCCGCCTCCCAGGGGGCGTCCACGGGGACCTGGGTCGCCATCTGATCAAGCCTCTCCACGGTCACGATCGTCTCGGGGGTGGCGAGGCCCGGCGGCGCCGTGCCCAGGGGAGATGTGTCGCTGTACGTGCTCCTCATGCCACCGTCGACGAACACGTTCAGCCCCTTGTCGTAGGTGGGGAACTTCTTCAGTCCGAGTTGCTTGATCAGCGCCAGCACCCGATCCTGAGTGGGACCAACGAAGGTGCCCCCGCGCTCGGAGACGATTCCGCCGCCCAGGTGGTGGTTCCACACCCGGCCGCCGACCCGGTCACGCGCCTCCACCACGACCACCGAGTGGCCGGCGCGGGCGATGGCCCGGGCCGCGGTGAGGCCGGCAAAGCCCGCGCCCACCACCACCACGTCGGCGTGGCGGATCCGGGCGGCTCCGGCAGCGGCGGCGCTGGACGTCGCCGCCTCAGCCGCCCCGGGCACGGCGGCGGCCGCGCCGCTGGCCAGCGTCCCGGCGACGAAGCGCCGGCGGGTCACCCGGCCAGGACCAGTTCCCTCAGCTGTCATCTCGAAGTCAACTCCTGTGAATCGTGGCCAATCGTGTCTGCCTGGGCGGCCAGCCGGTCGGCGGCCTCCAGGTCGAAATCTCCGTGGTCAGACCCCAGCCCGCCCGCCACCAGGCCTGCGGCCGCGCAGCCCAGGACCGCGGACTCGGCGCGAGACCGACCCAGCGACACCCCGCGCAGGAATCCGGCCGAGAAGGCATCGCCGCAACCCGTCGTGTCGACGACATCCACGGCAAACGCCGGGACCTGCTCCTCACCGTCGCCGTCGACCACCACCGCGCCGTCGCCTCCCCGCGTGGCGGCCACACAGCCCACCCCGCGGGCCAGGAGCGCTCGGCATCCCTCCACGACGTCCTGACACCCGGTCAATCCCACGACCTGCTCCTCGTTGGGCAGCAGGTAGTCCACGTGCTCCAGGGCCGGCGCCACCCAGTCGACGATCGCCGCGGCCTGGTCCCCGGGGGCCAGCAGGTCAGCCGAGGTGGTCGTCCCGTGCTCGCGGGCGAAGCGAAGGATCTTGGCCGCCTCCTCCCCACCCATGAACTCGGGCGCCCCCAGATGGAGGAAGTCCGACTTGGCGATCTCGTCCCACGGGGCATCGGCGGACGCGTAGGTGGCGTTGGCCCCCACCACGTGGAAGGCCGGCCGCGACCCATCGGGCCGGATGGGCAGAACGCTGGCCGAGGTCTGGACACCCTGTCGTCTCACGAGCAGCGAAGTATCCACGTCGAACCGGGCCAGTAGCTCCAGTAGGACGTCGCCCAGCTCATCCTGGCCGATCGCCCCCGCGCTGCGTACCCGCGCGCCCAGCTTGGCCAGGGTGATGGCGGTTCCGCCCGCCGAGCCGGCCGGTGTGATCTGGATCTGCTCCACGAGCTGCCCGCCCTGCCCCTCAGGGATCTCCTCCACGGGGCGCACGAGAACGTCGACGACGTGCACGCCCAATGTGATGAAGCTGCTCATCCTGAGCGGACGTGGGTGTCGCCGTACTGGCGGTCGAGCACCGCCTGGACCACTGCCTGACACTGCTCGGCATCCAGCGTCCGCGGGGTGCCGAGTGCGGCCGCATGCCAGTACACCGAGCACAGCCACTCCAGGAGCAGGGAATCCTCTAGGGCGGCACCGACGTCGTCCCCGTACACGATCGCGCCGTGGTTGGCCATCAGGGCGGCGCGCCGGCCGTTCAGGGCCTCGATCATGCCTCGGGCCAGCTCCTCGGTGCCGAACGTCTCGTATGGCCCGACCCTGATTGGGCCGCCCAGCGCGAGCTGGTGGTAGTGGATGACGGGCAGCTCGTCCAGCACGCACGACAGCGAGGTGGCCATTGGAGCATGCGTATGCACGACCGCGCCGGCCTCGAACTCGCGGTAGATCCCCAGGTGCAGGCCGAGCTCCGAGGTCGGCTCGAGCTCTCCCTCCACCTGATCGCCGGCCCGGTCGACCACGCACACGTGCTCGGCGCTGAGCTGCTCCAGGACGGCCCCGGTGGGAGTCACGGCGACGAGATCTCCGCTCCTGGCCGAGACGTTGCCCGCCGTCCCCAGCACCAGGCCGTCCGCGGCCAGACGGCAGGCCGCCGCCGCGACCCGCTCACGGAGCGCGAGTAGGTCGTCGCCCATCAGCGCACGATCCCGGTGGTTCTGGTGCCGGTTGCGCGGCCCATCGGGCCACGATAACATGAAGCGTCCTCACGTTCACCCATGAGCGCGATGCCCGTCCGGAGGTAGCCCTGGCTGACCACACGCCGGATCTCAGTCTGCGAAATGCCCCGCTCCAGGCCCGTAGCCGGGCCCGGCTGGGCCGGGTTCTCGACGCCGCCGAGCTGATCCTGGAGCGTGACGGAGCCGAGGCGTTCACCACCACCGCCGTGGCCCGGGGGGCCGGAGTGTCCGTGGGTTCGGTGTACCGATTCTTCCCGGACAAGCAGGCCATCGTCGAGGCGCTGGCCGTCCGGTACTGGAGCGACTTCGCCGACCTCGTGGCCGGCGTGGCCGAGGCCGACGCCCTGGAGCCGGTGGCCGATCCGGCCGCCGCCGTGCTGTCCGTGCTGGCGGCCGGCTTCCGGTCGCGCCCGGGCTTTCTCGCCCTGTGGTACGGAGGCCTGCGCACCGAGCGGGTGCGCGACCGGACTCGCGACGCGCGGGGAAGCATCGCGGCCTCCATCGAGAGCATCTTCGCCGTGCACTGGCCGGGCGCTCCGGCGCAGGCGCGGATCCTGACCGCGGAGATGGTTGTGCTGGCGGGCGACGGACTGTTGCGGGAGGCCTTCCGCCGTGACCCTGACGGTGACCCGGTCCTCCTCAGCGAGGCTCAGGTGATGCTGGCGTCCTACATCGCCCATCGCCTGGAGGCCGACACCGCGGCATGAGGTCTCGCCGCCGGCTGGGTTTCCTCATTGCGCTGATCCTCGGCGCGGCGGCCGTGGGTGCGCTGGCTCCGGCGAGCGCGTCAGCCCGGGCTCGCGGCAACGTCCGGGTGCTGGCGCTGATTCCCACCCCCGGTTTCCCGGCCTTCCCGCTCGTGATCGGCCATCACATCTTCGAGGGCACATACGACAACCCCACGGGTGACCATGTGCCATCCCGGGTGTTCGAGTACTCGGGGGGCGGAGAGCTGCTGGAGTCCTGGACCGTCCAGGGCCAGAACCTCAACCAGCCCCACGGGGTCCAGGTGGCAAACAGGGATGCTCGCAGACGCCTGCTGCTCCTGGACAAGACCAGCGGCCGGATCCTCCGTCTCAACCCCCGGACGGGGGTTCAGGCGCTCTACTCACGGGTGCCTGATCTGCCCGCCTGCTCCTCGACGCCCGCCGGCAAGCCGTGCTCCCCGGCCACCCAGGACCTGGCCCCGATGCCTGACTACGCCGCCTGGGGGCCGGACGGCAGCCTGTATGTCACCGACTACCAGCAGGCGGTGATCTGGCGGATACCGCCCGGGGGCGGGAAGGCCCGGATCTGGCTGGCCGACCCGCGGCTGGACGGAAACATGTTCGGGACGGCGTGCATCCTGACCATGCCTGACCACCACACGCTGCTGTTCGACCAGGCCTCCAACGGAGGGGCGATGGGCGGCGGCAACCCCACCACGGGCAAGCTGTACAAGGTGGCGATCCGGGCCAACGGCCATCCAGGGCCGCTGCACCAGCTCTGGGAGAGCGGCCCGGCCGACGCACCGGACGGCTGCATGCTCTCCCGCTCAGGCCACATCTATATAGCCCTGGCCGGTGCCTCAAACCAGATCGTGGAGCTGAGCTCGAAGGGCAAGGAGCTGGGACGGTTCGGCCAGCAGTTCTCGGGCACCAACAACTCCAAGGTCCCCTACGACACGCCCTCAGGCCTGGCCTGGCTCGGCAGCGACCTGATCCTGGCCAACCAGGCGTTCCTGGACCAGAACACGGCCAACATGGCCCTGCTGAACATCGCGGCGGGCGAGCAGGGCGTGCCGACCTACTTGCCGGCGAGGGCGGGCTTGAAGCGAGTCCATCACCAGCGCCGACCCTCCGATTCCGGCAAGGGAACACCTCCCGCCCGCGGCAGGGGACACCGTGGCGGGCACCGGAGCCGCCGGCACGCGCACCACCACCGTCACCATCACCCGTCCAAGCGGCCCCGGAGGTCCCGGGGGTTCACAGGCTAAGTAGGTACGGACCCGCGCATGCGCGGGTCCGCCGGGGCGTGCATGCACGCCCCGGGCGATCGGCGCATGCGCCGATCGCAACAGATAATCAGTCAGAGATCGCCGACTGCGCCGCGGCCACCCTGGCGATCGGAACCCGGGGCGGAGAGCACGACACGTAGTCCAGCCCCGCCGCGTCGAAGAAGGCGATCGAGTCAGGGTCTCCGCCGTGCTCGCCGCACACGCCCAGCTTCAGGCCGGGGTGCGACTCGCGCCCCACCCAGGCGGCCAGCCGGACCAGCCACCCCACTCCCGGCTTGTCGATCGTCTCGAACGGGGAGCGGTCCAGGATCTTCTGCTCGACGTAGGTGGGCACGAACTTGGACTCGGCGTCATCCCGGGAGAGGCCGATCGCCGTCTGGGTCAGGTCGTTGGTGCCGAACGAGAAGAAGTCGGCGTGTCGGGCGATCCGGTCGGCCACGAAGCAGGCGCGGGGCAGCTCGATCATCGTGCCCACGGTGTAATCACGGCGCTCGGTCAGGCCATGCCCGTTGCCCACCCTGACCACCAGCTCACGGAGGATCTCGAGTTCGTGCTCGTAGGCCACCAGCGGGATCATGATCTCCGGATGGGGCGGCGGTGAGACGGCCCGGGCCGCCCGGAAGATCGCCTCCACCTGCATCTCGTAGATCTCGGGATACAGGATGCCCAGCCGGCAGCCCCGGGTTCCGAGCATGGGGTTGCCCTCGTGGATCTCCTCCACGCGGGCCAGCAGCTGCTCCAGCTCCTCCAGGCCGGGGTCCTCCTCCACGCGCGCCCTCTCCACCTCGCCGGTGAGCTCAGCCAGGTTGGGCAGGAACTCGTGCAGCGGCGGGTCGAGGAGCCTGATCGTCACCGGCAGGCCGTGCATGGCCTTGAAGATCCCCGTGAAGTCCCTCTCCTGCAGCGGGAGCAGCTCGGCCAGCGCACGTCGGCGTCCCTCTCCGTCCTGGGCCATGATCATGGCCCGCATCTTCGGCTGGCGATCCCAGGCCATGAACATGTGCTCGGTCCGGCAGAGACCGATGCCCTGCGCGCCCAGCTCGCGAGCCCGCCGGGCGTCCCGGGGGGTGTCGGCGTTGGCCCGCACACCCAGACGCCTGAGCTCGTCCGCCCAGTCCAGCACCTGCTCGAAGCGGTCGTCGATCGTGGGCTGGAGCAGTCGGGCCCCGGGCTCGACCACGGTTCCCTCGCTCCCGTCCACCCCGATCTCGTCGCCGGCTCGGAACACGCGGCCGTTGATTCGCAGCTCGCCCGCGTGGGGGTCGATCGTCACCGCCGCCCCGGTGACGGCGGGGACGCCCATCCCCCTGGCCACCAGCGCGGCGTGCGAGGCCTTGCCGCCCTCCGAGGTCAGGATGCCCTTGGCCACGTGGAACCCGGCCACGTCATCGGCCTCGGTGAACTGACGCACCAGCACCACGTCCTGGCCCTCGGCGGCCGACGCCACCGCCTCGGCGGCGCTGAACACGATCCGCCCGGCGGCGGCTCCGGGCGAGGCGGCCACCCCATGGGCCAGCACGGTGTAGCCCTGACCACGATCGAAGGTGGGGTGAAGCAGAGCCTCCAGGCCCGAGGCGTCGATCGTGCCCAGCGCCTGCTGGCGAGTCAGGAGTCCCTCGTTGACCGCGTCGACGGCGAAGCGCACCGCCGCCTGCCCCGGACGCTTGGCGCTGCGGGTCTGGAGCATGTACAGCCGCCCCTCCTCGATCGTGAACTCCACGTCCTGCATGTCCCGGTAGCTGGCCTCCAGCGTGCGCAGGATGTCGATCAGCTGCCCGTGCGCCTCAGGCATCTCGCCCTCCAGCTCGCTCAGGTCCCGGGGCGTGCGGACTCCTGACACCACGTCCTCGCCCTGGGCGTTGATCAGGAAATCCCCGGAGGGATCCGGCGCGCCCGTCACCTCGTCCCGGCTGAAGGCGACCCCCGTGGCCGAGCCCTCACCCTTGTTCCCGAACACCATCTGCTGGACGTTGACCGCGGTGCCCCAGTCGTCGGGGATGCGGTTGATCCTGCGGTATTGGACCGCCCGCTCGCCCATCCAGGAATCGAACACGGCTCTGACGGCCCTCCGCAACTGCTCCCGCGGATCCTGGGGAAAGTCGTAGAACCCCTGGAAGCGCTCCACCAGCCCCCGCAGCGCCTCGGCCGGGAGCTCGGCATCGGTGCTCACGCCGGTTGAGCGCTTGACCTCGGCGATCGCGTCCTCGAAGCGCTCGCCGGGGACCCCGTGGGCCACGTTCCCGAACATCTGGACCAGGCGGCGGTAGGAGTCCCAGGCAAAGCGCTCGTTTCCGGTGGCCGTGGCCAGCCCGGCCACGGAGCGATCGTTCAGACCCAGGTTGAGGATCGTGTCCAGCATCCCGGGCATGGATTCGCGGGCGCCGCTGCGCACCGAGACGAGCAGCGGGTCCTGCTCGTCACCGAACCTCCTGCCGGCCAGGGCCTCGAGGCGGCCCAGCGCCGCCTCCACCTGCTCCTGGAGATTCTCAGGCTCGCGCCCTCCGGCGCGCATGTACTCCACGCACGCCTCGGTGGTGATGGTGAAGCCCGGGGGCACCATGTCCGGACCGAGCACGCGGGTCATCTCGGCCATCCCCGCGCCCTTTCCCCCCAGGAGCTCCCGCATCTCCCGCGAGCCCTCGGAGAAGTCATACACCCATTTCACGACCTGGAACCCTGACAGAGAATCGACCACCCCGCTACGGGCGGGATCCCGCGGTGAGGTGTGGGAAATAGCGGACCAGGTGATTCCAGCTGAAGCCGGGCTGCACCCGGCAGGGCACGTTTCGGAACCCGAAGTGCGACTGGGAGGCATTGCCCGTGTTGGCACAGCTGGCCGACCGCAGGCCGCCCCGAGCCAGGTTGACCTGCTCCCCCGGGGAGTAGTCCGGGTTGTCCCGGTTGGTGGGCTCGCGGACGGATTGGCCGAACGGCGTCTCGTTGCCCACTATCGAGACGGACCTCAGGTACGAACTCGAGCCGGGCCGGTCCGGGTAGCCGTTGGTGTGCGCCGGCGACTGGGCCTCCAGGCTCGCGGCCAGATTGGCCATGGCTGTGACCAGTTCCTTCCGGTACAGCCCGATGAAGTCGATGACGGGGGTGATCTGGCGGACCGCGGGGAGCAGCGCGTCCACCGCGGGGTGGAACGTGTCGTTGAAGCGGGTGATCGCGGGTAGCGCCACCAGGGCATCCTGCAGGAGGCGGGGCGCCCGGTGCAGGAGGGACAGCGCCGGCCCGGAGAGCGAGATCACGTCGCTGAGCGCCGGGCGCAGCAGCGGCGCCGCGCGGCGCAGAATGGAGATGGACGGCGCCGCCAGCCTCAGGGTGTGCCCGGCCGAGGACAGCGTCGTCCGCAGCCGGGCCAGGAAGGCCGGCAGCCGGTCGACGGTGGCACTCAGCGCGCCATTGCGCTGAGCTGTGGTGGAGAGCACCCGGTTCCCGACGGTGATGAGCGTTTGCAGATCACGCGAGCGCGCTCCGAGCGTGGTCAGGACCTTCGCACTGCCCCGCAGGAGCGCCGCCAGGTCTCCCCGCTGCCCGTCCAGCGAATCCACCACCGCCTGCAGCTCGGTCACCGCCGGGTCAAGGTTGCCCAGGGCGAAGTTCAGATCCTGGCTGCGCCCGGCCAGCGAGGCCGCGCTACCGGAGAGAAAGCGGTTCAGGTCCTGCTGGGTGGGTTGGCCGAACGCCCCCAGCACCTGGTCAAGCTGCTGGGTGGACGCCACGTGGGAGCGGGCCAGCGTGGCCCCGTCGGTCAGCTTGGGCCCGGAGTCCGTGCCGGGCGAGAGGGCGACGTAGGCCTCGCCCAGGAGGGTCTTCTGGCGCAGGATCGCCCTGGTGTCGCCGGGCAGCGGGGCGTACTGCCTGTTGATCTCGACCGTGACCCGGGAGGCGTTCCCGTGCCTGGTCACGTTGATGACCCGCCCCACGTTGACCCCGGAGATGCGCACGTCGCCCCCCGGGACGAGCAGCCCGGTCTCCTTGAAGTCGGCGTGGATGGTGTAGCCGGCCGGTGCGAACGGGACCGTCCCGCCGAACTGCGTCCAGACGAAGATCATCAGGCCGACGCAGGACAGCGTGAACGCCAGGGCCACCATCACGGTCGTTCGGCGGGGGGCCTGGGTGACCATCAGCGCCTGTCCTCCATCACTGGCATCCGAACTTCGTCCCCAGCACCGTCTGAAGCACCTGTCCGACGGTCAGGCTCTTCAGCGTGGCGCAGTTTCCGATCAGGAGGGTGCGCCAGACCGGCCCGTTGGCATCTGAGGTCGAGATGAACGAGTCCGAGTTGTGGGCAAACCAGGCCAGCCAGTACAGGAACCCCGGATTGCCACCTCCCCGGTTGTAGGCCAGCTCGTTCGACGAGTAGGCCAGCACCTTGAAGGCCTTGATCAGATCGGGCACCTCGACCTTCAGGTCGGCGGCCAGCGGCGGGAGTTTCTCGGCCACCGGAAGCACCGCCTTGACGAACGGCTGGATCTGGTTCAGCGGCAGCAGCGCCGCCCCCCGGAACAGGGTCTGGGAGTCACGCAGCGTCTGGGGAAGCGAATGCACCACCGGCGTCAGGGCACGCGCCGCCGGGCGCAGCGCGTGAGCGAAGCCCGCCAGGTGGACCAGCGTGCTCCGGGTATGGCTGAGCGTCCCCGGCAGGAGCCTGATTGACCGGCGCAGGGCCACGTTCTGGCCGGCCAGCGCCCTGAAGGTGACGTTCCCGGCCCGGACCAGCTCTCCGAGCTGGGCGTTCCGGGCGCTGGCCGCACGCATGATGATCCCGAGGTTGTGCGTGATCCCGGCCAGCTCGCTGTGGCGGGCGGCCAGCAGGTCCCCCACCTGGCGCAGCTGAGCGGTGGTCGGTCCCAGCGCTCTGAGCAGGGACCGCAGGTCGCCCCCGCGGCCGGCCGTGGCCTGCCCCAGCGACGTGAGCAGGCTCTCCAGCCAGCTTCGGGTGTCTGCATCCAGGGCCCCCAGCAGCTCGTCGGAGTCGATCGGCGAAAGCGTCTGGGCCACCGGGATCCTGGCCCCGGCGGAGAGCTTGCCCGCCGACTGGGTGCCCGGGTAGATCTCCACCGCCATGTCCTTCAGAGCCGTCCTGGGAACCAGGTCCGCGTGAGCGTCCCGGTAGATCGCCGGCAGCTGGCTGGGGTCGATCTTCATGTGGATGACCGCCGCGCCGCCCTCCAACGAGGTGCCGTCGATCTGTCCCACCCGCACGCCTGACACGTTGACCGGCTCTCCCAGACCCGGCACCACCGCGGCGGTCGTGGTGAACACGGCGTTGACCTGGTAGTAGTTCTGGAAGGGGTTGGGCAGGCGCTGGTTGAGCAGGATGAAGAACCCGGCGGCTGTGCCCGCGGCCATCAGCACCAGCAGGAGCACGAGGTGGCCGCCGTAGCGGCGGACCTGGATGGCGGTGCGCCTTCTCATGGCGTGAAATCCGGAGACCCGGTGGTCGCGGCCAGGCTCGGCAGCTTCTGGCTGGTGCAGCGGACGTCAGGCCGGAAATCCCGGGGCTGAAGATCGCCCAACCAGTGAGGCCGGGCCCCCTGGACCGAGCCGCCGCCGGGCGGTGTGGTGCTGAACAGCGACTTGCCGCCGAAGTTTCCGGAGAGCGAGTCAGGTCCCGCGCCGGCCAGGAAGCGCGTGTAGGGTCCGTTGGCGTCGAAGCTGCCGGTGGCCCCGGCCAGGCCGGGGAGGAAGTGCAGGAAGTCCTGGAGGACCGTGTGGCCGGTGGACAGTGATCCGTCCGGGACGTGGCGGGCCAGGATCGGGAGGACGTGCGTGATCAGGCAATCGGTGACCTGGCGTCCGATGGGAAACGCGCTGGCCAGCTGGGTCAGAAGCGACGGCAGCTCCTGGAACGTCGTCCGCAGAGACTTGATCAGCGGGCCGCGCTGAGCCGGAGCGAGGACCGCCGCCACGCGATTCACGATGTGCGTGAGGTGGTCGAGAATCGGGGGCGCCACCACCAGCGAGGGATCGAGCGATCGGGACAGGCCGTTGACGGACGGCAGCGCCGCGTCCACGGCCCGGAGCGAGGGCGGCGCCGCCCGGAGGGTCTGGTCGATGCCCCTGACGCTGTGGCCCAGCGCCCCGTCGGAGGAGGCGAGCGCTCTGGCCGTCGTCTCCAGACCGTCGACCAGGCCGACCAGCTGCTGGGAGCTCCGGGCCAGCGTCCCGGTGACGCTGGCGGTGCTGCGCAGGAGCCTGGGGAGATCGAGGGGCGCCGTCCCGCGCAGGCTCTCGCTGATCACCGCGGCATCTTTAAAGAGCGGCGCCAGCTCAGGGGCCAGGCCCTTGAAGGCGGCGGCTCCGCTCTGTGTTTGGAGCTCGGCCTGAGGCGCTCCGAACCCCCGCTCCAGCGAGTCCAGGGTGCTCGTGAGGCTGTGCCTTACGGGGGTCGTGAACGTCGAGAGCAGCTGGTAGAGCTGGACCGGCCCCGAGGTGTGCGAGATCGAGATCGTCCCGCCGTCCGGCAGGCTGGGTGCCGTCGGAGTGCCCGGGTCAAGCTCCAGGTAGTAGCTCCCCTCCAGGAAGAGGCGGTCGCGGATCCGCAGCGTGGCATCCCGGTGGATGGGAAGCGCGGAAGACGCGAGCGTGAACTGGATCTTCGACTCCGTCCCGTGGCCGCTCACCGCCTCGACCTGGCCGGCGTCCACCCCATCGATCCGGACCGGGTCTCCGCCCCGGACGTTGTAGCTGCTCTTGACCACCGCATAGGCGGTGTACTCGTGCCCCCACGGCAATCCCTGGTTGAAGGCGTATGCCGTCACCGCCAGGGTGCCGCCTATGACCAGGGCAGCCACGATCAGCGGGTGCAGCCGCCGACGGCGCCGGCGCCGTGGGGGGCGTTGCGATCCGGGGCTCACGGGACCAGCCCGGCCTTTCTGCCCTCGGCCAGCACGCCGCGCGGCGGCGACGTGTTGTCAACCACCGTCGACGTGCGGGGCGGAGAGCCGATCAGCTGCGACCCCGAGTAGCGCTCGTTCCCCGACGAGCACTGGGCGGTGTTCTCCAGCGGATAGAAGTTGTCGTGGAGATCCCCAGAGGGCTTGGCCACCTGGTTTGATTGCTTGGGGTCGAACAGCGGCATGACCCGCAGCCAGGGGCCGGTGGAATCGCCCTCGGTGAGCCCTGAGGCGAAGTTGCGAAGCCACAGGCCGGTGACGTTGCATGCGAACTGCGCCGGCGCCGCCGCCCGCAGGATCGCCCCCAGCCCTATGAAGCCTGAGGACCCCACGGTGGCCAGGTCGTTGCGCCCCAGAGCCTTGAACGTCAGGGCGGACGCGGGGTCAACCGCCAAGGCGCGGACCGAGGCCACCGCGGCCTCAAGCTCGCCGGCCAGCCGGGGCAGCGGCCGGAACACCGGCGGCGCGGCGGTGATGATGGCGTCCAGGCGGGTGGCGGCCGTGGGCAGCAGTCGCGCCGCGGGGCGCAGCGCGGCCGTCAGCGCGGCCGCCTCCCTGAGCGTGGGCAGCGCCCGCGTCAGCACCCGGCTGGCCACGGACTCGGTGCCGGGGAGCCGATCGATCGTCGTCCCCAGCGCCCGGCGATGCAGGGCTCCAAACGTGGTGGCCGAGCTGTCCAGCAGGGAGGTGATCGTGGGTGCCACGCCGGCCAGGGCCTGAGTCGTGGCGGCCGCCCCGGAGATGAGCTCGCCAAACCGGTTACCTGGAGTGGCGAAGACCGCCAGGACGCGTTGCAGCGGTTCCAGGACCTGGTTCAGCGTGGACGTGGCGTGGTTGAGCTGGGAGCCCCGGCCCGCGACGGCGTTGCCGTAGTCACGGAGCACGGCCCGCAGGGCGCTGCGCATGGTGGGGCCGAACGTCCGCAGCGCGGTGTCCAGGTCGACGAACGGGAGCTCGTGGTTCATGGCCGGTCGCCTGGCCAGCCTCAGCGTCCCGCCGTCCGGCAGCTTGCCCCTGCCGGGGTGCCCCACGATCAGCTCCAGGTATTTCGCCCCCAGCACCGAGGCCAGCCGGATCCTGTAGCGCGAATCCTTGGGGAGCCCGCGCATGCTCGCATCCAGGGCCAGCCCCAGCTGGGCGTAGGGGTGCGGCCACGATTTGCTTGGGGGCTCGGCGGTGATGCTCAGGATCTGGCCGACCCGGGCGCCCCCCACGCGCACGTCAGCGTTCTTGCTCAGCTCGTCGGCGTTGGCCACCTGGAGGTTGACCCGATAGGTGGGGATGAAGGGCAGCCCGTTCTCGGCGATGTAGCTCAGGTACACCGCCAGCCCCACGACCAGGATCGTCACCGTCCCCAGAACGAGGTGGCTGCCCAGGACTGTCTCTCGCCGGCGTCTCATTTGACCAGGTACTGGGTCAGGCTGTGAAGGGCCTTCACGGATTCGGGGTGGTACGCCGGCTGGGAGCCGTAATGGGCGCTGCATCCGGCCACGGGCTTGGTGGCGTACTTGCCGCAGGCGCCGTTGTGGGGCCCGGTCAACAGCAGCGGCAGCATGTGCGATGTGCTGTCAAAGCGCGACAGCGACGTGGCCACGTAGTAGACGACGGACAGGAAGCTCTCCACGAAGCCGTGGCGCTGCAGGTTCGGGTACAGCTTTGCTGCGAGCTCCGTGCTGGGCCGCGAGCGGTGAGCGTAGGCCTCGATGTTCTCCAGCAGCGGAAGCGAGCGGTGAAGGGCGGGAATCGAGTGCCGCAGCGCGGCGCTGGTGGCGGCCAGACCCGGCTTGGCCACGGACACGAACGGCCCCAGGTCGGCCGACAGCCGGTTGAGCGTCGGCGCCGCGGCCCGCAGCTGGTTCAGCAACGGCGTCCCCTCCCTGGCCACGGCATCCAGCTGGGTGAGCGCGGGACGGGTGGCCGACAGCAGACCCGGGAGCCGCTTGATGCCCTGGGCGAGGGGGCCTCGATGGTTCGCCGTCAGGGCGCTCAGCGCTGCCGCTCGCGCCAGGAAGCGCTGAAGCGCGGCGGTGTGTCCCGCGCCCTCGCGGGCCACGGTCGAGGTGGAGTCCAGAATCGTGTTCAGCTGGGCCCGCTGGCGGTTCAGGATCCCGATCGTCTGGCGAACCAGGGCCAGCGTTGGATTGGCTCGGAGCAGGATCTGATTGAGATCCTGCCCGCGGGCCGCGGTGGCGATGCCCAGCTCGTTGACCAGCAGCGTGAAGCGCTCGCGCGTGGGCAGGTTGAATGCGTTGAACAGGTCGAGCAGGCTGACCGGCTCGGTGGTGTGCGTGACCGGGACGGTGGGTGGGTGTCCGTCAGTGCCCCGGAGCGGGGCTGACCCTGTCGTCCCCGGGTCGCACTCCAGATAGTTCTCGGCAATCAGACCCTCAGGCCGGATCGTGCACGTGGCGTCCCGGTGCAGGGGCATGAACTTGGCCTGCACCGTGGCCTCGATCCGCGCCTTGAAGCCATTCGTGAGGTGGACGCTGGCGATGGCTCCGGCACGAGCCCCGGCGACCTTGACCAGCTGACCCGGCACCAGACCGCGGGCGTTGTCGAAGATCACGTCGAAGCGGGCCGTGGCGGACGGGCTGGCTCCCGAGGAGGCCATCGCGCCCGCCACCGAGGCCACGACCACGGCCAGGGCGAGTCCTGCCGCCAAGCGCCTCACTGAAAGGCCTCCCTCTTTACGGTCCCCGGCGTCGGCACGGTCTGCATCGTTGGCGCGGGCCCCGTCATCGGCACGGTCTCCGTCATCGGCACGGTCTCCGTCATCGGCACGGTCCCCCTCATCGGTGCGGTCTCCCTCATCGGTGCGGTCTCCCTCATCGCTGGTCGTGGGCCGGCTTGCACAGCGCCGAGATCGCAGGCAACGTGTCGGGATGAATCCACGGATTGGACCGATCTGCCGCCGGGGGGCCACCGCCGCCAGGACACGGGGCCAGGAGGTGAGTCCGCGCGCCGTGGAAGGGCCCCACGGTCCCGGTCTGTCCTCCCAGCAGTCCTCCGAGCAGGTTCAGCAGCCCGGTCAGCGAGCTGCCTCCGCCCTGGACCGTCGCCTCGCCGTGGAGATAGTGGCCGTTGGCGTCGTAGGATCCGGCGTCGGCCCCACCCACGCCGTTGAAGAATCCGGCCACCACATCGGGCCCGTAGGGCCGCAGCGCGGACAGCGACGGCGCGATCAACCGGAGGACCTGGGTGAGTGACCTGACGGCCGGGGTGGCCACCCGCTCCACCGCGGGGAAGCGCTCCAGCGCCGCCTCGGCACCCGGCAGGAGCGCGTCCAGCGCCCGGATGGTGGGAACCACGTTGGCCGCGGCGGGCCGCACCGCCGTGAGCAGACTGCCCACGCGTGTCGCCACCGGACGCAGGTGCCGCAGGGCGGGATCAAGAACCACGAGCGTGCCGCGCACGTGACCCAGGACCCGCGTGGCCTGGTCCAGGACACGGGGGGCACGGGAGATCGCGTCCCCGAGCGCGCTGCGTTGTGTGGCGACCTGGCTGAGGGTCACCGCCGTCTCATGCACCGCTCCGGCCAGCTGCTGGCTGTGGGCGGCCAGGGCCGTCGAGACGTGGGCGGTGCTGGCGATCAGCGCTGACAGGGCGGTCCGATTGACCGCCAGCTCGTGCGTGAGCTGAGTCGACTGGCTGAGAGCGCCGTTGAAGTACCTCAGGGCCTCGTTGAACTGGGCGGCCGTGGGCTGACCCACGAGGTACGCCCCGGCGCGCAGCAGGCCCTGCACCGACGCTCTGACCCGCGGCGTAAAGGTGTTCAGGAGCGTGTCCAGGTCGACGATCCCGCGCGTCTGGCTGGTCGGCAGGACGGAGCCGTCCTTGATGGGAGCGCCCGCCCCTGGGCTCAGACCGACAAAGCGATTGGCCAGCCCGGTCAGGCTGGTCTGCCCGATGGTGGCCATCGTGCCCCGGCGCAACGGGATGAGCGCGGGATCGTCGATGTTCAGCTGGACGTCGGCCAGGCCGTGTCGGGTCAGCGTGATCGGCCCGACCGATCCCACCTTATGCCCACCCACCGTCACCAGGTCGCCCTGCACCAGCTGGCCGGCGTCGGAGAACTGAGCGTGCAACACGTAGGTGGAGCGCGAGCCGACCAGGACGACGGCCAGCGCCGCCGCGGCCACGATCAGAGCAATCGGGCCGGCCAGGCGAGCCGGGCGCCTGCGCTCGCCGGCTCGGGCCGGCGTTTGGCCGGCCGGCCTGGCTCCGTTGGGTTGGCCTGGCGGGCTGGCTCCGTTGGGCTGGCGTGCCCGAGCGGCCGCCAAATGGGGATTTGCTGGACGCCTGGCCATGGGTCCGGCCTAGCCGCCGATCGGCGCCCTTGCGTTCCCGCCCCAGAACAGCTGAGTCCCCACCATCCCAATCAGGTGGATCCCCAGGATGTTGACGAACATGGAGCGCGCCGTCGCCCGCCCCACCCCCACCGGACCACCGCTCACGTGGTAGCCGTAGTAGATGCACACCAGCACGATGAACGTCGCCATCGCCATCGACTTGAGCCCTGAGAACAGGAAGTCGGTGGGCGACTGGAACTGCCAGAACAGCTGGAGGTAGCCCCCCTTGGAGACCTGCCCGAGCTCGATCACGTCGGCCAGGTAGGAGGCGACGAACCCCACCGCCACGGCCAGCATGTACAGGAACGGCAGCACCAGCCAGGTCCCCAGAAGGCGGGTCGATCCCAGGTAGAGGACCGAATCCAGGCCCATGACCTCCAGGGCGTCGATCTCATCCGAGATCCGCATCGACCCCAGCTCGGCCACGAACCCGGTGCCCACCTTGGCCGCCATCATGTAGCCGAAGGCGTAGGGGATGACCTCCCGCAGGTCGCACACTGCGGTGATGGCGCCGGTGGAGGACGGGGCTCCCACCGTCTTGGCGGTGTAGGCACCCTCGATCCCGCACTGAAGGCCCAGGATGAACACCAGGCCCAGCACGATCAGCGACGAGCCGGCGATCAGGATCCCCGCCTGCCGAAGCGTCTCACCGGTGAACCGCAGCACGCGGCCATCCAGCACGTTGGCCACGATCCGCGCGCAGAACCGCGAGGCCTCGCCGAAGGCGGTTAGGCCGGCCAGCGGGCGGGGCTGCTGGACGCTCATGGGCGGCGACCTCCTCCTGCCTCCGGTGAATGGCGATTCACCGCAACCCCCTTGCGGGAAATTGCCAAACGTCGACCGAGAGCTTGATGTTGGACCCTCATCGCGGTGTGTTCAGCGCCGGATGCGTGGCCAGCAGGGTCTGGGTGAACGCGTAGTCGATCGCGCCGATGCCAATGAACGCGATCACCACCGCCTGGTTCACGGCACGGCCCACGCCCTCCGCGCCCCCTGACGCGGTCAGCCCCTTGTAACAGCAGACGATGGCGATCATCGCGCCGAAGATCGTCGACTTGATCAGCATGGCCTCGAACTCCGCCACGTTGGCCTGGGCGAAGAAGGTGGAGAAGAACGGCCCGACCTGGGCACCGTTGGACAGGGTGACCAGGACCCCGCCGAGCGTGCCGAACAGCAGGGCATAGATCGAGAACAGCGGCGTGAGCAGCATCAGGGACAGGAAGCGGGGAACCACCAGGCTCTTGACCGGGTCGATCCCCAGCACGGCGAGCGCGTCCAACTCCTCACGCAGGCGGCGGGCGCCCAGATCGGCCGTCATGGCCGTCCCCGCCACGCCGGCCATCACGATCGCGCACACCAGCGGCGCGAACTCCCGCATCACGATGATCACGAAGATCCCGCCCAACCGGTCCATCGCGCCCAGCAGGTTCAGGAAGTCGCCCACCTCCACCCCGGCCGGCCCGTAGGTGAAGGCCAGCGAGGCCACGATCATGGGAAACCAGCCCAGCCGGAGCGCGAACAGGAACTGGTCGATGAGCTCCGGACCGTAGTCGAACGGCGGCGTCAGGGTCGCGACGAGGGTACGGCGCAGCAAGACGACCATCCCGCCGATCGTCTCGATGAAGCCGCGAAGTGGCTGATAGCCAAACCTCACGACAGAATCCATGTCGCGGTCGCTCTCCTCTCTAGGCGACTCCGGCCCCTGCCGGAATGGAGGCAGGATCATAGGAGTCCGGCTTCTGCCCTAGCAAGTGGGAACCGTGGCGCCCCGCACCGCTGCGCTGGGGCCGGGGAGCGCCGTGCGGAGCACCGCAGTGCGCGTCAAGGACGGCTGCACCGGGTAGGTCGAACTCGTAGACCGAACGGAGGTGCCTGACATGGCCAAAGACCATGGCCCCAGCGTCAAAAACGACAAGCAGTACGAGGGCCTGCGCAAGAAGGGCATGAGCAAGTCACGCGCGGCCGCCATCTCCAACTCCCCGGGCTCATCGAGCCGGGGCGGCAAGAGCAGCGGTTCGAGCCAGAGCCGGAAGAGCTCAGGTTCGGGCAGCGGCGGCAACAAGGCCCAGAAGGCTGCCGCCGGACGCAAGGGCGGAAAGAAGTCGAGCTAGCTGCTAGTCCGGCCAGCCGATGTCTGCCACCAGGGCGGAGTGGTCCGACAGACCCGCCTGACGCCACTCGTGTGCGTACGAGATGGCCCGGACGCTCACCTCCTCTGAGACGATCAGGTGATCCAGGCGGTAGCCGCCGCCCCAGCGGGGCCACTCCCAGCTCAGCTCGCGCAGCGCCAGGCCCTGCTCGGCGCGGAAGGCGTCCCGAAAGCCGAACGGCTCAAGCCCCTTGATCAGGGCCAGCTCGGCCTCGTCCCAGCGCTCACCACGCTCCTCTCTCAGCCTCCCGTAACGATCCCTGGCGAATGTCCACACGCGCCCGTCGGCGTGCTCCTTGCGAGGGGTGTTCAGATCTCCACAGATGAGCCGGGGGCCCGTCCGGGCGGCCAGGTGACCGTGGAGTGCCTCGTGCGTGAGGACCTTGGCCAGCCCGGGCGATGGGCTGATGGGTGAGTGAACCCCCACCAGCTCGAGCCCCTGAACCCGGACCGCCAGCGCCCGCTCCGGCCAGGGCAGGTCAGCCAGCGGGATCTCCACCAGCGGATGGCGTGAGGCCACTAGCACGCTGAGCGGGCGCCGCGGCCGCTCAGCTGAAGGCTCGGGACGCGCGATGGACACGTGCTCCAGACCCGCCTCGGCGAGCGCGTCGGCCCACCGTGGGCCCGTGGTTGCTGTGACCTCCTGCAGGCAGACCAGATCGGCGCCCACGCCCTGGACGAGCTCGGCCTGCTCGTCCAACCGGCGCACCCGTCCGGCCACGTTCCAGCTGACCAACCGGGCCTGGGTCAGCGGAGCCCTCCAGCGCCCGCCGACGTCGTGGCGCCCGGCTCGTGAGCCGGGTCTGAAACGCCCGGGTCATGAGCCGGCCGTGAAAGGCCGGTCACTACTATCCTTTCTGAAGCATGCGCATCTTCGTCAGGCTGCTCGCTTTCCTTCGCCCCTACCGAAAGAGGGTGATCTGGTCGTTCGTGCTCGCCTTCGGCGCGATGGGGGCCACCGTGCTCATCCCCTACCTGACGGGCGAGGCCATCAACAGCATCCGCGGCAACGACAAGCACCAGCTGATCGTATGGGCCATCGCCATCGGAGTCGCCGGCGTGCTGCGCTTCGGCCTGAGTGCAGCCAGGCGGCTGGTGGCGGGGCGAGTGTCGCTGGGCGTGGAGCTTGACCTGCGCAATCGCCTGTACGGCCACCTCCAAAGGCTCGAGCTGTCGTTCTTCGACCGCCAGCAGACCGGCCAGCTCATGTCGCGGGCGACGGTGGACCTCCAGGCGGTCCGCTTCTTCCTCGGCTACGGCCTGATCTTCATCGCCCAGTCCCTGCTGTCGATCCTGCTGGCGGCCGTGGCCATGTTCATTCTCCGTCCTGACCTGGCCGCGCTGTCGCTCGCCCCGGTGCCCCTGGTCATCTTGATCGCCTATCGATACGGCAAGCAGTCGCGTCCGGCCATCCAGGAAGCGCAGCAGCGGATCGCCGAGCTGACAGCCGACGCCGAGGAGAACGTTTCCGGTGTCCGGGTAATCAAGGCCTTTGCCCAGGAGGAGCGGCAGCTGCGGCGCTTCGAGCACTCGGTCGGCCGCGTGTTCTCGCAACAGATGACCGCCACCCGAATTCAGGCCCGGTACACGCCGCTGATCAGCTTTCTGCCCAACCTGGGCCTGGCCATCGTGCTGCTCGTCGGAGGGCGCCAGGTGATCAACCACTCGCTGAGCATCGGAGCATTCACAGCCTTCTACGCGTACCTGCTGATGCTGATCTCCCCCATGCGGACCCTGGGCTACATGTTGAGTGCCGCCCAGCGGGCCACGGCGTCAGGGGCGCGCATATTCCAGCTTCTGGACCGGGCGCCCGAGATGACCGTGCCCGAGGGCGCTCAGCCTCTGCCGCCAGGCCCGGGCAGGGTGTCCTTCGAACACGCGAGCCTGACGTTCGCCGGGACGCAGCGAGCCGCCGTGCGGGACGTCGATCTGGAGATAGACCCCGGGCAGACGATCGCTCTGGTGGGAGCCATGGGCTCTGGAAAGACAGCCCTCATCTCGTTGCTTCCCCGGCTCTACGAGGCCACCGAGGGCGTGGTGCGGATCGACGGAGCCCGGGTCGACCAGGTCGATCCGGCCAGCCTGAGGCGCGAGGTAGCCCTGGTCACCGACGACCCGTTCCTGTTCTCGGCCACGGTGCACGAGAACATCGCCTACGGCCGTCCGGAGGCCACGCGGGAAGAGGTGCAGCGGGCCGCGCGGGCCGCGCAGGCCGAGGGCTTCATCCTCTCCCTGCCCAAGGGATACGACACGATGATCGGCGAGCGGGGCCTGACGCTTTCCGGCGGCCAGCGGCAGCGAATCGCCATCGCCCGGGCGATCGCGGCCGATCCCCGAGTCCTCGTCCTGGACGACGCCACCTCCTCCGTGGACGCCTCCACCGAGCAGGAGATCAAGCTGGCCCTCCAGGAGGTGATGGCCGGGCGGACGACGTTCGTGATCGCCCACCGGCTGTCCACGATCGCTCTGGCCGACGAGATCGTGGTGCTGGAGGACGGCGCGGTGGCCGCTCGCGGCACCCACGATGAGCTGCTGGAAAGCTCGCCGCTGTACGCGGAGATCGTGGAGAAGGGGATGCCTGATCAGGTGTTCATCACGCGCAAGCCCGTGGAGGCGGAGGTGGCCGGCCTATGAGAAGCCTGGGTCCCCGCATGCAGGACATCCGGCGCCGGATCAGGGCCACCTCGGGCCGCAGGCGCAAGGTCCGCGGCCTCATCAGCCTCCTGGCCCCATACCGCTGGCGGGTGCTGGCCATGTTCGTCTCGCTGGTGGCCGCCACCGCCGCGGCCCTGGCCCCGGCGCCCCTGGCCAAGCTGGCGATCGACAACGGAATCGCGCGCCACGACGTGGGCGCGCTCGACCTGGTTGTCGCAGCCTTCCTGCTCTCGGCGATCATCTACGCGCTGGCCTCCTGCGCCCAGACCTATCTCGTGGGCTGGGTGGGGCAGCGCGCCCTCCAGGACCTGCGGATGCAGCTGCTGGCTCATCTCCAGCGACTGTCCATAGGGTTCTACTCGCGCAACCGGGCCGGGGTGATCATCTCCCGGATCAGCAACGACGTGGAGGCGCTCGACCAGCTCGTCGAGGACGGAATCGCCACGCTGATCCAGTCCGGACTGACCCTGATCGGCGTGGTGGTGATCCTGCTGGTGATGGATCCGCACCTGGCCCTTCTGACGTTCGTGGCCCTCCCGATACTGGCGGTAGGCGCCTTCATCTTCAGGATCGCCTCGGCGGACGCGTACCGCCTGACACGGGAGAAGATCGCGGCCATCACGGGCTACCTCCAGGAGACGCTGTCCGGTATCCGGGTGGTCCGGGCCTTCGGCCAGGAGCCTCGGCACGTGGCGCGC
>JBJMLC010000106.1:0-55695 GCA_045805485.1 Solirubrobacteraceae bacterium | reverse complement strand
CGTGCGTGAGCATCAGGAGCTGGTGTTCATCTCCCAGAACGGGATGGTCCAGCGGACCTCGGTGCGGGGCATCAACCGGTACGGCCGGGCCTCGCAGGGCGTGAGGGTGATGAACCTGCGTGAGGACGACCAGGTGAGTGCCGTGGCGCTGGTGGTGGAGTCAGAGGCTCAGACGGCGGCCCAGGTGATTGAGGACGAGCCCGGGGTCAACGGCGACGATCCGGCCGATCCCATCGGCGACGTCCCCGCCGACGAGTAGCCGCTGATCAGCCGCTCCGGCTGTCGGCGCGCGCTCAGCCCACCGGCAGCCCCGTAAAGCCTCGGTGACGCCCTCGCCTCCGTGGGCGATGCGGCCGCGGCCTGTGCCTGGTCGGACGTTGCCGCTTGTGGCCTCTATGACCCTTATGCGTCTTGTGTCCCGTGTTCGGATGGTGTCCCGTGTGAGGCTGTGGGCTGGTCAGCGAAGCAGGACAGACGTCATATACGCCAGTTCCCCAATTGATCGCATTGAACTGGTCGTGCTTGCCCGTCGGAACATCCTCGGCAGCTCCCCAGATGCAGCCGTTGGGTGCCACCTCGGTCTCCGAGTAGTCACCCCACCGGGCCACACACGGCCCGCATGGGGGTATGTCAGGCAGGCCCTGAGAGCCCAGTGTCCCCAGTCCGCTGAAGCCGTCCTCGGGCGCGACTCCCTTCTGCGCGATGTGGATGACCGGAGCTACTCCTGCCTTCAGTCCGTCAAGCCGAGCCCAGGCGACGCTCGGGAAGTGGTCGATGCCGGCCAGCGACATCGTCATGACCGTAGCTCCGTCGGCACGCGGCCCGATGGTGCCGAACAGCAGGTTCCCCTTGGCGATGTTGAGGTAGCCGTCGCGGACCGTCTTGGCTTTGAGGACGCCGTGCTGCAGCGTCGGCTTGACCTTGAAGTACATGATCCCGACGCGGTCCTCGCCGGCGTGACCGGTTGCTCCGGGCTTGGTCGGTGGGAGCAGGGTATCCACGTTTGTCCACAGACTCCCCCGTGATATCGCGACCCAGTTCATCCGATCGTCGTTGGCATTGAGGTACTCCTCGGGGTCGCCGGCGGCGCTGGCCGTGGGGTGAGGGCCCTGCTTCTGGTAGGCCTTGAACGGCGTTGAGCTCGGCGCTGCCGGATCCGGTGCGAAGAACGTGTCGCCCGGGTGCGCGGTGGGGATCGTCACGTGTTGGAGCTTGAGGTGTGGGCTACCCGTGGTCAGCGATTTGGTGTTGCTCCACGCCCAGACCACGATCTTGTTCACGCTGTGGTCAACCGGCAGGCCGACGCTGCTCAGGAAGTACTCGACACCGGCGGCGGGTTCGCGAGTGGAGTCGTGGGGAACGGCGGTGGCCGGCGAGATTGATTGCCACGGCGAGTCCTCCTTGGGGCCGGGGAAGGGGAGCGAGCTCGAGTCGAACCGGACGAGCGTCGTGCTCTTGCCATTGACCAGTTGGGACTTCGACAGCGCATAGAGCTGAGCCACTCCGCTGCGGAGGACGGGGATCTGCTGCAAAGGCGGATACACCGGAGGGGCTACCGGGAATACCTCGGCCATCGCGTATTCGTTGTCGGTGATGTAGATCCCGTAGCGGTCAAAGCCGATCGTCGGCTGGTCGCCCAGGCACCCAATGGCGGTGACCGTGCCGATCGGCGGCCCCAGGCATCCGGGGTGCACGGGCGACCCGTTGAGCCCGTTGTCGGTGACGTCGAAGCTGAAGATCTTCCATTTGCCCATCGGGTTGTCCGTTTGGCTGACCGCGATGAAGTTCTGGTCGTCCGCGAACGAGGGATAGGTCGGGATCGACGTGATGTCGAGCATGGTCACGAACCAGCGATGGGTCGCGTTGTCGTACACGCAGCGAGGATCGCTGATGAAATCGGTCGGACCCGTGGTGCCACCCGCCGCCCGGTTGAAGAATTCCGACAGCAGGATCGACTTCTTCGTGAGCTTGTGGCCGGTGCTGGTGTAGACGCGCAGCGCGTCGTTGACGGTCTCGATCACGTAGCTTCCGTTGGAGCACACCCCCTGATCGGGCGGCTCGAGGGTTTCCCCAGTGCCGGCGTACTTACCTGTCCCCCCGGCCTCTTGGTCGATGCCCGAAATGCCGTTGAAAGCGCCCGTCTGGCCCCCCACGACGACCCGGCTGGCGGGTGCGTTGGCGCCACCCAGGCTGCTGGCGTCCTGCGCGATGGAGGTGCCGGCCGACCGGTGCATGGCCTTCCCGGGGCTGACCAGCAGGGGATGCGCGTTTGGACGCGCGTGCGCCGCGGCGTGGGCGAGTTGTGCGAGGTCCACCTCGGCGCGCATGTGGATGTGGCTGACCCGCTCCCCCGGCTGCGCACGCGTCCCTGCCAGCGCTGGGGCAGCACCGGCGCCGAGCGCCGCGGACACCCCGATTACCAGCAGCGCCCTCCGGCACACCACAGACCCGCAACCGCGCAGCATCAACTACCTCCCTCGTTCGGTCGTCGAGTTAACGGTCGGCCAGGCGGCCGACTTTCACGCCGGGGCTCGCGAGCCGTCGGTGTCCAGGCCTGGCGTCAGGGTTCTACCGCGGCCCCGCCTGGTCCAGGAACCAGTGCCGGGCGACGAATGCGAGCCAGTCGTCTTCGCCTGCGGGGGTGAGACCGAACCGGCTGATCGTCCGCTGCCCGCCGACCTGATCGGAATACAGCAACTCGATCGAGAGTGGCTCTCGAGCCTCAATCGCTGCTCTGAGCTGCCCGTGCATGCTGTCGGCGCTGTCGCGCACGGCGCCCTGCCACATACCGGTGTCCCCGGCTGGGATGTAGAGGTCGCGAGTCAGGGGCCGCAGCTCCTCTGGAGGGGCGGGCTGCGGAAACTCGCCGGAGGGGCGGAGTCCCGCCCAGGCGTGCCAGCCGTGAAGGACGCCGATGCCCGCGCCCAGGTTACGAAGGCTCAGCGCCAGGTAGACGACGCCGTTCACGTGCTCGGCCGAGCCATGGCCGCCGGCCGCGCGGACCCAGTGCCCATCCACGAACATGAGCTTCTGCGGGGCGTCCTCGAATCGCGATGGGCCCAGCACGGGCCGCCGCTGCTCCTGGAGCGCCTGCTCAGCGATCCGAGCCGAACGGTTGGCCGAGCGCACCGACGCGAACGTGGCCAGCGCCAGGACGAGTGTCCCGGCGGCTGTGGCCAGCGACGAGATCGTCGCCCAGTCTGTGGCCATAGGAACCGTCACCCCACGAGTGCGTTAATCGCGATAGGCGCGGGCCAGGAAGCCGCTGCGCCCCGGCGTGAGCAGCTCGACTCGGGAGAACCCGGCGTCGTGGAACAGCTGCTCCAGCCGGGGGCGGTCGTAGTTGAAGATCGGGCAGTCTCCGATCCACTCGTAGCGGACCTTCCTCACCGGTCCCTTGAGCAGGGACCAGCTCGGGAAGGACCCCACGACACAACCCTGCGGCGCGCAGTGCTGAAACATGCGGGCGGCAAACTCGCCCGGGTTGGGCAGGTAGTCGAACACGCCCAGGGCCAGGACGACGTCGAACGCGCCCGTCACCGGAGAGACGAGAAAGTCCTCGCCCCGGAGGCTCGCTCGGTCCGCAAATCGGGCCAGGCGGTCCCTGGCCATCTCGATCATCGGCTCTGAGAAGTCGATCCCAAGGTAGCTCGATGCGCCGGCCTCCAGGACGAACTCGCCAATCCTCCCCGAGCCGCAGCCGACGTCCAGGACGGCCGGCTGACCGTAGGCCTTGACGGTCTCCACGGCCAGCTGGCGCCGCCTGAGGAGTCCGGGTCGCAGCAGGCGTACGAGCAGCCGCTGGTCCTCGTAGAGGTCGTCGAACTGGCGAGCCCGGCTGGTGAAGCGCCTACGTACTCGCTGGGGCGCCGTGAGCGAGGCCGGCATGGGCCTCACCATACGGGATCAGCAGGTGCTGCCTGGCGATGGCTCGCAGGATGGTGGCGGTCCTCCGCCGAGCCAGGTTTCGCTGCGCGCTCCGGAATGCTCCGTGGGCTCGCTGACGTCGACTCGTGCCGTCCGGGAGCTCGGCCCGCAGATGCTCAGGGTCGAGCTCCTGCGGATGCAGGTAGAGCCCGGCGAGCGGTCCGGCCTGAGCCAAACCGTGCAGGACCAGACGGGTGGGCATGACCGCCCAGTACGACGGGCCGCCCACCGGCACGGGCCCCACCGGGGTGCGCCACACGGCCACGGGAAACTCCCACAGCGTGGCGGTGGGTAGCTCCATGCGGTACGGAGCGCCGTTCTGAGTCCTGATGCGGTTGTGCAGGCGGGGCGAGTCGTGCTGGCTGGAGTCGTAGGCGAAGCCCTCAGCGGCAAGGACGTCGTAGGCCCAGGTGGAGTCCGTCGTGATGGAGAACGCGGGGGCGCGATAGCCGACGGGGGTCACCCCTGTCAGCTCTTGGATCACGTGGCGAGCCTGTCGCAGATCCCGCTCGAACTCGCCGGGGGATTGCGCGTGGACGGGGGTGTGGCTGTGTCCGTGACTGGCCACCTCATGACCGCCGGCCACGATCCGCTCAACCAGACGGGGATGGGCCTGGGCGCTCACTCCCAGAACGAAGAAGGTCGCCCGGGCTCCCAGCTCCTGGAGCAGCTCCAGCAGCGCGCCTGTCTGGCGCTCCAGCGCCGTGCCGCCGGTCTCCCAGTCGGCCGCTCCCACCCGCCGGCGGACCAGCTGGTGCCAGTCCTCGAAGTCGATGCTGAGCAACCTCGACTGCGGTGGCGCCGGGCCTTGCACGGTCCGCAGCGTGTCACAGAGCGTGTCCCACGGGTTCGCTAAGCTCAGCGTCACCAGAGAAAGGAGGTGGTCCGTCTGACTGACAGTTTTCGCGGGACCCTGGAGGTGTCCGGCCGCTAGGTCGGAGGCTGGCCCCGCTTAGCGGAGTCCCAACCGAGACACCGTCGGGGCGAGTGCCGGGATTAGTCCCTCCGGCACGAGGACTCGCACCGACTTCGTCCAGCCGAATGATGTACACGGAGAGCGCCGCCGTCGACGGCGCTCTCCGTCGTTAAGCGCGGGCTGGCAAGGCATCTCGGATCCGCAGAATCGGCAGTTGCAGCGGGCGAATACCGCACTCTCCATCGCTACACTGGCGGCCAGCCATGGCCACATCGGTACCAGCCCCAGTGGGGTCCGCGCCGCCTCGGGAGCACCAGCGGCGCGGACGGGAGCGTGGCCGGGTGCTCGTGCTGAATGCGACCTATGAGCCGATCAACGTCTGCACGGTCAGGCGCGCGGTGGTGCTCCTCCTGAAGGACAAGGCCGAGGTGATCGAGCGCTCCCAGTGGGAGCTGCGGTCGGCCAGTCAGTCGATCCAGCGACCCACGGTGATCCGGCTGGTCACGTACGTCCGGATCCCTCGGGACACCCATCGTCGGAAGATCACTCGCCGGGCGGTTTTTGCAAGAGATGAATGGACGTGCCAATACTGCGGGTCGCGATCCAACCTGACGGTGGACCACGTGATCCCCAAGTCCAAGGGAGGCACCTCGAGCTGGGAGAACATTGTGGCCTCCTGCGCCCCGTGCAACCGCCGCAAGGGTGACGCACTCCCCAGGCAGGTGGGCATGCACCTGCACAGGCAGCCGCGCACGCCAAAATCCACCGTGTTCATTCGCGTGGCCAGCCCCACGATTCCGGTGGCCTGGCAGCAATACCTCGCGGCGTAAACCGCGATCCGCGAGCGACCGCGGGTCGCGGATCCGGCTAGCAGCCCGGCTCAGCCCGCGGGCACCGGGAACGACCCCAGCACCCGCAGCACCTCGACCCGGTCGCGCAGTGCATCCAGCGCCTGGCTGACGTGCGGTTCGGTGACGCGTCCCTCCAGGTCCAGAAAGAACATGTACCGGCCGAGTCCCTGCTTGCGGGGGCGTGACTCGATCCGCGTCAGGTTCACCTCCCGCTCGGCCAGCTCTGACAGGCAGCCCACCAGCCACCCTGGGGCCTCGGCACCGATCCCCCAGAACACCACCGCCGTCTTCCAGGGGCCCAGGATCGGCTCCGGGCTCCCCGGTGCTCCCGGCGGCACACCATCAGGCCCAAGCCATACGAATCGGGTCTCGTTGTCAGCGACGTCCTCCACCCCGGCCCGGAGCACGCGGCAGCCATAGCGCTCGGCGGCCAGGCGATTTCCCAGCGCCGCCCATGGTCCGTCGTGCTCGGCCACCATGCGCACCGCGTCGGCCGTGGAGCTTCCTCCCAGAACCCGGGCCTGGCTGAGGCGATCTCGGATGAACCGGGCGCACTGGGCGGTGGCCTGGGGATGCGAGATCACCGTTTCGATCTCATCCAGCTCCAGCTCGGTTCGGGCGATCAGGCAGTGCCTGATGGGGTGCACTGTCTCCCCCACGATCGTGACGTCCTCGGTCTCCATCGCCAGGGCGTCGAGCGTGGCGTTGACCGATCCCTCCAATGAGTTCTCGATCGGCACGAGCGCCCGCTCCACCTCGCGGCGGTGCACGGCCATCACGGCGTCGTAGATGGTGGGCAGCGGAACGGACTCGAACTCCAGCGACCCCGTCGAGGCCATCAACGCCTCATGGGTGAAGGTGCCCTCCGGGCCGAAGTACCCCAGTCGCATTCGCTATGGCGGGGCAGCCCTCAGGCCCGGGCCTGGTCCGGACGCTCGGCGCCCAGAGCCAGGCGGATGGCCTCGTTCTCCTCAGGAGACAGCTCGTACTCCGGCTCGCCCTGCGTTATCTGCTTGGCATACAGGCGGGCCTGGTCGCGGTGGTGAATCGAGGACAGCACCAACCCTGAGCGGTGGGCGTCCAGCAGCGCGATCGATGTGGACTGCTGGCCGGACATCTCTCCATACGCGTCGTAGCGCACCAGGGCGCGGTAGGCCAGAGTGCCGTCCAGTCGATCCTCGCCCACCTGGAGCCGCCCGTTCAGCTGGTTGGCCGCGTCCTGCACGTAGTCGTAGAGTGCCTGGAACTGGCGCTGGAGCTCGGCGGCATGCCCCACCAGATCATGCGTCCCGTCTCCCAGGACCGTCTTCTGGGCCGCCCGGATGCGGCGCAGCTTCAGGGCCAGGACGAGGCACAGCAGGAGGGCCAGAGCGGCCACCGCGGTGCCCACGATGGCCAGGATCGCCACGGTGCTGTGCAGGCTGGTCACGCGGGGAAGGATAGGCGGCGTCTGCGCCGGGGTGCAGCGCCGTGAAACACCGGTCTACTGGAAGGTGACCGGGAAGCTCTGGGTGTTGTTGGAGGCGTTCTTCTCGCCCGGCACGGCCTCGACGGTCGCCGTAACGGTGTACGCGCCAGGCGGGGGCGAGGAGCTCAACGTGACCTTGCAGGTGTAGCTCTGACCGGCCGCGGTGCGCGGAACCACGGACTGTCCGCTGATTCCCGATCCACCCACGGTCACCTTGCACACAACGCCCGTCTCATCGTTCGAGCCGCTGTTGCTGAAGCTCAACGTGAACGTCGGCGCCGGCTGGGCGGGGACCGTGTTCGTGGATCCCGTCTGAAGCGTCGTGCTCCCGACGCTGACCGAGCTGAGCTGGTGGCCGTGCGTTCCGGGTGCCACCTTGCCCGATTTCGTTCCCGGAGCCGGGGCCTTCAGCTCGCTGGCGATAAAGGTGGGAAGCAACCACTGAACATCGGGCAGGAATTGGCCCTCGTTGATGGGTTCGCCGTTGGGACCACCCGCCGGGATGCCGGCGTCGTGCAGGGCCTTGACCAGCATGGGCAGCGTGTAGTCCTTGTACAGCACGTCGGAGGCGTAGAAGCGCGCCATGTCGGCACCGATCATCTCCACCGCGCTGGCGCTGGTCTGGGGCTGGAGCGCGGCCGGGAGGTGCTGAGCGATGTCCGCGATGCCGTCGGCCCGCATCTGCATGGCCCGCACCAGGTCGGCCTGCGCGGTCTGGAGCTGTCCGGGAGCATCCAGGCCCTTCGCCTTGTTCAGCTGAGTCTCGGCGGTCAACCGCGCCTCGTCCACCTGGCTCTGGAGGTTCGACGAGTTCGATGGCCCCTGTCCGCTGGAGAGCAGGCCGAAGAACTGATGACTTGTCTGGTTGGAGGACTGGATCAGCGAGGACACGTTGACCGTGTAGTTCCTGAGGTCGCTGTTGGCCTGGCTGACCTGGCAGCTGTGAACCCCGATCACGATCAGGATCAGGACGACGATCAGCGCCGCCAGCGCAACCAGCCTGCGCGTGCGAACCGCCTGCTCGGAGCGACCGCCAGGCCCGCGCGGCCCGCCGGCCCCGCCACCTCCTCCGGGTGTCCGTCGTCCGCGTCCCGCAGCGGGACGACGTGGCCGGGCCTGGCTGGATGGCTCTGCGAGAGGCTCCTCGACCTCGTCGAAGAACGACAAAACGCTGCTCCTTGAGGGGATCGGAAGGCTCAGTATGACGGTGCGGGCGGCTGGAGCGAGTGAAGCAGCCCGCGCAGTCGAAGGGATGGCCTCCCGAGCGTGGAAATGCGCTGTCGATGCACGACAGCGGTTCACCCACCCTGGCCGACACGACGTGGCAGGCCCCGCCGGCCGCTCCGGGCGCCGTGGCAGCGCGTGATGACCCCACGGCGACCGCCGTAATGGACGCTACGGCTGGCACCAACGGCGTCCCGGTCCTGGGGCGCTACCGGCTGACTCGCCGACTTGGGGCGGGCGCCTTCGGCACTGTGTGGCTGGCTCGCGACGAGCGTCTGGAGCGCGATGTGGCGATCAAGCTGTTGCCCCGGGAGCGGATCGCCTCTGGGCGCTTCGAACGCGAGGCCCGGGCCGCAGCGCGGCTCCACCATCCCGGCATCGTGATCCTCTATGAAGCCGTCGTGGACGACGACGGGGGCTATCTGGTCTCCGAGCTGGTGCGAGGGAGGACGTTCGACCATCTCCTCCGAGATGGCCGCCTGTCCGATCGAGACATCCTCGCGGCTGGTGTGGCCCTGTGCGACGCCCTGGAGTACGCCCACCGACAGGGGGTGGTTCACCGTGATGTCAAGCCTTCCAATGTTCTCGTCCCTGATTCGCCCTCCACGGCCGCTGAGGTCGCCAAGCTGACCGATTTCGGGGTGGCCCGGGTGATCGGCGGGGACGCCCTCACCCGGACCGGTGACGTGGTGGGGACCACGGCCTACATGGCGCCGGAGCAGGCCGAGGGCAGGGAGGCCCACGCCTCGGCCGACCTGTACTCGCTCGGCCTGGTGATCTACGAGGGTCTGACGGGGGTCAACCCGCTCCGGCTGGGGCGTCACTCAGGGCGGGCGCGGAGGTTGGGCACATACCTGCCCGCGGTCCGGCGGTATCGCCGCGATCTTCCTCGTGACCTGGCGTGCGGTATCGATCTGGTGCTGCGTCCCCGGCCGCGTGAACGCGGCACCGTCCTGGAGCTGCGGAGCGCACTGATCTCGGCGATTGACCAGGTGGAGGATTGCCCCGGCACGGCGGCTCCACACCAGGTGAGTCGGACGCGCGCGGAGGAGCACGAGCTCCAGGCCTTTGCCCGGCGCGAGGATCCGGCGAGGGCGCCACCCGGTCAGGAGGTGGCTGGGTCCCCTGGGGTCGTGGCTGCGGTCGGGGTCCCGGTCGAACCGGGGCCAGGCTTGGCTGGCGGATGGACCTGGCGAGCCGCGGCCGCCGGGGCCGCTGCTCTGGCCACGGCGTGGTTTGCCTCCGCGGTTCTCTCGTCAGAGCCGGTGTACCCCGCGCTGGTGATGGTGGGTGTTGGGCTGCTCGTGGCCCTACTGCCCCGGATCGGCTGGATGACGCTCGTCTTCGCGGGCACCCTGCTGCTGGTCGGTGAGGACAAACTGGGCGGAGCGGTCCTGCTCCTGGCGGCTTCGCTGCCGCCTGTTCTGCTGCTGATCGGCCGTCCCACGCGCTGGCCCTTGCCGGCGCTCGTCCCGGCGCTCGCTCTGGTCGGCCTGCCCGGCCTATGGCCGGCGCTGGCCGGGCGCGCGCCCACGGCATGGCAGCGAGTTGTCCTGGGCATGGCGGGCTGGAGCTGGCTGGTGATCGGTGGCCTGCTGGGCGCCGGAGCTGACTACGTGCGCGTCCCGGCGGGGGCAAGCGCTCCCAGGCTGTGGATCGCCTCCCTGTCCGATGCACCCCACCAGGTGCTCCATCCGTTGCTGCACTCAGGCTTGCTTCTCCCGGGGCTGGTGTGGGCTGTGGGCGCCATGGTGTTGCCCGCCGTCATCGGCGGGCCGGGCCTCGGCGGCCCCCGCTCGGTGACTGCTCGGGCCGGATCTGTCCTTCTCTGGTCGGCCTGCGTGACGATCGCCACGTACGGCGTCCTGGCGGCGGTGGCTCCGGGGGCGACGCTCCGGCTCGCCCCGGCGCTGGCAGGAGCGCTGGCCTGTGCCGTGGCGGGAATGCTGCCTGGAGTGGTGCGGCGAGGCCGCCCGTCCGGCGGATGGTCCGACGCCCGGGCAGGACTCGCGTAGCATGGAAACGCGCTGAAGGCCAGGTTTACGCGCTTGGAGACAGGCCGCAGCGGCCATTGCCATGAGCGTTCTTCGTACCCTCGAGAGCAAGATTGCCGGCCTCGTGGAAGGCACGTTCAGTCGTGCCTTTCGATCAGAGGTCCGGCCAGTCGAGATTGCCCGCAAACTGGCTCGTGAGATGGAGGAGCACAAGTCTCTATCGCTCTCGCGGACCTACGTGCCCAATGAGTACCGCGTGTTCCTATCGCAACGTGACAGAGAGCGCTTCTCCGGCTACGAGGCCGCGCTGGCCGACGAGCTGGCCGGCTATCTGCTGGAGCATGCCCGACGGGAGCGCCTCACCCTCATGTCTCGCCCGGTGATCGAGTTCGAGACCGACCGACGGCTTGGCCTGGGGGAGTTCGGCATTCAGACCGGGATCGTCCATCCGCCTGAGGAGGCCGCGCCCGAGGAGTCCTCGGCGCCCGAGGAACCCTCGGGACGCACGATGGTCTACAGCAATGCCGAGCGGCTTGCCGAGCCGCTGGAGCAGCGGGCCCGGAGCCGGGTCCAGACGGCCCTCCTCCTCCTGGACGGCCGGCGGCTGGTGGTCGGTCCGGCCGGGGTCACGCTGGGGCGAAGCCGCGAGTGCGAGGTCGTCCTCCAGGATCCCAACGTATCCCGGCGCCACGCCGAGGTCCGGCCTCGCGGTGGCTCCTGGGTGCTGTCCGATCTCGGGTCCACCAACGGATCGCGTCTCAACGGACGCTCGATAGAAGGTCCTGAGGTGATCAAGCCCGGCGACGAGATTGAGCTCGGGTCGACGCGCCTGACCTTTGAGCTGGAATAGAGAACGACGATGTTGCTGCAGCCCGCCTCCTTTGCTCTGAAGTTCGGCTTTCTGGCCGTCCTGTATCTGTTCCTGCTGTGGGTGGCCTGGGGCGTCCTGCGCGACGTCAGGCGGGGGTCGCGCCGCGTCGAGGAGGTGGACGGCGAGGCTTACTCGCCCCCTCCCTCAGACGCCACCAGCATGTATGCCGCCTCGGTCGCCCTGGAGAACGGGGTCGACGCTGGTGAGCCGCGGCTGCGAGTTGAGCACGCTCCAGGCCACGAGTCGGGAGTGGCCTATGACCTGCTTGGCCCGGTCACGCTGGGCCGCGGAGACGTGGAGATCCATCTCGAAGATCCCTTTGCCTCCTCACGTCACGCCCGGATCTCCAAGCAGGGCCACGTCCTGGTGATCGAGGACCTGGGATCGACCAACGGGACCTACCTGAACGATGAGCCGCTCAACGGGCCGCAGCCGCTGCACGTCGGCGACCGCATCCGGATCGGCGACTCGGAGTTCTCCTACCACCAATGAGGATGGACGATGCTGCGAGCGGTTGACAGCATCTGCCGGAGCGACACCGGCCTCCAGCGGCGGGAGAACGAGGACAGCGCCTATGCCTCGGCGCCGCTGTTCGTCGTGGCCGATGGCATGGGTGGGGCCCAGGCCGGTGAGGTGGCCTCTCGCATGGCCATCGAAACGTTTCAGCACGGCCTGAGCGCCGACGGAAGTCCGGAGGAGCGGCTGGCCGAGCGCGTGCGAACGGCCAACAAGCAGATCTACGAGCGGTCCCGGGCCGAGACCGGGCGCGAGGGGATGGGCACCACACTCACGGCCGCCTATCTGGACGACGCCCAGCTGGCCATTGCCCATGTGGGGGACAGCCGGGCGTACATGTTCCGCGACGGGCAGCTCAGCCGCCTCACCCAGGATCATTCCCTGGTGGACGAACTGGTCCGGCGGGGGAAGCTCACCGAGGAGCAGGCGGCCGAGCACCCGCAGCGATCGATCATCACCCGGGCACTGGGACCGGAGCCTGATGTGGAGGTCGACACGTTCACGTATCCGGTCCAGGCGGGGGATGTGCTGCTGCTGTGCAGCGACGGACTGACCTCCATGATCTCCGAGGATCGCGTGACAGAGGTCCTGGCCGGCGCCTCCGATCTGGAGGAGGCCGCCCGGACCCTGATCGGTCAGGCCAACGAGGCTGGTGGCCGCGACAACATCACCGTCGTGCTGTTCCGCGTGGAGGACGTGGAGGGCGAGGGCGGCCCCGACTTCCCAGTGGAGGAGACGATCGTGGGCCATCCGGCGCCCGAGGCACCCGAGCCCGCCCCCCGCCCGGCGGTGGCGGTCGCGCCGGCGTCGGCTGTGCGATCCCAGCCCCGTCCCTCGGAGCCGGACGTTCCACCCCCGGCCCCTCGTCGGCGGCGCTCGAGGAAGCCGATCGCCGCTCTGGTGGCGGTTTTGGCCGTGCTGCTGCTCGTGGGAGGCGGCGGTTATCTGGCCACCCGGCAGCTGTACTTCATCGGCACCAACGGCCAGGGGATCGTCACCATCTACCGCGGCCTGCCCTATGACCTGCCGGCGGGGATCCCCCTGTACGAGACGTTCTTCGTCTCCGGGGTACCGGCCTCGCTCGTCCCTGGTGATCGGCGCAAGCAGTTCTTTGGCAACCAGCTTCGCTCGCAGTCTGATGCCATGAAGCTGGTCCGCGAACTGGAGCTGGGAAGGGTTTCGCGGTGAGCGCTCTTCCGGCACCAGCCCCCGGCCCCACGGGGGCTTGGTCATGAGATCTCGCAACCGCGAGCTCATCGGCCTGCTTCCGGCCACCCTGCTGCTCACGGCAGGGTTCGCCGGGGTGTTCATCCAGCGGTCCAACGTGCTCTCGAACATCTCGCTGACCTACGGGGCGATCTTCCTCGGCCTCTGCCTGGCCGGGCATGTCGTGCTCCGGATCACCCTGCCCCACGCCGACCCCTACATCTTCCCTCTGGTGGCGGTCCTGGCCAGCTTCGGGATCGTCATGGTCTATCGGATCGACGCCACGCTGGCCCGGCAGCAGGCGCAATGGTTTGTCCTGGGGCTGATCCTGTTCGCGGCCACGATCATCCTTCTGCGGGATTACCGCAAGCTCGAGCGCTACCGATACACGATCGTGTTCATCTCGCTGGGGCTGCTGGCTCTGCCGCGGGTGCCCGGCATCGGCTACTCGGCCAACGGGGCCTATCTGGGCATCCACATTCCGGGGCTGTTCGTCTTCCAGCCGGCCGAGTTCGCCAAGATCGGATTGGTTGTGTTCCTGGCCAGTTATCTCAGGGACACCCGCCACGTGCTGGTCAGCGGCGGCCGGCGGATCCTCGGCGTGACGCTGCCCCCGGTAAAGCACTTCGGTCCGATCCTCGTGATCTGGGGTCTGGCCATGGGGATCATGGTCGTCTTAAGCGATATCGGCTCGTCGCTGTTGTTCTACGGCGGTCTGCTGGCCATGCTGTACATCGCCACGGGCCGGATCTCGTTCGTGGTCATCGGCGCCCTGGCCTTTGCCCTGGGCGCCTGGTACCTGGGGACTCACATCCCGCACGTCCACGCCCGCGTGGAGGACTGGCTTCACCCGTTCAATCCCACCCTGTACAAGGCCCCGCTGGGCAGCTATCAGGTGGCCAACGGCGTGTTTGCCCAGGCCGCGGGGGGCTTATTCGGCCAGGGGTTCGGCCAGTCGATCCTGACGCTGCCCGGCGGCGGTCCGCTGATTCCATTCCCCCAGACGGACATGATTTACGCCGTCATCACCGATGAGCTGGGCCTGTTTGGTGCCGCGGCGCTTCTGGTCGTGTACCTGATGTTGATCGGCCGGGGACTGAAGACGGCGATCCTGGCCCAGGACTCGTTCTCAACGCTGCTGGCGGCCGGCCTGAGCACGATTCTGGCCATCCAGGTGTTCGTGATCGTCGGCGGCGTGACCCGCGTGATCCCGCTCACCGGCGTGACTCTCCCCTTCATCTCCTATGGCGGCTCGTCGATCGTGGCCAACTTCGTCCTGGTGGCTCTGCTGCTTCTCGTGTCCGACCGCGCCAGGAGACCGACGACGCCATGACGACACAGATCGTCCGCCTGTTCGGCTTCATCGCCGTCCTCTTCGCGCTCCTGGTCGTGTTCACATCTCGCTGGACTGTGTTCGACTCCACGAGCTTGGCCAACAACTCGCTCAACAAGCTCACACTGCTCGCCCAGCTGAGGATCAAGCGGGGCGAGATCCTGGCCAACGATGGGACGGTGCTGGCGCGCTCGGTCCGAGCGGCCGGCGGCACCTGGGGCCGGACGTACCCGCAGGGCTCGGTGTTCTCCCAGGCCGTCGGTTACGCGATCCCGGCCCAGGGGCGGAGCGCCGGCCTGGAGCGATCGGACAACGCCTACATCACCGGCACTCAGGGCGGCCTGAGCTCGATCTTCGGCCAGATCTCCTCCCGCCGCGTGGGAGACGACGTCCACACCACGCTGGATCCGAAGGCCCAGCGGGCGGCCATTCAGGCGTTGGGGGGACAGGAGGGATCCGTGGTGGCGCTCGACCCGCGGACCGGCGCGATCAAGGTCATGTACTCAAACCCCAGCTACAACCCCAACAATCCTGACAACTGTCGGTCGCCCGGCTGCTCGGAGCTCAACCGCGCCACCCAGGACTTCTACGCACCCGGATCGACGTTCAAGATCGTCACCGCCGCCGCCGGCCTCGACAGTGGTCTCTACAGCCCGACTTCGACTATCAACGGCAATTCGCCGATCACCGTCTCCGGAGTCCCGCTCCATAACGATGGAAACCAGAGCTGGGGCCCACAGACGCTGACCACGGCGATGACGTACTCCATCAACACGATCTTCGCCCAGGTGGCAGAGCGCGTCGGGCGGGCGAAGATGGCCGACTACATGAAGCGGTTCGGCTTCTACTCAAAGCCGCCGCTTGACTATCCGCCGCTCGGACTGATCGCCAGCCAGGTCCTGTCTTCGAAGGGCAAGCCCCTCCCGCCGGGCAGTCCTGACGAGGACATCGGACGGATCGGAATCGGTCAGGGCGGTGTGGCTGTGACTCCGCTTCAGATGGCGATGGTGGCCGCGGCCGTGGCCAACGGTGGCCGGCTCATGGTTCCGCACTTGACCTCACGGGTGGTCAACCCTGACGGCGTGACGGTCAAGTCCATAAAGCCGGCCGTCTACTCGCAGGTCATGAAACCCTCCACGGCGCGCGATCTGACCCAGATGATGAAAAAGGTGGTGGAGGAGGGAACGGGCACGGCCGTTCAGCTGAGCGGGATCAGCATTGCGGGCAAGACCGGAACCGCCTCCATAGGCGCCCCCGGCTCCAACCTGACTCAGCCTTCGTTTGTGGCCTTCGCCCCTGCGGACAATCCGAAGATCGCAATTGTCGTCAGCGTTCACCAGAGCCAGGGTGGTTTCGGAGGAACCGTGGCCGCCCCCATCGCCAGGTCGGTGCTCCAGACGCTGCTCTCGGAGGGTCATTGACGTGGCCGAGATTGCACCCGGAACCATGATCGACGGGCGCTACCGGGTCCTGTCCAGGCTCGGGAGCGGAGGGATGGCCGATGTCTTCCTGGCCGAGGATCAGCAGCTGGGACGCAAGGTGGCTCTCAAGCTGCTGCATCGCCGCTTCTCCGAGGACCCGGGCTTCGTGGAGCGCTTCCGCCGGGAGGCCCAGGCTGCCGCCGGCCTCCAGCATCCGAACGTGGTGGGGGTCTACGACCGGGGCGACTACGACGGCACGTACTACATCGCCATGGAACACCTGACGGGGCGTTCGCTCAAGCAGCTGATCAGGGACGAGGCGCCGATCGACCCCATCCGGGCTGTTGACATAACCCTCCAGATCCTCAAGGCGGCGCGCTTCGCCCATCGTCACGGGGTAATCCACCGTGATCTGAAGCCCCACAACGCCATCGTCGATGAGTCAGACCACGTCAAGGTCACGGACTTCGGCATTGCTCGGGCCGGCGCATCAGACATGACCGAGACCGGTTCGATCATGGGCACGGCGCAGTATCTGTCTCCCGAGCAGGCCCAGGGGCATGCCGTGAGCGAATCCTCGGACCTGTACTCGGTGGGCGTGATCCTGTACGAGCTCCTGACCGGCCGGGTGCCCTTTGACGCCGAGTCAGCGGTGACGATCGCCCTCAAGCACGTTTCGGAGGCTCCCACGGCTCCCACCCAGGTCAACCCGAGTGTCCCCCCGGCCCTCGAGGAGGTCGTGCTCTGGACGCTCAACAAGAATCCAGCCGACAGGCCGCGGAACGCGGACGACCTCATCACGGCCCTGGAGGCCGCTCGCGCCGCGATCCTGGCCGGAGCGGCCGGCGAGCGGACCGCGGCCATGGCGGCGGTGGCCGGCGGCGCCGGTCTGGCGGCCGGTCTGCCGTCAGCGGCCGCGCCGCCGGCGGGTATGGCGGCCGCTCCGACCGCGCCGCCGCCGGTCCTCGCCGGACCATCGGCCGACGGTCAGGGTGATCCCCCACCCGGCGAGCCTGGCCCCGAGGACGCCGAGGAGGCGCGGTGGCGCAAGTGGTGGCCCTGGCTGGCCCTGGCGCTCGTACTGCTCGTGGCCGGCGGTGCCGCGGCCTTTTACTTCGTGACCAAACCGACCAAGGTGCCGGTGCCGAACGTGGTCGGCTATCGCCTGAACACCGCGCGGACCGTGCTCCAGAACGCGGGGTTCGAGGTCAGCGTGATCCAGGTGCCCAGCAAAAAGTCGGTGGGCCTCGTCATCGGGGAGCTGCCCCAGGGCGGAAGCAAGGTGGATGAGGGCGCGAAGATCTCCCTCACCGTGTCATCGGGGCCGGGATCGGTTCCCGTGCCATCCGAGGTGGTTGGCGAAACACTTGATCAGGCCAAGAAGACACTCCGGGCTGCGGGGCTCAAGGTGGGTCACGTGTTTACGCAATCCTCGACCCAGTTCGTTGAAGGTCGCGTGATCACCACGGGTCCGCAGCCTGGGCAGCTTGTGCAGGTCGAATCCCGGGTGAACCTGTTTGTCTCGAGCGGTCCACCCAAGGTGAGCATTCCCGATGTGACCGGTGAGTCAGAGGGGCAGGCCAAGTCGGACCTGCACAACGCCGGCTTCAACGACATCACTACCGCGACCCAGACCTCCAGCTCCGCGCCTGGGACTGTGCTCAGTCAGAGCCCCTCGGGGGGATCGCAAGTTGTTCCGAGTTCCACCACGGTCAATCTGGTGATCGCCAAGGCGATCCCGAAGGCGCCCGTGCCCGACGTGACCGGCCAGGGAGCGAGCGCCGCCACCAGCCAGCTTCGGCAGGCCGGCTTCTCGGTGGTCGAGAGGAGCAAGACGGTCGCGCATCAGAACAAGGATGGTGTCGTGGTGAGGCAGGACCCGCCGGGGGGCACGAGCGTCAAACCGGGCAGCACCGTGACGATCGTCGTGGGGCACTACTCGGCGCCGACGCCGACGACCCCCACCACGCCGACGACGACAACGTCGACCACGCCGACCACGCCGACCACGCCCGGCCCTTGAGTCCAGTTCGGGTCGTGGTCCTGGGAGGCGGCCGGTCTTCCGAGCACGAGGTCTCGCTGGCCTCGGCGCAGTCGATCCGAGAGGGCCTGCGGGAGGCGGGCCACGAGCCGGTCTACGTGGAGATCGGGCGTGACGGGGTCTGGCGCCGAGACGGGAACCCGATAGCTCTCGAGCCGGGGACCGGCCTGGAGGGCGCGGACGTGGCCTTCCCGGCCCTCCACGGACCGTTTGGTGAGGACGGCACCATTCAGGGGCTGCTCGAGTGCCTGGATGTTGCGTACGTGGGCGCCGGGGTGCTGTGCTCCGCGCTGTGCATGAACAAGGTCACCTTCAAGCAGGTCATGAGTCACGCCGGGATCCCGCAGGTCGACTATCGCGGCGTCACCCGGGAGGAGCTGGAGCGCGATCGCGAGCCGCTGCTGGCTGCCCTGGAGCGGCTGGGCCTTCCGGTCTTCGTCAAGCCTGCCAGGCTCGGATCCTCGGTGGGCATAGGCCGTGTCCAGGGCCCGGAGGAGATGATGCCCGCGGTCCGGGCGGCCTTCGAGCACGACTCATTGGTCATCGTGGAGGCCGCGGCCCAGGGCCTGGAGGTGGAGTGCTCGGTGATTGGCAATCGCGAACCGCTGGCCTCTGACCCCGGCGAGATCACGCTCTCTTCCGGTGGCGGTTGGTACGACTACGAGGCCAAGTACACCCCTGGGGGCATGAACCTGGTCGTACCCGCGCGGCTGCCTGACGAGACCCGAGAACAGGTCCGGGCACTGGCGATCGACGTGTACCGGCGGGTTGGCTGCAACGGCCTGGCGCGGGTGGATTTCTTCGTCGAGGACGGCCGGGTTCTGGTCAACGAGCTCAACACCATGCCTGGGTTCACGACCACCTCAGTGTTCGCCTCGTTGTTCGAGGCCAGCGGCGTCGCCTATCCCGAGCTGCTGGATCGTCTGGTGGCGCTGGCACTGGAACGCCACGCCGACGAGCGTCGGCAGCGCTTCTAGCCCCGCGCCTGGCGAGCGCCGGCATCTCCTGCCAGCTCCCCGGCCGGGGCTACCTGTAAAGGGTGAGCTCTGAGATGACCAGCTGCTCGTGTCCGCCCAGGTCCGTGATCCAGACCAGGTAATACCTGAACTGCGTGTTCACGGTGTTCAGCGAGATGAGACTGCTCGATCCCACCTTCGTCGGCGCCGACACCGCCACCCAGCCTGAATCCGGCCAGCTGATGGGCGGCGGGTTCTGGCGCGCGTAGATCCTGACCGTGAACCCCGGCGTTGCAGCGTCGATGCGCAGTCCTCGGGCCGTCGTGCCGGGGTCGGCATCCAGGTAGATGCCCGTCCCGGGCTTATTGAGCTTGTGGTCGTAGTAGTGCTGGGTCTTCCAGAAGGTGTTGGGTTGATCGTCGATCGCCAGGGCCGCGTCCGGTGACTCATCGGTCGGGTTGCCCAGAGGATTGAACCCCTGGGCACAGCTCTGGCACAGATCGACCGGCTGGAGCGCCTCGTGGTGCAGGTGCGTGACGCCGCCGGAAACGCCGGTGCCGTGGTGGGCCCTGGTCACCAGCCAGGCCACCCCGCCTCCCACGGCCGCCATGGCCAGGAGCGCGAGGCCGGCGGTGACGATCCGGTGACGCACCCGGTAGGGAACCCGGCGCTGCTTTCTGGCGGGGAGCGTCCGCAGCACGGTCGTCACCTCACCCGTCGCCGCGCCCGCCCGGGCGGCCTCAATGGCCAGCACGTCCTCCAGGTCGGTGATCAGCTCGGCGTCGTCGGCGTAGCGCTCGTCTCGGCGCTTGGCCGTGGCCCGGTCCAGCACCGCGGCCAGCGCCGCCGAGACCTCCGGGCGCTTGGCCTGGATGTCCGGCATGGCCTCTCGAACATGCTTCATGGCCACCGCGACCTGGTTGTCCCCCTTGAAGGGCACCTCGCCGGCCAGCATCTCGTACAGGACGATGCCCAGGGAGTAGAGATCTGACTGCCCGGTCACCGGTTGCCCCAGGGCCTGCTCAGGGGAGACGTAGTCGGTGGTGCCGAGCACCCTTCCGTCGGCCGTCAGGCCTTCCTCGTCAAGCGTGCGGGCAATCCCGAAGTCGGTGACCTTGGCCGAGCCCTCCTCGTCGATGAGGACGTTCTGCGGCTTGACGTCACGGTGGACGATGTGCTGGGCGTGGGCTGCCCCCAGGGCGCGGGCGATCTCGATCGCGTAGGCCACCGCCTCGGCGATCGGCAGGCGGCCACAGCGGCGGATGCGCTCCTTTAGCGTCTCTCCTTCGATGTACTCGAAGACGATGTATGGCCGGCCCTCGTCCTCACCCGCGTCGATGACGCCGACGACGTGAGGGTGGGAGAGCTGGGCCACAGCCCGGGCCTCCCGGCGGAACCGCTCGAGCTGATCGCTCGAGCCGGTGTCCGGCTCGGTATCCGGCCTTGCCGGATCGGGCCACGCCTGGGTCGTCCGGCTGCTCGCAATCTCCCGGTTCATCAGCTTGACTGCCACCGGGCGCTGGAGGGTTTCGTCCAGCGCGCGATACACCGTCGACATTCCGCCGGCGCCGATTCGCGCTTCCAGGCGATAGCGGTCGTTAAGGGTCGTCCCGAGCAGCGTCGTCATCTGCGTCCTTCTATTTTGCGCCAGACCAGGATGACTCACACCTCTGACACCAAAATTCGTGGGCTGCGATCGCCGGAGGAGCACATATGACCTGCGTCCAGATTCGCTACTACACCGATCCTGCCTGCCCGTGGTCGTGGGCTCTGGAGCCCTCGTTGCGTCGCCTCCAGACGGAGTTCGGCGACGCTCTCCAGTTCGAGTACGTGATGGCTGGCATGGGCGATGCCCTCCAGGACGGCCCGCACATGGCCCTGCAGGCACTGGAGGCCGCGGATCGGAGCGGTATGCCGGTCGACGTCAGGATCTGGCTCAGGGATCCGCCCACGAGCTCGCAGGCGGCTGGCATGGCGGTCAAGGCGGCGTCGGAGCAGGGGGATCCGGGGCCCTATCTGCGCCGGCTCCGTGAGGGCTTCTTCTGTCGGGGGCGCAGACTGGACAACCTCGAGGCCCTGCTGGCTGAGGCGCGTCAGCTCCCGGCCATCGACCTCGAGCGGTTCCGCATCGCGCTGTCGTCCCACGGCGTGCTGGAGCTCCTGGGCGAGGATCTGGAGCGCGCCCGGCGGGTCGCCTCCGAGCACCACTCCGAGACCGAGGGGCGAGTCGTCCTCCCATCCCTGGAGTTCTGCGGAGCCGACGGTGCCGTCAACGGGGTCTACGGCTACGGCCCATACGACGAGCTGCGCCAGGCCGCGCTGGCGGCTGGAGCGGTCTCCGGGGCGTTGTCAGTTGATGTGGACCAGGCGCTTCAGCGCTTCGGAGTGCTGAGCACCGCGGAGGTGTCGACCCTATGCCGGCTGCCGGGTCCCACGGCGGCCGCCACGCTCTGGCAGCTGGCCGCCGAGTGGCGTGTCAGCCCCGAGCGGTGCGGCGGCGGAGAGCTCTGGACCCTCGCCCAGACCGGGTGAGGCGCGCCAGCACGGCGAGCGCCAGCACGGCGCGATACGCGGCAAAGGGCACCAGCGGCCAACCTCGCTCCGCGGGACGGAGCAGTTTTGCCAGAGCCAGGGTGGACGCGAACGCGCCCGCCGCGCCGGCGGACAGGCTGGCCCCCTGGCGCGATGAGGGTGCACGGCGGAGCAGCCGGCCGAGCTTGAGCGCGGCCGCACCGGCGATCACCGGCGTGGCCGCCTGCATCGAGAGCTGCCAGGAATCTCTACGCCGAAAGCCGCGCCGCCTGGCCGCGGTTAGGGCGGCCCCGCTGCGAGAGATCCCCGGGAACAGCGCGCAGGCCTGGGCCACGCCCAGCCACAATCCATCGCCCACCCCAGCCTCAGCCGCCTTCCGGGTCTGCGGCCGGCGATCGGCCGCCGTCATGCCCAGGGCCCCCAGGAGCAGGCCGGCCGCGATCGTGGGGGGCTGCCCAAGCCGACGCTCGATCGGACGCTCCAGAACCAGGCCCGCGGCTCCCGGCGGCAGGGTCATCAGGGCCAGGACAAGCAGACGCCGGCGCGACGAGACAGCTGCCGGCAGCGCCCTCCAGCCCCCGGAGAGGAGCCAGCCGGCCGTGGATCCGGCGTGAAGCGCCACCTCGAAGGCCTTGCGAAGCTCTGGATCAGGCCGCAGGGAGTCCCAGCCGAGCAGCCACGGGACGAGCGTCACGTGCCCTGACGAGGACACCGGGAGCAGCTCGGCCGGTCCGTGCACCAGGCCGATGGCCAGCGCGTGCCCCACCGGAAGCGCCCGGGCGCTCTGGCCCGCCCGCCCCGTCGCCAGAATCCCTAGTCCGATACGGCATCCACGGTGGTGCGAGAGCTGCGGACGCGCCGCAGGATCAGGTAGGCGATGCCGGCGATGATCAGCGCCAGGACGGCGTAGTCGACGTACTCCAGGTGGTTGCGCCAGCTCTGCCAGTCGTGCCCGACCTCCCGGCCCAGGAACCCGAGGCCCGTGATCCAGATGACCGAGCCCAGGGCGGCGGAGAGGATGAAGCGCCAGTACGGCATCTTGGCGATGCCCGCCACGTAGGGGAAGACCAGGCGCAGCCCCGGAACCAGACGCGAGACGAACACGGCCGCGCTGCCATATCGATCGAACCAGCGGGTCGCCCGCTCCAGCCTGCTGGAGCTGACGTGGAACTTCCCCCCGTGCCGCTCCAGCAGGTGCTCTCCCCAGAAGCCGATGGCGTAGGCGATGGAGGCTCCGATCAGGTCTCCCAGGACGCCGAACACGATGATCCCCGGCAGGGTCAGGGAGTGCCGGTAGACGTCGAAGCCCGCGAACAGCATCGTGGGCTCGCTGCCCGGTAGGCCGATCACGCCGCTGGTGGCGGTCATGATGGCCACGCCGGCCAGACCCACCGACTCGATGAGATTTGTGGCCAGGTTGACGATCGGTCCGGTGACCGAGGCGGGGAGGAGGATCACGTCGCCCAGCGTATCGGGGAACTCCAGCGGGGCACTCCCCTGGACCGGGCAATTAGTGTTTCCTCACGAACGTGGCCATCCCGCTCTTTGACACGGCGACGCCGCTGGCCCCGCTCAGGGACGCGATCAGGCAGCGGATCCTGGCGGTCGTCGACTCCGGCTCGTTCATCCTGGGTCCTGAGCTGGAGGCCTTTGAGCGGGAGCTGGCGGCCTACCTGGGAGTGGAACACGTGATCGGTGTGGCCAACGGCACGGACGCGATCACGATCGCGCTCCGAGCTCTCGGTGTCCAGCCGGGGGACGATGTCGTCGTTCCTGCCTTCACCTTCTACGCCAGCGCGGAGGCGATCGTCACCGCGGGGGCTCGGCCGGTGTTCTGCGATGTCGACCCGGCCACGCGCAATGTCACCCCGGACACCGTACGGGCGGCGCTCACCTCACGCACCAGGGCGGTCGTCGCCGTGGACCTGTTCGGCTGCCCGGCGCCCGTTCCTGAGCTGCGCGGCCTGGGGATACCGGTGCTGGAGGATGCCGCTCAGGCCATGGGAGCTCGCCTGGGTTCCCGCCAGGCCGGGGCGCTGGGAGACATGGCCACGATCTCCTTCTATCCCTCCAAGAACCTCGGGGCGTTCGGCGACGGTGGGGCGATCGCCACCGATGACCCGGCTCTGGCGGAATCGGCCCGGGCGCTGCGCTTCCACGGGTCCCGCGACAAGGAAACGTTCGAGCGCGTGGGATACAACTCCCGGCTGGACGAGGTGCAGGCGGCCATCCTGCGGGTCCTGCTGCCAGAGCTCGACCGCTGGAGCGAGGCTCGCCGCCAGGTCGGCAGGGGCTACGCCGAGGCGGGGCTCGGCGAGCACGTTGGGCTGCCCGGGCTTCCGCCGGAGGCGGAGCCGGCGTGGCATCTGTTCGTGGTCACCCACCCTCGCGCCCCCGAGTTGGTGGATGAGCTGCGCCGCAGCGGTGTGGCGGCCCGGGGCTACTACCGAACCCCCATGCATCGCCAGCCGGCCATGGCCCCCTTCGCCTCCTCTGACGCGCGGCTGCCGGCCACCGAGGAGCTCGCACGATCCAATTTCGCCCTGCCGATGAGCCCGGCTCTGCCCCGAGAGCAGGTGGAGGAGGTCGCGGTGGCGGTGGCCAGGGCCGCCGGGCTTTGAGGGGTGGGCGCGGCCGGCCGGCCGCGCTCCGAGCGGACCCGTTATGGTCGCGCGTCTCGGTTCGGGTCCGGCGGCGCGCGGAGGCTGAAAACTCGCCCCTCTGACCGCCCCGACTCCCGCAGGTGGACGAGCCGAAGCCAACGAACCCGAAACTCCCCACCAGGAGGTGTGTTTCACCTAGCCATGACCTACTTCCCAAATGCCCATCGATTTCTCCGTCCTGCATTCGCTCTCGCCTGCGTGGTTGGGAGCCTGGCTCTGACAGCCCCCGCCCAGGCTGCTCCGATCGGCGCCTTCACCACCAGGGGCGCTTGGAAGTTCGTCTCGGCGCCCGGTCTGCATCCGCCGAAGCTCAAGGTGGAGTCGCGTAAGCCGGGCCTGGCGGGCGGCGATTTCCTGGTCGCCAGCCTGCCCAGTGTCGGCACGCCGGGGAAGATGACCGGCGAGGGCGGGCCCATCATCTTCGACAACAAGCTTCGCCCCGTGTGGTTCCACGGTGTGGGCACACAGGTGGGGGCTGCGGATCTCCAGCAGGAGACGTTCATGGGACAGCCGGTGCTCCTGTGGTGGGAGGGAGTCGTGAACAGCACGGGAGCGACCACCAAGGGGAAGCTGATCGTGGTCAACCAGCACTACCAGACGATCGGCACGCTGACCGCCCGCTCTCCTTGGGTGATCAGCCTCCACGATGCCTCCATCGTCCCGGGCACCCCGAACGTGTGGGTCACGGCCTACCGAAAGGTCAAGAACCAGCCGCTGGGCGGCGGGCGCAGGGGCACCGTGTATGACGTGGGGCTTCAGGAGTACAACCTGAAGACCGGGAAGCTGATCAAGACCTGGGATGCCCTGAATCCAGGCCACAAGGCGCGGGTGCCTCTCTCCCAGTCAGAGCAGCCTCCGCCCTCCCGCAGCGACGTGCGCCACGGGGCGATCTGGGATGCCTATCACCTGAACTCCGCCCAGCTTCTGCCCAATGGCCAGCTGCTGGTCTCCATGCGCAACACGTGGGCCGTCTATCTGATCAATCCTCAGACCAACAAGATCATCTGGACGCTCGGCGGTAAGCACTCGTTCTTCAACTTCGCCAAGAACGCCCACTTCGCCTGGCAGCACCACGCGGTGATGCTTTCCAACGGGGACGTCACGCTGTTCAACGACAACTGCACGGTGAACAGCCGCGGACTGGACTGCGTCGGCGGCCGTCCGTCGACCGGGATGGTGCTGCACCTCAAACTCGCCACCCGCAAGGCCACGCTGGTAAAGGCCTTCCACCACGACCAGAACCTGCATACCGCGTTCCTGGGGAGCATGCAGCTGCTCGGCAATGGCGGCGCGGTCATCGGCTGGGGCTCGTTGCCCTTCTTCTCGGAGTATTCGAGGACCGGCAAGCAGCTGCTCAACGTCAAGTGGCCGGGCAAGGACGAGACCTACCGGGCTCTCTACACGGGCAACTGGGTCGGTACGCCGTCCTATCCGCCCAGCGGGGCCGTGAAGGGCAGCAAGGTCTATGCCAGCTGGAACGGGGCCACCACGGTGGCCAAGTGGCAGGTGCTGGCTGGCGGCAGCAGCAACCATCTGAAGGTCGTCGGTAGCAAGGCTCGCAGCGGTTTCGAGACCGTCATCACCCTGAGCAAGAGCTACCGGGTCTATGAGGTGCAGGCGCTGGACTCCCAGGGCCACGTCCTCAAGACATCCAAGACCTTCTCCTGACGGGTAGGGCTGGGAGGGCGCCCAGAGCCGACCTGGGCGCCCTCCGGCTGCTCTGAGGGCTCCGGGCGGGCGCGGGCGCTGGCTCCCGCGCCGGGTGCCGGGGGGCGGCCGAGGCACAAGGGTGCGCCGGGCTTCCGCCGCGTGCGCTCCGGACGCGGGGGCACCCGAGCGTGAATGACGTAACAGTCGACGAGCGCGCCGCGGGCTCGTTGTGACGTTAGGCACCGGGCTCGGGGGCCTGCAGGTTGGGCGGCGAGGCGGCTCGGGCGGGCGGACCGGATTGCGCTGGCGGAGTGTTCTGGCGGGCGCCCTCGCACCCACCGCACCCCTTTTGTTACGTTCGATCGCCCGCCAGGGCAGCGCGCGCAGTAATAGGCGTATCTCGCCCTTTTCTGCGCGTGGTGGGGCGGGCCATGGTCGAGATGCACAAAAGGGGTCTCGCTCCCCGCCCGCGCCCCGCGAAACGACCCGCGCTCCGCCCACGACCCGCCCCAATCCCACGACCCGCCCAATCCCACGACCCGCCCAGCTCAGCTTGACGTCGGCCCCGCCGTGCGTTGTTGTTCGTTCCACGACAACGACGCCTCTCCAACGGGGCTAGGAGGCCTGATGGCTTTTGATCAGAGCAGGGTTGGCCAGCTGACGGCTGACCTGATGGAGAAGCTGGATGCTCAGTACGGACCCGAATGTGAATTCGGCGACCTGATCCTCATCGTGGAGGTCCTGGGCCCGCACGGCTCGACGATCACGTTGCAGATGAGCAACCCACGCAAGCACGCCAACATGGGGCTGCTGGAGGTGGCCGGCGACCTGGTTCGGGCGACATAGGCCCGGCGGGTTGGCGGGGCAGTCCCGCTCGGCCGTCCCGCGCCCGGCAGCCCGGCGCGCGCGGGACGGCCTCGCGCCGGGCCGACGCGCCGACGCTACCCGAACGTGTGCGAGGTCCCGATCACGTGACCCCGCGAGTCAAGCGCCTGGACCTCGAACTTGTGGTAGCTGCCTGAGACGGGGATGGCTGTCTCGAAGCCGGTCCTGGCCTGCGTGGTCAGCGGCGTCAGCCGGCCGGTGCCGGTGTCGGCCAGGACGCGCCATCGCGCGAGCTGCGTGGCGCCGTTCCAGCTGGCGTAGACGGTGGTGTGCCCATCCTTCTGTATCGCTGCTCCGGCGGGCGGGTTCACCGGTTTCCCCACCCACGGCTCCACGCTCGCGCGGTAGCTCACGTCGGATCCAGGCAGCTTCCCGTTGAAGATCGTCTTGCCCAGGGCGGTGTACTCGGAGAACAGGGGCTTCGACCCCCACCCCACGAACTCATCTCCCCCTGTGAGTGGCTGGAGGCTGCCCATGTAGGTGGGGTTCCCCACGAACGGCTCCTGGTAGTACTGGGCGAACTCGCTGGCGGTGTGATTCTGCATGTTGAGCTTGAGCACCAGGCCTCGAGAGTCGGCGCTGGGCGACACATACGTGCCTCCGCCCGTGATCTGGCAGCAGTGGTCGTCGAAGATCGAAACCAGGTTCGTCCCGGGGTACACCCGTACGTCGTGCTGCCATTGGAAGTTGGCCCCGGATTTGAACTTGAAGTCCGAATGCCGACCTCCCAGCGTCCACAGGATCTTGCCGGTTTTGATGTCGACCTTGTAGGCGGCGAAGGTGTTACGCATCGAGACGACGAACGTCCCGTCGCCCGAGAGATCGATGGAGTTGACGTGGTAGGCGTCCCACGGCGAGATCAGCGACGCCTGCGAGTCGCCAATGCGGATGTGCTTCAGCGCGTCCCAGTTGTAGAGCAGCTTGCCCGTCTTCAGGTCGTACTCCTGGACGGCTGAGTCGATCAAGGCGCCGTTGTACGGCCCGCCGTAGGGCGAGAGGTCCATGGGAACGTTCTTGTTCGCCGTCACCCACGCCTTGTCGCCGTCGATGATCAGTTCGTGCAGCGTGACCTGCCATCCATTCGTGGCCTTCAGCGTGGCCACCGTCTGGTAGTGCTGGTTGACGATCACATCCTCGCCCCTGATCGTGTCGCCGGTGCTGGTGATCTTGCCCTGCCACCAGGCCAGGACAGGCTTGCCCTGGTAGGTCTGGAGGCTCAGGTTGCTCGCCACCACGCTTGTCGGCACGGGGCGGAACCACACAGGGTGAAGCTGGCTGTCCAGGATCACCGGTCCGCTCTGGCCGATCATCGGCGGATTTGAGATGTCGTAGAAGTTGGCCAGGAAGATGTAGCCGGGCAGTGGTTTGGACGACTTGGCGGCGCCGGCCTGGCGCTGGATGATCGGCGGATGCAGAGTGGGTGCGGAGACGAAGTTGTAGGCGCCCTGCGTTGTGTAGGAGCCGATGGCCGGTCCGTGGTTGTCTCCCACGGCGAAGTCGACCCCCACGAGCCCTGCGATGGTCACGGCCACGGCGGCGGCGATCGGGAAGCGCCGCAGCAGCCCCCCCTGGCTGGCTGCGCCCTTGGGGACGAGCACAAATGTCATCGTGGCGGCCGCGGCACAGAGTCCTGCCCCGATGAAGTAGGCCAGTTTGAAGCCCTCTGTCAGGGCCTGGTTGGTATCCGAGGTGTGCCCCAGGAGGTGGCTCGTACGCTGGGTGGCCAGCGTGATCAGAATGGCGATTCCCAGTCCGCCGCCGATCTGCCGTGAGGTGTTGACAAGGCCCGACGCCATCCCGGCCTGCCCTGGCTTGGACCCCTGGGTGGCTGCGATCGTGGAGGGCACAATCGACAGCGCGATTCCCGCCGCCGTCAATACCCCCGGGATCATGATGTAGATCACGGCGAGCGTGAAGTCCTCGCTGCCGTTGTAGTTGATGATCCTGGCGAACAGGAGCATGCCCGCGGTCATCATCAGCAGGCCGCCTCCCAGCACCGATCGCACGCCAAACCGGGTGACCAGCTTCCCGGCTCGTGAGGCGACGGCCATGATCGTCAGGGCCATCGGCAGGAACGTCAGACCTGCGAGGAGGGGTGAGAGACCCAGGACCAGCTGGAGATACAGCGAGCTCACGTACCACATGGGGAACAGGGCGGCGCTGAACAGGATCACGATCCCGTTGGCCGTCTTGAGCGGTTTCGTCAGCTCCTTGAACGGGATCAGCGGGAACTTGGCCCACCTGAGCTCGATCACGTTGAACAGCATCAAGATGGAGAAGCCGACCAGAATCGGGATCAGGGCCTCCGCGGCGTGCCAGCTCACGATCCCGGCCCGGACGACCCCGTAGACCAGGATGATCTGGCCGAGGGTCAGCGTGACTGCGCCGGCAACGTCAAAGCCCTTGGTCTCACGGTGGCGGTCCTGGACAACCCGCCAGGCGATGAGCGCCGTGGCGATGGCGATCGGTGGGTTGATCAGCAGGACCCAGCGCCACGTCAGCGTCTGGGTGATGATGCCCCCGAACAGAGTTCCGGCAGCGCCCCCGAGCCCGTTCATGGCCGCCCAGAGCGCGATGGCCCGGTGCAGTCGTGGTCCGGGCGGGAAGGAGGCGGTGATGATGGCCAGCGAGGTCGCGGCCATAAATGCGCAGCTGAAGCCCTGAACTCCCCGGGCGGTGAACAGCATCAGCCCTGATTGGGACGCACCACCAACCAGCGAGGTCGCCCCGAACAGGAGCAGGGCGAATACGAACACCCGCCGGTGGCCGTACCGATCCGCGATCCGCCCAGCGAGCATCAGGAAGCTGGCGAACAGGATGGCGTAGGCGTCGATGACCCAGGGCAGACTGGCCGAGGAGATGCTCAGGGCGTCCTGGATGTGGGGCAGCGCCACGTTGACGATGCTCAGATCCAGGATGACCATGAACTGCGCGACGCAGCAGACGAGCAGGATCCACTTGGAGTGGGGGGCCTCCTTCATTTCACCCGGCGGCGGGCCGGGCGGCGGCTGGGGCCTCTGCGCGGTCTCGACGGTCATGTGCGGTCGGTCCTCTCTTGCGTTCCTGGCACTTAGACGTTCAGGTTCATCAGAAGTTGTGCAGGCTCATCGCGGTTGTGCATCGTCGCGCTCTGATCAAGGCGCCGGATCGCGCCCGCGGACGGACTACCCGCCCAGACGCTGGGGCTCCGTGATGCCCACCAGGCCAGGCAACGGATCCCCTGGAATGTGGGCCACCTGCGCGCCGAGCGGGGCATTGTACAGCCCCGCCCAGAGGGGTGTCCCAGCACCCCACAGCGGGTGGAAACGATGCTGTTACCCTCAGCTGGACTCGTCGACCAAGTCAGGGGGACCCCATGAAACGAGCGCTGCTCAGCACCACCATTCTTGCCGTGGCCGTAGCCGGTTGTGGCTCAAGCTCCGCGCCGCCGGCGCAGCAGAAGACGACCACCGCCAAGAAGGCGGCAGTGGTCGTCCACCACAAGAAGAAGGCTCCGCCGAAGAAGCACAAGCGGAAGGTCCATCACACGCACAAGATGACCCATCACTCCTCGAGCGCCAGCAGCGCTCCGGCGGCGTCGTCGGCGTCGTCCTCGGCCCCGACGTACACCGCGCCGAGCAGCAGTTCGTCTTCCAGCTCCAGCTCTAGTTCAAGCTCGAGCTCCGGTTCGTCGTCCCATACGACCTCGCACCACTCTTCGCCCAAGCCCAGCCAGCCCGCGCCCCAGCAGCAGCCATCGAGTGGCTCCGGCGGCTCCGGAGGGTCAGGTGGCTCAGGCTCCGGCGGATCGGGTGGCTCCGGCGGATCGGGTGGCTCCGGCGGGTCGGGTGGCTCGGGTGGCGGCGGTGGCCACCACCACCATGGCGGTGGAGGCGGTCAGAGCTACTGACAGGTTGTCGCGGACGAATGGGCCGTCCGCTTCGATGAGACGTAAGAGCGGCCGCCGAAAGGCGGCCGCTCGCATAACTGGCTGAAGAGTGCGTGCTCGCTTAGTGGCGCGGGGCGTGCGCCCGGGCTCAGCCCGCCGCCACCTGCTCGGCCTCCTTGGTCCGCCACTCCTGGAGCACCTCGAGCGCGCCGTCAATGACCCGCTCGGCGAAGATCTTGCTGTCGTTGAGGTGGGGGAACGGCTGGTCGGGAACCGGCACCCCGAGGAACTCGCACAGCGGCTCCCACCCGTCAGTCACCGACCACACCAGGAGCCGGTCGGACGGCACGTTCTGCTGCACATCCTGCTCGTACCGCTCCATCGCCGCCTGCATGTCCTCGGAGGTCGTATCCGCGCCGGCATTGATCAGCCCACTGTGCTCCCACATCCCCTTCATCATGTCCGTGTAGGCGCGCCACTTGGGATCAATCCGTTCCCGCGCTTCCGAGAGGTCGCGCATCAGCATGTCGCCGTAGAAGATCCCCCAGATCGTGTCGCGCATGCTGCGCTCCCAGGCGTCTGCGTCGCGCGTGCTCAGGAGCACCTTCGCCTCTGGGTAGTGCTCCCCCAGTTGACGGTAGAAGAACGAGCCGGGCCAGTCCACGGTGGACTCGAAGCCCTCGAAGATGTCATCCCACGGACTGTCGCCATCGAGTGCGCGGCGCCACGCCGGGGCCTCATCCAGGTCCGACAGGACGTTGACCATGTGGTAGCAGGGCCCCAGTCCGAGCATCTCCAGGGCCACCTTTTGCGACAGCGTCCCTGTGCGCGGAAGTCCCGCTCCTATCAGCTTCATTCGCGTCCTCCAGTTTCGTTGGAGCGCCAAGACTAGACGCCGCCCGGCCCTAACGCATTCTCAGCGATCGCCCTTCAGGGCGGGACTAGAATGCCTGCTCGCATGCGCCTGCGGATGAGATCCGCGGCCCGTCCTGTCCACCGTCACTCGATCCCTCAGTTACTGGTGGACGGTGTATTGGTCGCGCTCGCCTACTTCCTGGCCTACTGGCTGCGGTTCGACAGCGCTGTGCCGAGCCGCTACGAGGATCTGCTCCAGCTGACCATCCCCTGGGTCGTTCCGCTCACCCTGGCTGTTCTGGCTGCGTTTGGCCTCTACCAGCGCCTGTGGACCTTCGTCGGCCAGCGTGAGTACGAGGGCGTGCTCAAGGCCATGGTGACCGCCACGGTGTTGACCGTGGCGGTGATCGCCTTCGCCCACCCGGTGGTGGTCACATCGGAGACCGGACATACCGGGTTGGGCATGCCCGCCGGGGTGGTCGCCCTGTACTTCCTGCTGGCCGTGGCCCTGCTTCTGGGGGCCCGGTTCCTGGTGCATCTGATCGTCGAGGGCCGGGCGCGCACGCTGCGCGTGGCCAAGGGTGCCCGCGACGTGCTGATCGTGGGCGGGGGCGAGGGCGGTCGCCTCGTGGCCCGAGAGCTGGTGCGCAATCCGCAGCTGGCCATGCGGCCCGTGGGATTCGTGGATGACGATCCGCGCAAGCACGGCATCAAGGACGAGTACGGGCTGCGGGTGCTGGGCACGACATCGCCGGAGGACCTGTCCCGGGTCCTTGACGAAACCGAGCCGGATGAGGTGGTGATCGCCATTCCGTCGGCGCCGGGAACCCTGCGCGGTCGGGTCGTTGTCGCCTGCCGCGAGCGTGGCATCCCTGTGCGGACCACGCCGACCGTGTTCGAGCTGCTGCGTGACGGCTCTGGGCAGATGCGGGTGACCCACCAGCTCCGCGAGGTGCGGGTGGAGGACATCCTGGGGCGCGAGCCCGTACGGATGGAGGTCGAGCGGGTGGGGGCTTACCTGGCCGGCGAGGTGGTGATGATCACCGGCGCCGGGGGCTCGATCGGCTCGGAGCTCTGTCGCCAGATCGCCCGCGTCGGTCCGCGGCAGCTCGTCCTGGTCGACCACGCGGAGGACAACCTGTTCCAGATCGCGCGCGAGCTCGAGGAGGAGCGCCACGTCCGCGTGGCCACCCCTGTCCTGGCCGATTGCAAGGAGCAGGAGCGGATGCGTGAGGTCCTGACCCGGCATCGCCCGGCAGTCGTCTTTCACGCGGCGGCCTACAAGCACGTGACGATGATGGAGCTGAACCCCCTGGAGGCCGTGCGGAACAACGCTCTGGCCACCCAGCTCATGACGAGACTGGCCGGGGAGAAGGGAGTGGGCACATTCGTCCTGGTGTCCACCGACAAGGCGGTCAAGCCAGGAACCGTGATGGGCGCTTCCAAGGCCATCGCGGAATGGGCCGTGGAAGCAGCGGCTGCCCGCTACCGCACCACCCGATACGCCACCGTGCGCTTTGGCAACGTCCTGGGATCGTCCGGATCGGTGGTTCCGATATTCCGTCGTCAGATTGCCGCCGGGGGGCCGGTGACGGTCACCGACGCGCGCATGACGCGCTACTTCATGACTGATCCCGAGGCTGTGCAGCTGATCATTCGCGCGGGATCGCTCAGTCCGGCCAGCGGAGAGGTGTTTGTGCTGGAGATGGGCGACCCGGTCAAGATCGTCGAGCTGGCCGAGACCATGATCCGACTTTCCGGGCTGGAGCCGGAACGGGACATCGCGATCCAGATTGTGGGAGCCCGTCCGGGCGAGAAGCTCTCGGAGGACCTGTTCAACCCCTACGAGCGTCCTCAGCCGACTCCCGCACAGAAGATCGTGCGCGCCGAGCGGCCAGCGCTTGACGCCGACTGGGTGGAGCGCGTCTTCAACGAGATCAATCTGCTGGTCCTGGAGGACGATGCGACACGGCTGGCCCGCCACGTGTGCGACCTGGCGCGAGCCCGCGCGACCATGGTCGACCTGGATACGCGCCTGGCTACATAAGTGCTGCCCGATTCCCCCCTTAGACTGCGCCCCTGATGGCATCGGTGCCGTTCGCCCTGTCGGTGCACAACCTGGTCTCGTCGGTGGGAGCGGACGCGGGGTTCGCGGCCATCATCGGTCTGGCCATCCTCACCCTCCTGTACTTCGCCCATGCACGGGAGACGGCCAACCTGCGTGAGGAGGCGGCCGTCCTGGCACAGCGCCTCCAGGAGGCCGAGGCACGACTGGAGCTGGCGCAGCGCTCCGAGCCCGCTCCAGCCTCGGCGCCCGCCCCCGCCCCGCCGCCGGCGCTGGGCCTGGTCGGTAAACCGGCCCCGGCCGCACCCGCGGGGGTGGCGGCCCCGGCCCTGGCGGCGGCCACCAGGTTCGTCCCCGTGGCCTATCCCCGCCCCGCCACTCCGGAAGCCGCGCCCGCGGCAGCGCCCGTCCCGGTGAGCTCCCCCACGCAGCCCGCGGCGGCGCCGCCATCGGCCTCACCTTCGCAGCCCGCCCTGCCGTCCAGCCCCCCACCCCAGTCCGCGCCGCCCGCTCAGGCTCCCGCGGTCGCCCCGGCTCCCGCCGCCGCCCAGGCCCCCGTGAGTCCCGGCCCCTTGCGAGCTCCGTCCGGACCACCGGTTCCCGCCCCGGCCACGGTCGCCGCCCTGCGGGCCACTGAGCCCAGCGCACCCCGGGGGGCCAACGGATCCTCGTCAGGCGCCCTCCCATCGGTTGGAGGGGGCCGGGGACCGGTGCCTGACGCCCCGGTGCGCGCCCCGGAGGCCCGGATGACCCCAGCCGGCCGACAGGTGCTCTCCACCTCAGGCCCGGTCAGGCATCGGCCGGCGATTGGGCGCTGGGTCGGCCTGCTGTTGGCTGCTCTCGCGGTCGCCGGAGCCGCGGCCGCTGTGATCATCCTGACCTCAGGTACAGGCAGCCAGGCCCCGGCGGCACCGCCGGCCAGCAACGTGCCGCGACCGACGGCGTCGGCCTTCAACCCCGCCCATGTGACGGTGTCGGTCCTCAATGGGACCGCCACCAACCAGCTGGCTCACCGGGTGGCCGCCCGGCTGGCTGCAGCCGGCTACACGGAGGGACGGATCGCCACCGCCTCCAACCAGACGGTGATCTCCACGGTCGTGGCCTACCGCCCCGGTAAGGCCGACCGGGCGGACGCGCTCCACGTGGCCAAGACGCTCCACCTGCGTCGTAGCGCTGTGAGACCGATCGGTCAGGATGCCCAGGCCGTGGCCTGCCCTCCCCCCGGACGGTGTACGGCCAACGTCGTGGTCACCGTGGGCGCCGATCTGGCGCAGTTCTAGCCATGGACCTACTGGAGCTCCCTGGCCGGAGCGCCAAGCCCCGGGAGCAGGGCATCACCCACGTGCTTGACAAGGGTCTCTCCCTGGCCGAGGTCGACGGGCTGATGGAGGTCGCCGGCGACTATGTCGACCTGGTCAAGCTTGGCTGGGGTACGGCCGTGGCCACCCGGAACCTGGACGCAAAGCTCCAGCGTTACCGGGAGCACGGGATCCCGGTGGTGCTGGGGGGCAGTCTGACCGAGCTGGCCATTTCCCAGGGCCGGCTTGACCGGCTGATCGACTGGGTGAAGGAGCTGGGGCTTAGGTACTTCGAGATCTCCGACGGGACGATCGTCCTGGAGCCAGCGCGGAAGGTCGAGCTGATCAGGGAGCTCGCCGAGTCCTTCACCGTGCTCTCGGAGGTCGGCTCCAAGGACGACACGGGCGCCATCACGCCGCCATACCTGTGGGTGCAGAAGATGCGCGATGAGCTGGCCGCGGGAGCCTGGAAGGTCATCGCCGAGGGGCGGGAGAGCGGCAGCGCAGGAATCTTCCGTCCCACCGGAGAGGTTCGTGAGGGTCTGATCGGGGAGATCGTCCATGACGTCGATCCAGCTCGGATCCTGTTCGACGCACCGCGGAAGGAGCAGCAGGTGTGGTTCGTCAGGCGCTTTGGGCCGGATGTCAATCTGGGGAACATCGCGGTCGGCGACGTCCTGCCGCTGGAGACACTGCGCCTTGGACTGCGCTCGGACACGATGGGAGTGCCCGGGCGTGGTTGAGCAGCTGCCCCCGCTCTCTGGCTGATCACCACGATGCCGCGACCATGACCGAAGGGCCAACGGGATCGGTGCTGCTGGCCCGGCACGGACAGACCGACGACAACCGGCCTCCTCTTCGCTTCCAGGGGTGGACGGACACCCCGCTCAACGACCAGGGCCGGCGCCAGGCCCACGAGCTGGCCGCCCAGCTGGAGGGTCAGGGCATCGTGTCCATCTGGTCCTCGGACCTCATCCGAGCGCGTGAGACCGCAGACGTGGTGGCCGCGCGCCTGGGCCTCGAGGTCAGGCCCGACTCCCGCCTCCGAGAGGGATATCGCGGCCGCTGGGAGGGACACCTGTTCAACGAGATAGCGCGTGAGGAGCCGGAACTGTTCGGCGAGTGGGAGCGGGCGGGGGCAGACTGGCGTTTTCCGGATGGCGAGTCGCTCCAGGAGCAGCTGGACCGGGTCTCGGCCTGCGTGGCCGACGTGCGGGCCGCCGGCCGGCTTCCCGCCCTGGTGGTGTGCCATGGAGGGAGCATCCGGGTGATGCTGTGCCAGCAGGATCCTCGGGGCCTGGACGCATTTCACGACTTCCAGATCCCCAACGTCGGGGTGTTCCCGCTGTGAAGCGGCTACCCGTGGTGGTCTTCGCCGTGCTGACGCTGGCCACGGTGGCAGCGTTCTTCATCATCCAGCATCTGAAGGTCACCACCCCGCTGATCGCCGGCAATCCGGTGCCCTTTCCCGCGGCCATCAACCCGGTCAGCGGTGGGACCTGCGAGGTACGCACCCCGCAGGGGGACATGAGGCCCGTCGACTTTCGCCGGACGAGCGTTGCCTTCTTCCTCCTGCACCGCTCGGACGATGTCGACGTCTACGTGGTCAACGAGAGCGGGACGATCGTGGCCACGCTGGGCTCCGGAGTCTTCATGCGGGCCCTCCCCCATCCCGTGCGGAAGGTCTTCACCTGGGCCGGCCGCCAGGACAACGGAGAGCTGGCTCCGCCCGGGATGTACTACGTCAAGGTGGTCCTTCGCCACCAGGGACGGACGATTGACATCACCAACTCCAAGGGCCTGCTGGAGTGGGTCAGGGTGAAGCTCTCCGCCCGGTGCCCGCGGTCCTGAGCCTCTGCCTCCGCGGCGTCCCGACCGGTCCTGAGACTCTGACTCCGCCGGCATCCCTACCGTTTCGCCGGTGATCCCCTACCTCAAGCGCCTGGTGCGGGCGCTGGCCGCCTATCAGGTGGCCGACGTGGTGTCGAAGTTCATCGCGGTCCTGCTCCTCCCGGTGTACACGCGGTACATAGCACCCGCGGGCTATGGAGTGGTGGAGCTTCTGGGCAACGGGGTCATCTTCGCCAGCATCCTGGTGCGCTTCGGCATGATCGAGGCCTTCCTGCGCTACCACTTCGCGGATGCCGACCCGGCGCGTCGTGACGCGCTGGCTCGGCGCGCCGTGGGGTTCACGCTTCTGACCACGACCGTCGTGGCGGCTGTGCTGGCGGCCTTCGCCGGCCCGCTGTCGGAGGTCATCCTGTCCTATCGGGACGTGCCCACGTTCCTGATCGCCGTGCTGGGTCTGTGGGCATTCACCAACCTTGAACTGGCCTACGGTCTGCTTCGAGTCGACGAGCGCGTGCGGGCTTACGCGGCGGCATCTCTGATCAACGTGGGGCTGACCGTGGCCGCTTCGCTGGTACTCGTGGTGGGGCTCGGAAAGGGGGCCCGCGGGCTGCTGCTGGGCAACTACGGCGCCACGACGGTCGTGCTCTTCGGGCTGTGGTGGACGATGCGCCGGCGGCTGCTGATCAGGACGCGCGCTGCCCGTAGGCCGCGTGGACAGCGGCTATCGGTCCTACTGCGCTTCGGGCTACCCACGGTGCCGGCAGAGGCGTCGGTGTATGCCCTGAGCATCATCGACCGCTACTACGTCTACCACCACCGCAGCCCATCTCTGGCCGGCCTGTACTCCATTGCCATCAAGCTGGCCGGTGGCGTGGCCTTCATCGTGCGGGCATTTCAGTACGCCTGGCCCCCGTTGGCCTATTCGGTTTCCGACGACGAACAGGCCTCAGCGCTCTACGGTCTCGTCACCACGTACTACGTGGTTGTGAGCGGTTGGGCCGTCGTCGGCCTGACTCTCCTGGGACCGTGGGTGGTGCGTCTCCTGGCCGCCCACGCCTACCACGGGGCCTACCGTGCGCTGCCCTGGGTGGCGTTGGGCTGGGCGCTGTACGGGTTCTGGGTCGTGTTCCTGGTCATCGCTGGGCGGGCCAAGGTCACAACCCGCAACTTCCCGGCCGCTCTGGTGGGGCTGGCCGCCAACGTGATCCTGCTGGTGCTCCTGGTGCCGCCACTGGGGATCGCTGGGGCGGGGATCGCGCTATGTGGCGCGTATGCGGTGATGCTGGTGGCCATGTACTTGCTCACGCGCAGTGTCTTCCGCGTGCAGTTCGAGTGGCGACGACTGGCCCAGCTGGTGGTCGTGATGGGCGGGGTCTCGGTCGCCGGGGCCCTCCTCCTCCCCGCCAGCGGCGCGCTCGGCTTCCTGACGCGCTCGGCGGCGTTTGTGGCCATTCCGTTCCTGCTTTGGGCCACCGGCTTCGCTCATCCCAGGGAGGCTCGGCGGGTTCGGAGCCTTCTGAGCCGCGTACTTAGTTCGGGGCGGCTGGCCGGACCCTCGGCCACACCGCCCGGGGGCGGGACATGACCCGGCCGCCGGTCAGCGTGGTCATGCCCTTCGGCGGCCAGTCCGAGCAGGCCGCGGGAGCCATTGACGCCCTTTGGGCGCTGGACGTGGGACCGGGGGATGAGCTGATCCTGGTGGACAATTCGGGAGTCCTGGCGGGCGATCCTGCTGTCCGGCGCATGATCGCCGCCGAGTCAGCCTCAGCCCCCGACCACGGCGCCGGCCCACCGCCGGCCATCGCCATCGTTCCGGCCCCGGGCGAGCGGTCACCAGCTCACGCCCGAAACGTGGGGGCGGGGCACGCCTCCACGGAATGGATCCTGTTTCTGGACGCCGACTGCCGCCCGGTCGGTCGGCTGATCCAGGCGTACTTCAGCCGGGAGATTGCCGGGGATGTCGGGGCGGTGGCAGGGGAGCTCGTGGCCGCTCGTGGAGGACGTGGCGTGAGCGCCCGGTACGGAGCAGCCCGGAACTTCCTCGGTCAGGAGGCCCATATCCGCCACCCGTACCTCCCGCGGGCCGCGGCGGCCAATCTGCTCGTCCGCCGGGCAGCCCTGGATGACCTGGGTGGTTTCTACGAGGGGGTGCGGGCGGCCGAGGACACGGACTTCAGCTGGCGTCTCCAGCGGGCCGGGTGGCGTCTGGAGCTGCGCAGCGAGGCTCGCGCGGAGCACCGATACAGGGGATCGCTGGGCGAGCTGCGGCGCCAGTGGCGGAGCTATGCGGCCGGCCGGGCCTGGCTGGCTCGGCGCTACGAGGACTTCATGCCTCAGCCGGCCGCGACCCGAGGGTTGGGGCGCGCCGCCGGTCGCCTGACCGCCGGGCGAATCGGGCAGGCCGCCGGGCCTCGCGCCAGTTCACCAGATGCCGCCGAGCGGGCTCCCTTCCTGGCTCTCGACGTCCTCCTGGGCCTGGAGGAGCTGGCCGGGTTCGTCCTGTCCAACCGCCCGGCCGATCGTCGTCTCAGACAGGAGGGATTCGCGGACCTGGTGCTCGTGGCCGACCGCTTCCCGGGACGAGATGACCCGCTGGTGGAGTTGGCTGGGACGATCGAGCACGCGCGGGTGGAGGCGGCGAGTCGTCCGGAGGTCCCTGACCTGGAGGCGGGGCGCCGGCTGAGCATTCGCTATATGGAGGACGAGGGGGCGGCCGCCCGGATGGTTGCCGGCCTGAGGCTGCTCGCCCGCCACCCCCGACGCACCGCGCGGGACCTGGTGGCGCGCCCCGCAGCGGGACCGAGCACCTGGGCACTGGCCCCCGCCGTGCTCCGGTTGGAGCGCGAACCAGGCGCCCGAATCCACCCGCTGGGAGCCGGGGCTGCCCAGGGCACGGCTCGTCGTCTGGCCCGGCTGGCCGGTCGGCCGGTGGTGGGGTGAGGTCCATGCGGGTTGACGTCGTCGATCCCTCCGCCTACACGCCGCCCTACGACCACTCGCTGTGCGCGGCCCTGGCTGCTGCGGGAGCGGCGGTCCAGCTGATCACCAGCCCGTTTGCGTACGGCTCACCGCCCGCGCCGGTGGGGTATGCCCGGCGGGAGGACTTCTACCGGCTGGTCCGCGGACCGGCGGGCTCACGCCGGCGTCAGCTCGGCAAGCTGCTGGAGCACGGACCCGACATGGCGCGGTACCGAGCCGCGGCCCGGTCGGCCGATGTCGTCCACTTCCAGTGGTTGCCCGTACCGTGGCTGGACCGGCACCTGCTCCCCTCCCGGCCCATGGTGCTCACCGCGCATGACCTGCTCCCGCGTGAGTCGCGCCCCGGCCAGGTGGCCGCGCAGCGCCGTCTCTACGACGCCGTCGACGCCGTGGTCGTGCACTCCGCGTTCGGCCGGGACCAGCTCGTGCAGGGGCTTGAGGTCCCGGCGAACAAGGTGACGGTCATTCCCCACGGAGCATTCGACTACCTGACGAGCGTCCCGGGCGGTGAGCTCCCGGGCGAGTTGGGTCCGGATGCCGACCGGAGAGAGCGTCCTGTGGTCATGTTCTTTGGGCTGCTGCGCCCCTACAAGGGCCTGGATGTCCTGTTCCGGGCCTGGAGGGCGCTCAACTGGGTCGCGGGCGGGCCGGGGGCAGAGCTGTGGATCGTGGGCTATCCCCGAGTCCCGCTTGAAGAGCTCTCGGCGCAGGCCCCGCCCGGGGTGCGGATGGTTCCCCGGTTTGTCTCTGAGCCTGAGCTCGCCGCCTGCTTCAGGCGCGCCGACCTGCTGGTGCTCCCCTACCTGAGCCGGGAGCGCTTTGACTTCTCTGGAGTCCTGGCCACCGCGCTGGCCTTTGGCACGCCGGCGGTCATCAGTGACGTGGGCGGTTTTTCCGAGGTGGCGGCCACCGGCGCGGCCCGGCTGGTGGCACCGGGAGACGCCGCTGCGCTCACATCTGCGCTGTCGGAGCTGATCACAGACGACGAGCAGCGCCGGCGAATGGCCGAAAGTGCCAGAGCTGCCGCCAGCGGCCCGTATTCCTGGTCGGAGGTCGCCGCTCGGACGCTGGCGCTCTACGAAACGATCTCCTAACTGTCATCAGAACGTCAGCTTTCGCGATCTGGGCGTTAAATGCAGGAGTCGGCGCGCCCCTGCGCCACAATCGACGGCCAGATGAGCGCACTGGAGGTCGCTTTCTGGGTCTCGGCCGGCCTGATCCTGTATGTGCACGTGGGATACCTGCCGCTGTTGGCCCTCCTCGCCCGGCTGCACTCCCGGCCGTTGGGTCATTCGACGACACCGGACTCCGGGCTGCCCGGTGTGTCCGTGATCGTGGCCGCATACGCCGAGCAGGACGTGATTGAGCAGCGCGTGGCCAATCTCCGAGGGCTTGACTATCCCCAGGATCGGCTTGAGGTGATCGTGGCCTGCGACGGCTCTCCTGATGCCACGGCCGTGCGGGCCCGACGGGCGGGAGCCGACCCCGTGCTGGAACTGCCGCGGGGCGGGAAGATCCGTGCCCAGGACGCGGGGGTGGAGCGGGCGCGGAACGAGATCGTGGCCTTCTCGGATGCCAACGTCACCTGGGAGAAGGATGCGCTGAGGAGATTGGTGGAGCCGTTTGGCGATCCGCGGGTGGGCTACGTGTGCGGGACGGTCCGGCTCACGGCTCAGCCCGGGACCAACCAGGAGGGGCTGTACTGGCGCTACGAGATGGTGCTCAGGGCCCTCGAGTCACGGGTGAGCTCGGTCACCGGGGGCAACGGCGCGATCTACGCCACCCGGCGCTCCTCCTACCTGGTCGTCGATCCGATCATGGGCCACGACCTCTCGTTTCCATTCAAGATGGTCAAGCGGGGGTGGCGCGCGGTGTACGCGCCCGATGCCAGGGCGAGCGAGAAGATGGTGCCCACGCTGGAGGGCGAGTTCGCGCGCAAGCGCCGGATGATGGGACACACCTGGCCCATCGTCGTCCGGGGCGGAATGCTCTCGCCGCGCGGCTACGGCCCGATGTATGCGTTCATGATCTTCTCTCACCGCATCCTTCGCTACCTGTCCCCGTTCCTGCACCTGGTGGCTCTGGGCACCAGCATCGCGCTTCTGGGAGAGGGCTGGGTGTATGCGGTTGCCCTGGGGCTTCAGCTGCTGGTCCTGGTGGCCGCATTGCTGGCCGTCGCGGTGCCCAGCAAGCCATTGCTCATCGCTCGCTACTACGTGCTCACCACAGCGTCGCTGGTGGCCGGTCTGTGGGACTGGCTGGCCCGAGGGACCCCGGTGGGCTGGGAGCCCGCGGAGGGGACGCGATGAGCTGGGACTGGCCGCTGGCTGGTCGGGACCGGGAACGCGCTCAGCCCGGGCCCACCAGGGGACTCAGCGCTGCGGTCAGGCGGGCCTTCGACCTCCTGGTGTCCCTGATTGCGTCCATCCTGACCGCACCGGTGGTGGCGCTGCTGGCTGCCGCCATCCGCCTGGAGTCTCCCGGGCACCCCATCTACACCCAGACTCGAGCGGGCCGGGACGGACGGCTGTTCGCCATCTACAAGCTGCGCACGATGGTCAGCGGGGCCGAGTTCATCGGAGCCGGGCTGGCCATTCAGGAGGGCGATGATCGGATAACCGCGCTGGGCCGGTTTCTGCGCCGTTACTCGCTGGACGAGCTGCCCAACCTGTGGAACGTGCTGAGGGGCGAGATGTCAATCGTGGGGCCCAGGCCCACCCTTCCGGTGCAGGTGGAGCAGTACACGACGCGCCAGCGGGGGCGGCTGGCCGTCAAGCCAGGCATCACCGGCTGGGCGCAGGTCAACGGCCGTGCCTCACTGCCCTGGACCGAGCGCATCGAGCTCGACCTGTGGTACGTGGAGCACCGTTCACTGGCGCTCGACGCCCGCATCCTGGCCAGAACGGCGGCGATGGTCCTGACGGGGCGGGGCCTCTACAAGGGAGATCGGGGCGGATGGCACCCGCCGGAGAGCTGAGTCCGCGGGCAGACCGCCCGGAGGCGCCGGCGGTCCTCCTGACTGGTGTCGGCAAGCGCTACGACATCGTCTCCGCGTTCGCCCAGCACGCGACGGTTGTGGCCGTCGACCCCAGCCCTCTGGCGCCGGCTCAGTATGCGGCCCACCATCGCTATGCCGTGCCTCCATTCACCGATCCTCAGTATGTGCCCGCCCTTCAGGCGCTGTGCGAGCGCCACGGCGTCCTGGGAGTGATCCCGCTCACCGACCTCGATCTGGAGGTCCTGGCCCAGGCACGGGCCGAGAACCGCCTGCCCGCGATCGTCCCTGACGTGCAGACCGCGCGGGCCACATTCGACAAGTACGAGACGCACCTCCTGCTGGAGCGCCTCGGCCTGCCCTCGCCGTCCACGGTGCTGCCCGGGGAGGCGCTGGACCACTTCCCGGTCATGGTCAAGCCGCGGTGGGGCTCCGGCGCGCGCTCCATCCACCGGGCCGATGACCGCGCGGCGGCCGAGTTCTTTGTCGGCTACGTCGACGAGCCGACGATGATCCAGCGGTTCATGGACGGGCCGGAGTTCTCCATCGACTGTCTGTCCGGCCTGGACGGCCGGTGCCTGAACGCCATACCGCGGTCCATGATCGAGTCACGGGGTGGAGAGTCCATCAAGGGCACGGTGCTCCATGACACTGAGCTGATCGACCTGGGGCGCGACGTGGCCGAGGCGCTGGCCGTGCGGGGTCCGTGCACCATCCAGGTCTTCCGGGACCGCGACGTTGGTCTCCGGATAACCGACGTGAACACGCGCTTCGGTGGCGCGTTCCCCGCCCCGATGTACGCAGCGCTGCCGGGCCGCACCTATCCCGAGCTGCTCGTGCGGCTGGCCCGCGGGGAGCAGGTTGAACCGCACGTGGGCGAATTCCGAGCCGGCATCACCTTCACCCGGTACTTCTGGCAGCTCGAGCTCGACGAGCAACTCGCGCCCACCGGACGCGACATCGTGGAGCCTCCGGGCCCCCCGCGCCCGCGCTAGGACACCACGAACTACCCGCCGGCGGCCGCCCTCCGGCGGAGCGCCAGCTCTCCCTCCTCGTTCCAGCAGTCATCGACGAAGGCAGCGATCCGGGTCGTCAGTCGTTTGGGATGGGTGCGCAGCTCGATGATCGAGTTGGCGTCGACCAGCGCGGCGTTGGGCAGCTCGGCGGCCAGCATGTCCGCATCTGAGAACGGATGTACGGGGTCCCGGGGGTGGCCGATGACCAGCGCCGGCGTCTGGAGCGTGCGCCGCACGGCGTGCTCAGGGGCTGTGCGGCCGAACAGGATTCCCTGGAGCACGGCCCCGCTGGGTCCCGGTTCCTGGCCCACTGAATCCAGGAACAGCTCCAGCATGAGGGGCACGCGATCTCTGGGCACCGCCCGCGCCCCGCGGGCCAGGAGCTTCATCACCGGCTCGCCGAACGTGAGCGCGAACAGCATCGGCGTGAACGCCGCCGCGCAGGCCGGGATGGCGTTGTCAAGCACCGGCATCTCGATGATCATCCCGCGCAGGCGCTCCGGCGCGGCTGCCGCAAGCTCCAGCGTGATGTTGGCCCCCATGGAGGTCCCACCGACGATCGCCTCCTCGATCTCCAGGTGATCCAGAAGGGCAACGGTCTGGCGCGCGAACTCGCTCATCGAATAACGCCACATCTGCCGCGGGCGATCCGACTCGCCATGGCCCAGGGGATCCAGCGTGATCACGCGGTTCCCACTCTTGGCCAGCCTGCGGGCCAGGGGCGTCTGCATCTTCTGGGAGAGCAGAAGCCCGGGCAGGAGAACCGTGGGCCGCGGACCCTCGCCGTGCACGGTGTAGGAGAGACGGTGGCCCTGGTAGCGGAACGCCGGCATCAAAAAGCAGGATACCCGCGCCCCCGGGGGCTCCCGGAGGCGATACCTTCCCATCAGGAAATCAACCAGGAGGGTCCTCACATGGCCAAGCCCCTACGTTCGCTCGCCGGGAAGGCGGTTGCCATCACAGGCGGCGCCCGCGGAATCGGACGCGCCACTGCCACCGCGCTGATCGCCCAGGGGGCGCGCGTGGCCATTGGAGACATCGACGCGGCGCTGGCCGAGCAGACCGCCGGTGAGCTGGGGGCCGGGACCGTTGGTCTCCCCCTGGACGTGACCGACCGGGACAGCTTCGCCTCCTTCCTGGATCAGGTCGAGGATCGGCTGGGCCCGCTGGACGTGCTGATCAATAACGCGGGCATCATGCCCATCGGCCGCTTCGTGGAGGAGTCCGATGCCACCGCGCAGCGGATGATCGACATCAACCTCGTCGGCCTGATCTATGGGTCCAAGCTGGCGCTCGAACGCTTCCTCCCCCGTCGCCGCGGCCACCTGGTCCAGATCGCTTCGGCCGCCGGCAAGATGGGGTTCTCCGGAGGCGCCACCTACTGCGCCACCAAGCACGCGGTGGTCGGTCTGAGCGAGGCGCTCAAGGCCGAACTGCATGGCAGCGGCGTCGATATCAGCGTGGTCATGCCCGTCGTGGTCAACACCGAGCTGGGCTCCGGGCTCCCCGAGACCCGCGGCTTCAAGGCCGTCCAGCCTGAGGACGTCGCAGACGCGATCGTGGAGGCGCTCCAGACGGGCCGCTTCGAGGTGTTCGTCCCCAGGGCGATGAGTGGCATGGTCAGGTTCGCCGCTCTGATGCCGCGCAAGCCGATGGAGGCGATGGGCAGACTCCTCAAGGGTGACCAGGTCCTGGCTCAGCCGGATCACGTGGCCCGCGCCGCCTATGAGGCGCGAATGGTTCAGACGATCGAGGGCGCCAAGGCCGCCACCGCCCACGCGGAGTCGGCGGCCGAGAAGGCCGAGGAGGCGGCTGCTCAGGCCGAGTCGGCGGCTGAGAAGGCCGAGGCAGTGGCGGACGCCGCACCCAATGGCGGTGCGGCGGACCGGGAGAAGGAAGCGGTCTAGCTAGGCCCCTGACGAGAGCCAGTCGGCGATCAGTCCGCCGATCTGCGGGCCGGCATCCTCCTGGAGGAAGTGACTGGCGTCGGCAATGACGTGGTCCACCTGGGTGCCGAGGGCTGCCGCAAAGCGCTCCCCCACGTGCAGGGGCAGCACAGGATCCGAATCCGCCCACAGCACAAGCTTCGACCGCTCATCGCTGCGCAGGGCTTCCAGCACCTTCTGCCCGGCCTGCGCGCCCGGCATCTCAGGCGAGGTGGGAAGCATCAGCGGGAAGGCTCGGGCTCCGGCCTTGGACTCGGCGTTGGGGTAGGGCGCCTCGTAGGCCGCAATGACCTCGTCCCCGGGGTCGCGCTTGCAGGCTCCTCGGACCAGGAAGCCCACGGGCAGATCCTCGGTCCGCTCCACGAAGCCGCGAAACGCCTGCCAGGCATCGGTCATCGCCTGGTGCCCGGTGAACAGCCCGGTGTCCAGGATGACGAGCCGGTTGATCCTGTCCGGGTGCTCCACCGCCAGCCGCAGACCGACGGGGCCACCCCAGTCATGGACCACCACGGTGGCGTCGCGCAGATCCAGCTCCTCCAGCAGCGGCGCGACCGCGTCGACATGGCTGTCGTAGCTGTACCAGTTGAAGTCGGTCGGCTTGTCAGAGCGCCCGAAGCCGGGAAGATCCGGGGCCACGCAGCGGTAGCCGGCGTCTCGCACGGGCGGGATCACCTTGCGCCACAGAAACGACCAGGTGGGCTCTCCGTGGAAGAACACCACCGGGGGCCCCTGGCCCTCGTCGAGGTGGGCCAGCCTTAGCCCGTCGAACTGGCGGAAGTGCGGCTGGAAAGGGAAATCCGGCAGGTCGGCCAGCGCCTCGTCGGGGGTGCGGATCGCATCGGTCATGGGCAAACAACCTACCGTCGCGGCCGTCCGAGCGTCAGCCGCTCATACGCCGTGGGCCAGGATGGACGCGGCGTCGCCGGCCACCGTGATCTCGATCTCTGAGGGAAAGCGCTGCCAGGCGATCAGGTTGAGGGCCTGAAGGCGATCCAGCACTGCCTGGAAGGCGGCCGCCTGCCTGCCGTCGACATAGTGGCGGCGGATCGTGAACGACCACCCCGCCGCAGCCGGTGGATCGCTGTAGCCGAAGAACTGCTCCAGGCGGTCGTCGGCCACCGCGCTGGTCAGGGTGAGCGGCGCGGTCCCGGAGAGCGCCTTCACCCGGCTGGCCAGCCAGATGAGCACGGCCCGGGCTTCTGGACGCAGCCCCCGATACAGCGCCGCCGGGAACCCGAACCGGTGGGCTGTGGCGCCAAGGCCGCGAGCGTAGGCCAGCCCCAGCATGGACGGGTTGGCGGGCAGGGGAACGATCTGGTGATCCGCATACGCCCTGTCCAGTGCGGCCGGAGTGGAGAACGTCGGTGTCTGGTTCGGGGGGTGGAGGACCTGGGCCGCCGAGCCGGCCGCGATCTGGAGCTCGGCCGTGCGGCCCAGACCGGACCGGTCTGTCCGGTAGCGCTGCATGATCTGCTCGGCGGCCGTCACCCGCCACAGGTACGTCCAGGAATCGTCGCCGAACGAGGACAGGAGCGCGTACGCGGCGGCGTGACGGTCCGGCGCACTATCGAAGTACAGCTGGGCGTACGGCACCGGCGTGCCGCCGTCGTAGCTGGCCAGGACCCGGCGCAGGTTGCCCATCCCCATGTGGTAGGACTCCACCGCCAGGTCTGCTCGCCCGAACGCCCGCTGGGCCAGCTCCAGGTATCGGATCGCCGCCGTCAGCGCCTTCTGGGGGTCGAAGCGTTCGTCGATGCGGGCCCTCTGGTGCTCCAGCTGCGCCACCCGGTCGCGCCGTCCGTTGGACGCGGCGGCGTCGATCTGTGCCGTCAGGCGCCGGCTGGCGGCCAGGTTGATCCTCATGGCCAGAAGCGAGCGTCCCGTCGAGGCCACGATCTGGGTCAGCCCAGCCGCTCCGGCCGGATCACCCCCGGCGATGGCCTGAGGGTCGCCAGCGCTCTCCAGGAGCACCAGCCCCTCAAGCGTCCTGGGGGCGATCGTCGTCCCCGCCGTGACTCGATTGATCAGCCCTCTGAAGCGAGCCACGCGAGCCGCCGTGGCCACGATCCCTCCAGGGGACTTGACATACAGGGGGTGGGCCGCGCCCGCCGCCGCCCGGGCAACGAACTCGGCCTCCCGATCCGGGCGGTAGATCAGGGGATCTCCCGGGGGAGGGGACGCCGCGCTCATCGCGCCGGGAAGTGGGGGCAACGGCGGGCTGCTCCGCGCCCCGAGCACGATCACCAGGATCACGGCCAGGCCGAGCAGCACCCCGGCCGTGGCCCGAAACCGCACCGAGGCCGTCTTGCGGGTCATGCGGCCACACCCGTGGCTCCCGCCAGGAATACGCGCACGGGAAGATGATCCCAATCGCCGCCGCGCCCACGCGTCCGCTCTACATTTCCCCTGCGTTCACGCTGCGTTAAACCGCGTGCCTCTGGGGCTCGCCGCATCTCTGTCGGCTATCCTCGTGCGCTCGCGCGGCACCGCGCCCTGTTACTCCCCGCGCAACTCGTGGCACGGGCGCTGTAGATCCCATCGAAAGTAAAGGCACTTGCCCGTATGAGAATTCTTGTTCTAGGCGGTGATGGATATCTGGGGTGGCCGACGGCCCTCCACCTGAGCGACCTCGGTCACGATGTCGCCGTCAACGACAACTTCGCCCGTCGTGGCTACGACGAGGAGATGGGGGTCGAGAGCCTCATTCCCATCGCCACGCTCGAGGAGCGCTTGGCCGCCTGGGCCGAGATCAGCGGCAAAGAGATCAAGTCCTACGTCGGTGACCTGTGCGACGAGACCTTCGTCCATCAGATGGTGGGCGATTTTGAGCCGGACACGATCGTCCACTTCGGCGAGCAGCGCGCGGCGCCGTACTCGATGATCAGTCAGAAGCACGCCGTCTACACCCAGACCAACAACGTCGTGGGCAACCTGAACGTGATGTATGCCATCGGGGACATCGACCGGGACATCCATCTCGTCAAGCTCGGGACGATGGGTGAATACGGCCAGCCCAACATCGACATCGAGGAGGGCTGGCTGGAGGTCGAGCACAAGGGCCGCACGGACCGCATGATCTATCCCAAGCGTCCCGGCTCCTTCTACCACTGCTCCAAGGTCCATGACAGCGTCAACCTGGAGTTCGGGTGTCGCATCTGGGGCATGCGGGTCACCGACCTCAACCAGGGAGTCGTGTACGGCGCCGAGACGGCGCAGACCAAGCTCGACCCGCGGCTGGCCACCCGCTTCGATTACGACGCCGTGTTCGGCACCGTGCTGAACCGTTTCATCATCCAGGCGGTTCTCGGGCATCCGCTCAGCGTGTACGGCAACGGCTCACAGACCCGGGGGCTGATCAACATCGTCGACACGGTGGAGTGCATCCGCATCGCCTCGGAGAATCCGGCCGCCGCCGGGGAGTTCCGCGTCTTCAACCAGATGACCGAGACAAAGTCGATCAACGAACTTGCCGAGAGCGTCGCCGCGGAGTACCCGAAGTGGCCGGGCTCGCAGGGCGAGGTCACGATCGACCACGTCGACAACCCCCGGGTGGAGATCTACGACCACTACTACCAGGTCGTTCATACCGCGCTGGAGAGTCTGGGCCTCAAGCCCACGCTCCTCTCCACGACCCTGCTCGACCACCTCTTTGACGTGGTGGAGAGCAATCGGGAGCGGGTCGATCTGGCGGCGATGATGCCCACCGTCAAGTGGGCTCAGACGACGAGCGAGCTGCCGCGCACGGGGCGCGAGCTGGCCAAGACGTGAGCCCCACAGCGTCGGGGAGCCCCAGCACACTGGAGGGGCGCCGCATCCTGGTCACCGGAGGGTCAGGATTCATCGGCCGGCATGTGGTGGCCGACCTGCTTGCATCAGGCGCCCGCGTCCGGGTGCTTGACCTCCAGCCCCACCCCGATCCCGACATCGACCTCGTACAGGGCGACATGGCTGAGCCCGACGTGCTTGGCGCCGCACTGGACGGGGGCGTCGACGGCGTCGTTCACCTTGCCGCGGTGACGTCGGTGCTGCGCTCCGTGGAGCACCCCGTGCTCACCCACCGGACCAATGTGGAGGCCACGGCGATGCTGCTGGAGGGCGCCCGCCACGCGGGCGCGAGGTCGCTGGCCTTCGCCTCCACCAATGCCGTGACCGGACCCATGCGCGGCCCGGCCATCACCGAGTCTGAAGTTCTGGGGCCGCTCACGCCCTACGGCGCCACCAAGGCCGCGGGCGAGATGATGATGTCGGCGTATACGGCCTCCTACGACCTGCGCTGTGCGGTGGTGCGGCTGACCAATGTCTACGGCCCTGGGATGCAGGCCAAGGACAGCATCGTGGCCAGGCTCATGCGGGCGATTCGGCTGGGACGGACGTTCGAGGTCTACGGCGACGGGCGTCAGGTGCGGGACTACGTGCACGCGGCCGATGTCACGGCGGCGATCAGGCTCGGGCTGCTCGACGAGCGATGGGCCGGACCCACCGTGATCGGAGCCGGGCGCTCGCTCTCGGTGCTCGATGTGATCGAGGCGGTCCGTCAGGTCACGGGGGCCGAGTTCGACGTCCAGCACGGCCCGGCGCGTCCGGGAGAGATGCCCGCCGTGATCGTCGACCCAAGCAAGGCCAAAGCAGCCGGTTGGAACCCTCGTTACACGTTTGAGGAGGGCCTGGCCGAGGTTTGGGACGAGTGGTCCCGAATCGATCTTGACGCCGTCGCCGCCGGAGTCGGAGCCGTGGGGGTGGCCCGATGAGTTCGATCGGATCCGCTCGCCACACGAGCTCCCCGACTCCGTTTGAGACCGAGGTCGAGCTGCAGGCGCTCGATCGTGTCGAGCGGGACGCCGCCGCCGCGTTCCTGGCGTCCAATCCGCCCAACAACGGGGCTCCCCTGGCGATTGTCATCCCTGCGTACAACGAGGAGGGGACGGTCGCCGAGGTGATCGCGGAGATACCGCGTGAGGCCGCTGGCCTGCAGACCGAGGTGATTGTCGTGGTTGACGGATCGGCCGACGCCACGGCTGCGCGGGCCATCGCCGCCGGCGCGCTGGTGTGCGACGTGCCGGTCAACCGTGGCCAGGGCGCCGCCCTCAAGCTGGGGTACTGGCTGGCCCGGGCGCGGGGCGCTCAGATCATCGCCACGATCGATGCCGACGGGCAGTACGAGGCTGAGGAGCTGGCCCGGGTGGTAGAGCCGATCCTGGCTGACAGGGCGGATTTCGTCTCAGGATCTCGGCGCCTGGGCGCGGAGCTGACCACGGACCCGGTCCGCCGGCTGGGCGTGGTGGTGTTCGGCGCTCTGTTCAGCCTGGCGGTGCGCAGCCGCGTCACCGACCCGGCCTGTGGGCTGCGGGCCATGCGGTCCGAGGTGACAGCCGCGGTCACGCTCGAGCAGCCGCAGTATCAGGCCTCGGAGCTGATGATCAGCGCGGCCCTGAACGGATATCGGCTGGCCGAGGTGCCCACCACGATGCGTGACCGGGCCAGCCACGCCGGGCACACGAAGAAGGACGGGAACTTTCGCTACGGCGTCCGGTTCGCCCGCGCGGCGCTCCACACCTGGCGGCGGGATCGCAAGGCAGCCCGCACCCGGCTGCGGCCCGAGAAGATCCACTTCTCGTAGAGGAAGAACCTCACTCCGTACAGGAGCGCGAGGACGGCGAAGTAGGACGCGTCCACGAGCAGCACTCGGAGGCCATGGCCTGGAGCGATGCTCTTGACGTGATCGTCGGTCCAGTTGGTGGCCAGCGAGAGCAGCACGAGCGTCGTGGCCGAGATCACCAGGTAGGCGAAGATCTCACGACCGAAGGCCACCCGGCCCCGGACCTTCCAGGTCCAGCGGCGGTTGATGCTCCAGTTCGGGATCGCGCCGGCGAAGAACGCCAGGATCGTGCACACAGTCGTGTCGACGTTCATCGCGTACAGGACGGCCAGCACCACTGCGCTGGTCCCGGCCGCGACCATCGAGCTGATCGCGAATCTGGTCATGCGCCCGCGCACGGGGTGCGCCAGGAGCGCCTGGAAGCGATTCACGAGCACGCGACGATCCTATCGGGCGAGCGTTTTCCTTCTCTTAAGAAGGCCTCGGCCCGTGGCGCCCGCGCCCGGCGTTAGCGTTTCCCGGCGATGCGCCAGTGCCACGCAGACGACGCTCTCGCCCTTGACGACGATCTGCTGATCCAGGGCGACAACGCATTGGCGTTGGCCACACTCCCGGACGAGGCGTTCGATCTGGTCTACATGGACCCGCCGTTCAACACCGGGCGGGCCCAGGCGCGGCACACGCTCAGCGTCGCCGCGGCGCAGGACGGGGAGCGGAAAGGGTTCGGAGGCCGCCGGTACCGCACCCGGCTGCTGCGCACCCTGGCCTACGAGGATGAGTTCGACGACTACCTGGCCTTCCTGGAGCCGAGACTCCGCCGGATTCGGGAGCTCCTGGCTCCCCACGGGACGCTCTACTTCCACATCGACTACCGGGAGGCCCATTACTGCAAGCTCCTCCTGGATGAGGTCTTCGGGCGGGAGGCGTTTCTCAACGAACTGATCTGGGCCTACGACTACGGCGCCAAGCCGCGGCGCCGCTGGCCGGCCAAGCACGACACGATCCTCGTCTACGTGCGCACGCCGGGTGGTCACCACTTCGATGCCGACGGGGTGGAGCGCGAGCCCTACATGGCGCCTGGCCTGGTCGGTCCCGAGAAGGCCCGGCGGGGCAAGCGTCCCACCGACGTGTGGTTCCACACGATCGTGCCCACGAATGGTTCTGAGAAGACCGGCTACCCCACCCAGAAGCCTGAGGGCGTGGTGCGGCGGCTGGTGGGCGCCTCCTCGCGTCCCGGCGGATGGTGCCTGGATCCCTTTGCCGGCTCGGGCACCCTTGGCGCGGTGTGCCGTCAGCTCGGCCGGCGCTTTGTGCTCGTGGACAGCAATCCCGTCGCCATCCAGACCATGCGGGAACGCCTGGGCGCGGACCCCGGCCCGGCGCCGATCACGGCTCGCCCGCTTCGAGCCGCTGCTTCACCGAGTTGAGGAACCGCGCCGCGAGAGCGCCGTAGAGCATCCGGTGATCGCAGGCGAGCGTCAGGGAGCCGGTGCCCGCCGCCAGGGCGGCGGCCTGGGGCGGCACGATCGGGATGCTGGCTCGCGCGATGCTGTGCTCCCCGGCGTTCCACACCGTGAACGTGGCGCCTGAAAAGGTCGGGGCCCCGAGCTGCCCGCCGGCCGCCTGGGCCGCCAGCCGGCCGATCGCCTCCTCCAGCTGTTCGAGCGTCTGCTCGTCGGCATCGAACAGTGTGGGGATGAGATACCGGTCCTCGTCAGCCATGACCAGCCCGATGTTGATCCGGGAGTACAGCTCGAATTGCCCATCCCGGTAGGCGCCGTTGGCCCGGGGGTGCTCTCGCAGAGCCAACGCGCACGCCCTGACCAGGCGCGCCGTGTCCAGCGCCCCGTCCGACGCCAGATCGACGCTCAGCTCCAGGTGCGGAATCGTGGCCCGCGCTTCGGCCACCCGTCGGGCGATGGTCCGCTCAACGGCTGTCGGCTGCACCACCTGCGTCTCGCCCTTGGGCCCCCCGCCGGTCACTGCAGGTCCTCGGCATCTGCGCCCACCCACTTGTCGAAGAACTCGGTGGCCTCCATACCCGCCAGGTCGGCCCGTAGCTCCTTGAGCAAACGCGCCGCCCGCTTGGCCGGGAGATCCCAGTAGAAGGCCACCTCGCCGTCGTCGATGGAGATCACCTCAATCCTGTCGAGCCTGGCCTGGTCGGCCATGAACGCCGGCTCGATGCCCTCGCGGGACACGATCAGGTGGTAGGCGCGGTTGGCCTTCACGGCCGGTGTGCCTGACTGGCCGGGGCCGCGTGCCCCACGGCCCCGGCCGCCTCCTTCAGCGCGTCGGTTCCGCAGAACACACCCTCTCCGACCTGGATCGCCGGCAGGCTCCTCACCCCGGCGCGCCGAGCCCTGGCCCCCGCCGTCTGGAGCGCCTGCGCCACCGAGCGGCGCTCCAGCGCCTTGAGCAGCGCGGTGGGATGCATCTCGCAGGCCGCTCCGGCGATCAGGACCGTGTCCGGGGCGCCCAGGTCTCGTCCCGCGGCGAACGCCTGCCGAAACGCGGCCAGCGAGAAGGCCACAGCACGGCCGATCTGCTTGGCGTAGGTGGCGGCGAGCATGGCCAGCTCGCTCTGGGGCGGAAGCTCCGGCGGCCAGCGCACCGGCTGAAGGCTCATGGTTCCGGCCAGGCGCTCGATGCGCACTCGGTCGATCGGTTCCGGTTCGCTCGTGAGAGCGGATGAACGGACCGGCTCCCACTCCGGCGGAACCGGCAGCGCGTGCATCACCTGCTCGGCCACCAGGTAGCACTCGGGGCTGCCCAGGTCGTAATAGAAGATCGGCTGCTCGGCCATGCGCGGCCCCAGGTGCTGCATCGCGCTGCTAGCCGTGGATCAGCCAGCCGTCTGCGGCACGTCCTGCCTCCATCACCGCCTCCGACAGCGTCGGATGGCCGTGGATGATCCGCGCCAGCTCGGGGTATCCCCCCTCCAGCAAGCGCAGATTGACCAGCTCCTGGATGAGCTCCGTGGCTCGGCTCCCCACGATGTGACCGCCCAGGAGCTCGCCGTACTTACGCTCGCCGACGACCTTGACCAATCCGGTGCGGTCGCCGTACACCGTGCCCGCTCCCACAGCCCCGTACTGCACCTTGCCGGTCACGACGTCATGCCCCTCCTCACGGGCCTGGGCCTCGGTGAGGCCGAAGCTGCCCACGTTGGGCATGCAGAAGGTGGCCCGCGGGATGTCCACGTACTCGATCGGATGGGTCTGGAGGCCGGCTGCATCCTCCACGGCGATCACTCCCTCATCGGAGGCCTTGTGAGCCAGGGCGGGACCCCGCACCAGATCTCCGATCGCGTAGATACCCTCGGCGCTGGTCCGCATTGCCCCGTCCACCTCCACCAGCCCGTTCTCGCTCAGCGTTACCCCGCCCTCCTGGAGCCCCAGCGCCTCCACGTCCGGCGCTCGGCCGGTGGCGATGACCAGCCACTCAACGTCCCTTGACTCCTCGCCGTGGGTGAAGCTGACGCTCTTTCTCGCCGCGGAGATGTCGGTCACGAACGTGCCGGTGTGGATCGTGATCCCCTGTCGCTTCAATCCTCGCTCCACCACCTTCGAGATGTCCGCGTCCTCGGTGGGAAGAACCCGCTCCAGGGCTTCAAAGAGGAGCACCTCCACCCCCAGCCGGGCATAGGCCGACGCGATCTCGGCCCCTGAGGCTCCGGCACCCACCACGGCCATCGACTTCGGCAGCTCGGGCAGCGCCCAGGCCTCCTCGGTGCCGATCACCCGGCCTCCGAACTGGGCTCCAGGGATGGGCTGCTTCACGGATCCGGTGGCCAGAACGATCGTCTTGCCGGCGACCTGCTGCTCGCCCACCTGGACGGTCCCACCGCCGGCCAGTCGCGCCTCTCCCTCTATCAGCTCCACTCCGTTCTTCTTGAAGAGTCCGGCCACGCCGCCGGTCAGAGTGGAGATGACCTTCTCACGTCGCTGGCCCACCGCCGGGTAGTCGACCTCGGGCTCGGAGACCCGGATTCCGAAGTCCCCCGCCTCCCGAACCTCGGTCAGGACATCAGCCACCCGGAGCACGGCCTTGGCCGGAATGCAGGCGTAGTTCAGACACCGGCCTCCCACCCGGTCCTTCTCGATGACCGCGGTTCGCATCCCCAGCTGGGCGGCCCGCACCGCCGCCACATAGCCCCCCGGCCCGGAGCCGATCACGACGCAGTCGTACGAGGACTCTGGCATCGGCGCCGCAGCCTATCGAAGGGCCCGCGGCGCCCTCAGCTCCCGGGGAACTTCGGCATCTGGATACGGCTCAGCACCCTGACCAGCTTGAAGAACAGGTAGCCGCCTCCACCGACGATGGCCACCGCCACCACTGCCCCGAGCACGCTGGAGGCCGTGATCAGCGATCCCACGGCGAACGTGACCAGGATGGCCAGCAGGGCCATGAAGCCGAGCACCGCCCAGTAGCGCAGCCACCACATCCCCGCCGCGCAGACGAGCATCAGAACGGCAAACACGATCGTCTGGCCGGCCGCTGCCTTCAGTCCCGATGTCTTGAGCCGGACCCCGACGATGTACAGGACCAACTGCGAGATTCCGCTGGCGGCCGCGAGCAGTGCGCCCACCGTGATCGGCCATGGGCGCTCCCCGGGCCCCAGGGGCTTCAGCCCGGCTCTGACCGCGGCATTTTTCTGCTCGCTTCGGCTCCGGTAGGCAGCGCCGGCGGGCGAAGCTACGGTCGAGGGCGCCTTCTGTCGCTGGCCCCGCTTGCGGCTACGCTGGCCCAACCCGGGCCTCCTCGCGATG
>JBJMLC010000105.1:0-26363 GCA_045805485.1 Solirubrobacteraceae bacterium | reverse complement strand
GAAGGAGCACCGTCCTGCAGAGGCCATGTCCGCCGACCAGGAGCGAGACGAGGAGATCCGACAGCTGATGGAGGCCCGAAACGCCCGCCGGCGCCGGCGCGGCGAAGAGGAACTGGACGTGGAGAAGGAGATCTCCCGCCTCACCCCTCAGACCTTCGATCCAGAGCTCCGCTCGGAGATCCGCGACCTGGTGGTGGCCCGCAACTACCGGCGAACTCGCGCCGGCAAACCGCCGCTGGACATCGAGGCCGAGGTGCAGCGCGAGCTTCAGAAGCTGCGCGATCTGTAAAGGGGCGCGGCCCCTCACGGGCTTGCGGCAGCCGAGACCGTCACGGCGGGCATGAGATAGGCTGCGCGCGATGGCTGAGGGTCGGCAACTTGAACTGGACGAGCTCATCAATCGTCCGGGCACCTACTTCAATCCCCAGACCGAGGTTCTGGTGGTGGTGGACGACTCACCCGAGCTGGACGCTGAGATCTTCAGCATGGAGGAGTTCGAGGGCGCGGACTGGGTCCTGATCTCCGACGAGGTACCGGTCGACGAGCACCGCCGCGACGAGCTGCTCGAGACCTTCCAGGCCCGGCTTCATCCGGACACCCTCATCGAGGACGATGAGGACGAGGTGGATGAACTCGAGCCGGACGAGCTGGAGGAATAGCCCCTACGGGCCGCTGCCCAGCAGGCCTGCGCAGCGCTGCATCTTGCTCACGTCGCCGCCGGCCGCCTGGATGCACTGACTGTAGGCCTGGTATTGCCCGGCGTTGCCCGTCCCGCCACTCTCGCCAGCGCCGGGGGTACTGCCACCCGTGGTGCCGCCGCTCAGTCCGCCGGCCACGGCACTGGTCAACTGGCTGCGGACGGCCGTGATCAACGCCGCCAGCTTGGACTGAAACTCGCTGTAGGGCTGAAGCGAGGTGGGCGCCGTGATGGTCTGAGGGTGGTTGAGGTCCGAGTAGTCCAAGCTCAGCCCGATGCCCGCCGACTTCAGGCCTCCGAGCAGGGTGGAGATTTGACCGGTGACGGGGAGCGTCAGGTGAATGACCACGCGGCGCAGGGTCTTATCGGGGTCGCCCGTCCAGACGTCGAAGCTCGGGCTCTGGATCTCCCCGGCGATGGCGTTGATGGTGCTGGGGGACAGCCCATTGGAGAGGCCCCCGCTACCGGGGATGTTGAGCGATGACGCCTTCTGCAGGAACGTATTGAAGTCCTTCAGGAACGAGTTCACGTCAATGCCCGCGTGAATGTGGGTGGTCTGCACGCCGCCCACATGCTGGGTACCCACGACCTGCGGGTTGGTCAGCCAATGCAGCGGATTGATTCCCAGCTTGCTGAGAACGCCGGACTGCTTACTGGATCCGGCCGAGGAGGCCAGCTGCGAGAAGCTGGACTCCAGCTTCAGGAAATCGGACTGGGGCAGCTGGTAGCTGGAGCCCTGGTAGGTCACGTACCCGTGCTTCCCGGTGGAGATGATGGCCACGGAGCCCGCGTTCCCCAGCGCGCGCAGGGTCACCGTGAAGGCCGATTCGGGCAGCTTGCCCGCTCCCAGGCTCTGAAACGGGCCCCCGAAGCTGAGCGAGATCGGGCCCTTGATCGTGCTCGACCCGGACGGATTCACCAGCAGGGCGACGTTCAGCTTGCCGCTCTTGACCTGATGAGAGCCGCTGAAGGTGGCCCGGAGAAGGCCCACCGCGTTGTCCGAGCTGCCGCCGCAGCCGGCCACGCCCAGGCCCACGGCGACCAGGGTCAGAAGAAGCGCGCCGGCGCGCGGCATCCAGTTGCCTTTGTGCATATGAGTCATGCTCCTGCTCCGATGGTCGCGGCGGAGAGAGACTGCCGGCGTCCTGCGGGCGAATGTAGCAACGCCCCTGCGCGGCCGCGCCTGTAGACGCCGGTAGCCATAGACTCGTGCGCCATGCGGGCGAGGACGATCCTCTATACCGGCAAGGGCGGCGTGGGCAAGACCTCGGTGGCCGCCTGCACGGCGCGCGCCTGCGCAGCCGGCGGCCGACGCACCCTGCTGATCTCCACCGACCCGGCCCACAGCCTGGCCGATTCGCTGGGCATCCCGCTCTCTGGCCAGGCCCAGGAGGTGGGTCCGAACCTGTGGGCGCTGGAGGTGGCCACCCAGGAGGAGATGGAGCGTCACTGGTCAGGCGTTCAGGAGTGGCTGAGCGAGCTGTTCTTGGAGCGCGGTCTTGATCGCATCTCGGCCGAAGAGCTGACCGTTCCGCCGGGCATGGATGAGCTGTTCTCTCTGCTTCGCCTCCAGGCGGCGCATGAATCCGGGGAGTGGGAGGTCATCGTCGTGGACTGCGCGCCCACGGGGGAGACGCTCCGGCTCCTGTCGTTCCCTGACGTCGCTCAGTGGTGGATCGAGAAGGTGTTTCCGATGGAGGGCCAGATCCTGGCCGCGGCGGCGCCGCTGGCGCGCTCGCTCCTGGACATCCCCCTCCCCACCCACGCCGTGTTCGCCGACATCCGCCGCCTGTCATCCAACCTGATCGCGATGAACGAGATTATGCGTGACCGCCGGCACGCCAGTGTCCGCCTGGTCATGAACCCGGAGAAGATGGTCATCGGCGAGGCCATGCGCACCTTCACCTACCTCAATCTGTACGGCTACCTGACGGACGCAGTGATCGTCAACCGCATATTTCCCTCCGAGGTGGGGGACTATTTTGCGGGCTGGCGAGCTGTGCAGGAGGAGAACCTGAAGATGGTCCACGATGCGTTTGCCCCCGTCCCAGTGCTCTGCGCGCCCTACTTCGACCAGGAGGTCGTGGGACCGGACATGCTGGATCGACTGGCCACGGAGCTCTTCGGCTCGGCGCCTGCCGATCCCGCTGCGCTGCTGCACGAGGAGGTGACGCAGGAGCTCCAGGTCGCAGACGGGGAGGCCAGGCTCAGCCTGGCGCTGCCGCTCGCCGACAAGGGCGAGATCAGCCTGAAGAAGATCGGCCTGGAGCTGATCGTTCGGGTCGACGGACACAAGCGGATGATCATGCTCCCCAGCGCGATGTCGGGATTCGAGCCCGCCGGGGCCCGATTCGAGGAGGGGCGGCTTGAGGTGACCTTCACAGGCTCGATGCGGTCAGGTTCTGAGAATGGCCGATGAACACCGGGAGACCCTGAGGCGACTCGAGGACCGCCTTGAGGAGGCCTCCGAGCGTGCGGAGCGGCTGATCGCCGAGGCCGAGGCCAACCGGGCTCGAGGGCCTGACCCGACGGAGTCGCAGGGCAAGCCCCCACCCGCCGGCTGGCAGACCCCTCGGGATCGTCGTCAGTCGCCCTCGGCCGGGGCCGAGCTGGATGCGCTCATCAGCGCGGCCCGGTCACTCAGAGAGCTCGTGCCGCCTGAGGTGCTTCAGCGCCTGGCCGAGGCGCTCAAGGAGGTCCTGTTGGCCGTTCGCGCGTTGATCGACTGGTACATCGAACGCCTGGAGGGACGGCGCCCGGAGCCGCCCGAGGTCAAGGACATCCCGATCGAGTAGGACGGCGGCCGCGGGCGGCGTCAGGCGCGCGCCGTGAACGAGCACGGCATCCGCTTGATGCCATGGATGAACGAGCTGGGCTTGAACAGCTCGGGCTAGTCGGCCTCGATGTCCGGCATCACCCGGAGCAGCTCGCCGAATATCGACCGCAGCTGCGTGCGCGCCAGCGAAGCCCCAAGGCAGTAGTGCGGCCCGCCCCCTCCGAAGCCGACGTGGTAGTTCGGATGCCGGGCGACATTTAACCGCCACGGATCCTCGAACACGGTCTCGTCCCGGTTACCCGAGTGGTAGAAGAGCACGACCTTCTCGCCCTTGGCGATTGGCTGGCCGGCGATGTCCGTGTCCTGGGTGGCGGTGCGCCGGAAGGTGAGAACGGGCGTGGCCCAGCGGACGAACTCCTCCACGGCCACCGGCAGGCCGGCGTCCAGGTCGGCGATCAGCTTGGCCTTTTCCTCCGGATTTACCGTGAGGGCCCGCATGGCGTGGGACGTCGTATGGCGGGTGGTGTCGTTTCCGGCCACCGAGAGGAGCACGAAGAACGCGGCGATCTCGTCGTGGGTGAGCTTGTCGCCGTCGACCTCGGCCTGGACCAGCGCGGTCATCAGATCCTCGCTCGGGGTCTGCTCCCGTTGAGCGGCCAGCTCCTTGGCGAACGCCGTCAGCGTCCACAGTGCCTGGCCGAGGGCCTCCAGCGGGGACTGATCGCGGCTGACCTCCGGATCGGCCACGGTGACCAGCGTGTCGGCGGCCGCTACGACGCGCTCCCGGTCTGACTCGGGGACCCCGATCATGTCCGAGATGGTGATCAGCGGCAATCGTTTGGCGATGAGCTCGACGAAGTCGCCGCCACCGGTGGGCGCCGCCTCCTCGATGATGCGCCGCGCATTGGCCTGAATGCCCTCCTCGATGCGGCGCACCTGGCGCGGGGTGAACGCCGCGGAGACCAGTCCGCGCAGCTTGGTGTGCCTCGGCGCGTCCATGGCCAGGAACGACTGCGAGGCCTCCAGCATCTCCGGCGGCGCATCGCCGAACTGGACCCCCTGTCCTGAGCAGAAGGTGGCCGGGTCACGGGAGACGTGCCGGATGTCCTCGAACCGGACGATCGCCCAGTAGCCACGCTCGTCGCGTTCGGAGAGCCCCAGAATGTCCTCCAGCGGCTGGTGATGGGAGACGGGCGCCTCGCGCCGCAGGACAGCGAACGCCTGGTCGCGCTCCAGCGCCGGCTTGTTCCAGAACTCCAGCGACCCCAGGTCGATGTCCGATAGCGCCGGTGGCGCATCGATCCCCATGTCGGGAGCCTACACCGGCCGCGTTATCACACCGCGGTCGCGGCCCCGCGGCCGCGTCATCCCGGCGCGGTCGCGGCCCCGGGGTCGCGTCATCCCGCGACCTTCGCGACCCCGAACGCGATGTACGCACTCGCCGCACCCACGACCATGATCCCCGTGAGGATCAGCAGTCGAGACTTGATGACGTGGCCGAATACCCCGACCAGAAAGCCGACCCCCATGGCAGCCGCCACCGATCCCACGGCGAGGCTACCGACGGTCGAGAGGAGGCGAAACATCACAAGAACCCTATATTTGACGACACCACTCATGGATCACACCTCGACGCCCCTTGAGGACACTGGCCGCGAGACGCCAGCACCTGACTCTCCCGAGGAGGTCGCCCAGGGCCTACGGGGAGTGGGGTATCTGCCCGGTGACTCGACGGCCCTGGTGTCGTTCCTGGCCACGAAGCTGGGTAAGCCGGTGCTCGTGGAGGGCCCCGCGGGGGTGGGCAAGACCCAGCTGGCCAAGTCCCTGGCGGATCATCTGGACCGCCGGCTGGTGCGACTTCAGTGCTACGAGGGGCTGGACGAGGCCAAGGCCATGTATGAGTGGAACTACCGCAAGCAGCTGCTGCGCATCCAGACGGAGTCCGAGGGCGCGGGATGGGATGACGTGCAGGACGACATCTTCGGGGAGGCGTTCCTGCTCCAGAGGCCGCTGATGACCGCCATCGTGGCGGCGGAGCCCGTGGTGCTCCTGATCGACGAGATCGACAAGACCGACCAGGAGTTCGAGGCCATGCTCCTGGAGCTGCTCTCAGACTTTCAGATCTCGATCCCGGAACTGGGTCGGATCGAGGCCCGGACGCGACCCGTGGTCCTGCTGACCTCCAATAACACGCGTGAGCTCACAGAGGCGCTCAAGCGCCGCTGCCTGTATCTATGGCTGGACTATCCGGACCTTGAGCACGAGTTGGAGATCGTGCGCCTGCACTCTCCTGACCTGGACGAGGCGCTCGCCCGCAAGCTGGTGGAGATCATCCACCGGGTGCGTGACCTGGACCTGAAGAAGCCACCGAGCATCGCCGAGTCGATCGACTGGGCACGCACGCTCCTGCTGCTGGGCGCCCATGACATCGATGAGCGGGTGTTCAGCAAGACGATGAGCGTAATCCTCAAGCACCGAACTGACCTGGACACCGTGGCCTCACGGGTGGGTGTGGTGCTGGAGCGTGATGCCGCCGCCACGGCCTGACGGGCGCGGACTGGAGGCCCATGCCGGCTGAGGCGCTCCTGACCGATCCCCGTGCCTGCTGAGGCGCTACCCGAGCGGACCCCCGGCGGTCTGGCCGGCGAGCTGCTGGCCTTCGCCGAGGACCTCCGCATCGAGGGGGTGGCCGTCGGAACCTCGGAGATCCTGGATGCCTTCGGCGCCCTGGAGCACGTGCAGTGGAGCCATCAAACCCAGTTCAAGGAGGCCATCGCGGCCACGCTGGCCAAGTCGGCTGATGACCGCCGGGTGTTCGATCTGGTGTTCGACCGTTTCTTCTTCCGCAGTGCCGAGGCCGAGGCGGCCCGCCGCCAGATCACCGAGAGCGACCGCGGGCTGGAGGGCGATGCAGAGATCAACCTGGACACGCTCAGGCAGCAGATCGCCGCGGCGCTGCGGGACGGCTCGGAGGCTGCCCTGCGTGACCTGGCCCGCCTGGCCATCGCGGCGTTCGGGCAGGGAGAGGGCTCCGGCGTGCTGGGGGTGGATGTTCAACGGATCCGACGCGCTCTGGGACTGCGGGTTGAACCCCAGCCTGACCTGCCCGAAGATGACCCGCGCCACCACGGGACGCCCCGCGAGCAGCTTCGTCGCTTCGAGGCCCATCTGCGCCGGGAGCTCGAACGGGCGCTGATCGAGCGCACGGCCTCGCTGCCGCCCAAGCGGCCGCTGAACGAGCTGGACCGCGCGCTGCCCAGCGGCCCCATCCAGGATCTGGCCGCTGTCCACCGAGTGGTGGCCCAGCTCAAGCGCCGCCTGGCCACCCAGGGGCAGGAGCTGCGCGGCCGCAAGCGACACGCGCACGTGGACGTCCGGCGCACGATGCGGGCCTCGCTCCAGACGGGCGGCGTCCCGATCGCGCTGAAGTACCGGCCCCAGCGCCCGCGGCGGCCGGAGATCCTGGTGCTCTGCGACGTGTCGACCAGCGTGACCAGCGCATCCACGTTCTTCCTCAGCGTCCTGCACGCGCTCCACGACGCGTTCCGCAAGCTGCGCTCGTTCGTGTTCATCGAGCGCATCTCCGAGGTGACGGACGTGTTCGAGCGCGAGCGGGATTTCAAGGCGGCCAGCGAGGCCATATCGCGGGACGCCGGGGTGGCCGACATCTCGGGCTACACCGACTACGGGCGCGTGTGGGAGGAGTTCCTGGCCCTGATCGTGGACGAACTGCATCCGCGCGCCACGGTCATCGTGCTGGGAGACGCCCGCACGAACGGTCGGCCGCCCCGCGATGACATATTCGCCGCCATCACCGCCCGGGCCGGACGGACGTTCTGGCTCAACCCGGAGCCGCGGCTGTACTGGAACTACGGAGACTCGGTGATCTCCGCCTACGAGCGGCACTGCACGGCGTTCGAGTGCTGGCGCACGGATCAACTGGAGGAGTTCGTCAAGGCGCTCACGGCGCCGCAGGTTTATTGAGGCTTCCGGCGGCGCCGGGGGCGCCTCGGTCGTGCGAGGCGGGGCGCGGCCCGGTCGCGAGGAGACTGGTGGCGCGGCTCGATCGCGCCCACTTTGTTGCGTTCGCCGACGTCGCCGGGTACCACGCGCAGTAATGGGCGTATACCGCCCCTTTCTGCGCGTGGTGGGGTGGGCTGCGATCGAGAGCGACAAAAGGGGCCTCGGCATGCGACGCACCCCGGGCCGCGCCCGGCACCCGCGTGACCCACCCTCCCGAGCGCTAGCATCCAGGCGTACCTGAAAACCAGGGGTGCTGGCGGGAAAGCCGGCTGAGATAGCGCCCCGCTCAACCCGGCGTCGCGTGTAACCGCGCGCGCCAACCTGAGCCCCGGCGCTGACCCTTCGAACCTGTGGGGTAATGCCCGCGAAGGGAGCGACAACAGAGATGCTCGAGGCTCCCAATCAGGAGCCTCTTGTCGTGCAGGCGCCCGGCGGTGTCGCCGTGGAGTCGGTGACGCGTACCTTCCGGCCGCGCCGCGGGCCCGCCGTCAAGGCGCTGTCCGGCATGTCCCTACACGCGGAGGCCCACGAGGTGGTGGCCGTGGTGGGGCCGAGCGGCTGCGGCAAGAGCACCCTGCTGGAGCTGATCTGCGGCCTGCAGGAGCCTGACTCGGGGACCGTGAGGAGCGCTCCGGCCGCGCTCATGCCGCAGCGAGACCTGCTCCTGCCCTGGCTGAGCGCCCTGGACAACGCGGCGCTGGCGCTGAGGGCCCGGGGAGTCGATCGTCAGAACGCGCGCGCCCAGGCCGCGCCGTGGCTGCAGCGGTTCGGGCTGGCGGAGTTCGAGCGGGCGCGGCCGGCGGAGCTCTCAGGGGGGATGCGCCAGCGCGTTGCCTTCCTGCGCACCCTTCTGGCCGGAAAGCCGGTGCTGGCCCTGGATGAGCCGTTCGCCGCGCTTGACGCCATCACCCGGCAGGAGATGCACGGATGGCTGGGACATGTTCTGGAGGACGAGCCGCGGACCACCGTGCTCGTGACCCACGACGTGGAGGAGGCGGTTGTCCTGGCCGATCGGGTGGTCGTCATGTCTCCGCGCCCCGGACGGGGCGTGGCCGAGATCGAGGTCGTCCTTCCCAAGCCCCGGCGTCCGACGGACCCCGCGGTGGTGGAGCTCAGGGAGAGGGCACTGCGTGTGCTGGGGGTGCAGAGATGAGGCGGTGGTGGGCCTGGGCGTTGGCGCGGTACCCCGAGGCGCGGCCGCGCTTCTCGTGGCAGGCCCTGCTGCTTCTGGCGTTCCTGATCGGATGTTGGGAGCTGTATGTCGACCTGGGAGGAGCGGATCCGCTGCTTCTGCCGGCTCCCCACTCGGTGGCGAAGGCTCTGTACGTCGATCGAGCACTGCTGTGGTCCAATTTCGTGGTCACCGCTGAGGAGGTGCTGCTGGGCGTCCTCGTGGCCGCCGCGGTTGCGCTGGCGCTGGCCGTCGCGCTCCACTTCTCCCGCACGATGCGCCAGGCGGTTTACCCACTGCTGGTTGGATCCCAGGCCATCCCGGTGGTTGTCCTGGCACCGCTGTTCGTACTCTGGCTCGGTTTCGGGATCGGGTCCAAGCTGCTGACCATCGCCCTCGTTTCGTTCTTCCCGATCGTCGTCACGACGCTGGCTGGTCTGGCGGCGGTGGATCCTGCTCTGCTGAAGCTCATGCGCACGTTCGATGCTCCCAGACGGCGAACGTTTCGCCATGTCGAGCTGCCCTCGGCGTTGCCGGGCATCCTGACGGGGACCAAGATCGCCGTCGCCATCGCCGTGATCGGCGCGGTGTTCGCGGAGTTCACGGGTTCGAACTCAGGCTTGGGGTACCTGTTCCAGCAGGCCTACGCCCAGCTTCTGATGCCTAGGGTGTATGCCAGCGTGATCATCCTGTGCCTCTTTGCCATCGCCCTGTTCGCCCTGCTCACGCTGATCGAGCGGCTGGCCGTGCCGTGGGCCTATCAACCAAGAGGAGAGAGCAACCCTTGAAACGACTCCTGCCCATCTGCCTCGTGAGCGTGCTGGTGCTGACAGCGTGCGGCGAGAAGAGCGAGACCATCACTCCTTCCGCCAAGTCCAAGCAGGCGCTCACGCTGATGCTCGACTGGTTCCCCAATGCCGACCACGTGGGGATATACCAGGCCCTGGCGGAGGGGGACTTCACGCGGGCCGGGCTGGACGTGCACGTCCAGATCCCATCCAACCCGGCCAGCCCGCTCCAACTCGTCGCCGCGGGCAAGGTCGACGTGGCGGTGTCGTATGAGCCGGAGGTTCTCCTGGCGCGCAACCAGAACCTCCCCGTGGTCTCGATCGGCGCGATCGTCCAGCAGCCGCTGACCTCGATCGTATCCGTGGGCAAGAAGCACGGGATCACCTCTCCACAGGAGCTCAAGGGCAAGACCGTGGGCGACGCCGGCATCCCCTACCAGCACGCCTACCTGCAGACGACCCTGGCCCATGCTCACGTCCCGGCGAGCTCGGTCAAGGAGGTCAACGTGGGCGCCAACCTGGTACCGGCGCTGGTGTCAGGGCGGATCGACGCCGCGCTGGGGGCGTACTGGAACTACGAGGCAATCCAGCTGGCGCAGATGCACCGGCACCCCCACGTGATCCATATGAACCAGGTGGGGGTTCCCAGCTACGACGAACTCGTTCTGGTTGCCCGGGCCAGCACCCTGGAGACCCATCCCGATCTGATGCGTCGCTTCGTCCAGGCCGTGGCCCGGGGCTACGAGTCGGCCCGCCGCAACCCGCAGGCGGCCGTGGCCAACCTCGTGCGGGCCAACTCGGGACTGGATGAAAAGCTCCAGCTGGCTAGCGTGAACGCCACGCTGCCAGCGTTCTTCCCCTCGCAGGCCGGAAAGCCCTGGGGATGGCAGGACCCCGTCCAGTGGAGCGCCTACGGGCGGTGGATGCTCAGCCACCACCTGATCTCCAACCCCAACGCCGCGGCCGATGCCTCGACGAACGAGTTCCTGGCTGGTCAGGGAATCTAGGCTCCGGGTCCTCTGGCATAGGCAAGACCCCGAGCCCTTCTGCGGGTGAGCATCGCCAGCGTGACGATGGCCAGTCCTGCGGCGGCCATCATGGGAACGACGTCTCCCGCCGCCTTGGCCATCGCCCCGCCGACCCCTGCCCCGGCCATCTGGCCCAGGGCCCAGGCCATATTCATGAGGGCGGCCGCGTAGCCCTGCTCCAGTCCGCCTGACTCCGCTGTTTCGGACAGCATGGCCATGGCCGGAGCCCAGAAGGCGGCCACGATCGCTCCGGTCATAACGATCAGGACCGCCAGTCCCGCGGCCGTGTCCGGCAGGGTGAAGCAGGCCAGCGCGGCGGCGGTGCCCGCCAGACCGAACCTCAATGGGGCCAGGCGCCCACGCCGGTCTGACAGTCGTCCCACGACCGGGGTGAGCAGGGCCTCGACCCCTGCTGAAATCAGAAAGGTGCCGCCGATGGCGGTGGCCGTGGCGCCGAGGCGGTGGAGCCGCAGGGAGCCGAGGACGCCCAGAACACCAGAGTCAATCGCCGGCAGCGCAACGAGCCAGCAGGCCATGCCGGCCCCGGTCCCGGCCAGGGCCGGGCCGATATCACGTAGGCGCTGGGTGGAGGGCGTGTGGACGTCTGGCAGCCGCCTCGCCTGATCGATCAGCAGAACAGCCAGGACGACCACCCCGCTGAAGGCCAGCCCCCGGCCGATGCCGCTGGCGATCGTGCCGATGATCGGACCGAACAGCGAGCCGGCGATGGCCGCTCCCAACGCGCCGCCCATGGCTCCGCCGCGCTGTTCGGGCGGGACGCCGGCCGTCACCCAGACCAGTCCTCCGGCCCAGGTGCACGCGCCACCGATTCCCTCGATGAGCCGGGCGGTGTCCAGGGCAACGACGTCGTGCAGCCAGCCGAAGGCCAGCGTGGATACCGCCAGGAGCGACAGCCCCACGTAGACCGTCCGCTGTGGCCCTATCCGAACCGTCAGCCACCCACCAGGGAGCGATCCGATGAACGTGCCCACGGCGTAGGAAGCAGTCAGCACCCCCGCGGAGAACTTCGAGAGGTGGAGCTGGTGAGCCAGCGTGGGCAGGAGCGGCACGACGGCGGCGTAGAAGAGCGTGTCGACGAACACGACCGCCCCCACGACCACCGCCAGGCGCCGGGCGTATGTCTTCTCCATCGTGGGGCTGGACACGTCGCTAGGGTAGGGCGCTCCCATGCTGCTGCGCCACGACGAGGAAGGCGTCCTGGCCATCGGGCAGGCCTCCCATGCCTGGCTGGCAGGCCAGATCGCCCGCGCGTGGGGAAACGATGTGTTCGGCTCGGTCGACCCCTGGGAGGAGGTGTGCCTGGCCGCCGAACAGCATGACGTGGGGATGGCGGCCTGGGACTCGGAACCAAGCTTCGACGAGCGCACCGGGCTGCCACATTCGTTCCTGGACATGCCGCTGGAGGTCCACCTGCGCCTGTGGCAGGAGGGGCCATCCCGGCTGGTGTCCCAGAGTGCCTACGCGGCCATGCTCGTGTCGATGCACGGCTGGCGGCTGTACTCGCGCCGGGACCTGGATCGCTCACCACCCGCCGACGCCCGTCGCATCCGAGATTTTCTGGCCACCCACAGGAAGTTCCAGGAGCGTCTGCTCACGCTTCTGGACCACGATCCCCGGCGCCCGGAGACACTCGCTCCCGGAGCCATCGAGCGCAACAGCCTGCTGATCTGGACCTGGGACTACCTGTCGCTGGCGCTGTGTCTGGATTTGGCTCCGGCCACAGCCAAGGGCGCCCCGACTCGTGCCGGCGCGGTGGACCTTCAGATCACGGGCGACGGCGAGCGGACGTTCGAGCTCGAGCCGTGGCCGTTTCAGGCCGAGAGCATCCGCGTCGGCTGCGAGGGTCGCCGGCTCCCCGAGCGGTTCAAGGACGAGGCCGAGATGCGCCGGGGGCTGGGCGAGGCCCCGGTCGAGAGGCTGGAGCTCGTGCTGCACCGAAGAGCGTGAAGCCCCGCCAGGCCCGCCCAGGGCGCGTAGGGCGCGAAAAATTCAGACACCTCGTCCTCGGTGGCCCGGGCCGATGGCAGGCCGCCGGAGCGAAGGCGCCCCACGAACTTCAGGTACGCCAGGTCGCCGGCCGGGAGCTGATCCAGCCTCCCCTGACCTGTGAGGGCCAGCATCTGAAGCGTCCAGGAGCCGATGCCCCTGATCGCCTTCAGCCGGCGCCACCCCTGCTCCACATCGCGGGCGTGCAGGTCCACGCGGCCGCTGGCCACCTCACGGGAGACCCGGACCATGGCGATGGCCCGTGACTCGGCCAGACCCAACGAGCACAGCATGGCCACCGAGGCACCGCCCAGCGCGTGGGGAGTGGGAGCGTCCCGCAGTTTGGTCCTAGGGCAGCGGCGGCCCAACCGGGCGACCAGCCGCCGCTGGATCGCCGCCGCCTCCCTGGCCTCTATGAGCTGACCACAGATCGCCCAGGCCAGCGCCTCGAATGGATCGGGCTTGGCCCAGACGCGCAACCCGGGGTTCCGGCGCACGCTGGCCCCAATCAGCGGATCGAACCGGAAGCGTTCGTAGAACGGTCTCAGATCCTGGTCGATTCCCAGGGCTCGGCGCATTTGAGCTATTCCCCACTCTGCGGCCTCAGGCTCCGTCGCCTGGGCGCCGAACAGGACCCGGTGCGGAGCCAGCTGGGCCACTCGTACCACGACCGGCTCGCCGTGGGCGTGGACCAGGCGGTGCACCACACCCCCCCGAATCTGCAGCAGCCCGTCCGGACTTCTCTGCAGCGGCAGCCGGAACGCCCAGCGGGGGCGGACCTCACGCCGGACCTCGATCGTTGGATGGTCACGATTGGCCACGGGCGACATACTGTCAGCGCATGCGGACCTCGATCGACGTCTTCGCCAAGGCCCGTGAGCACGAGCGCCTGGAGTTGATTCGGGCCGCACGCGAGATCGACATCGTTCCGTACTTCCGCGTGCTGGAGGGACCCACGCTTCCGGTGGTGGAGATGGAGGGCGCCGAGCGGATCATGCTGGGCTCCAACAACTACCTCGGTCTGACCGGGGACGAGCGCGTCAAGCAGGGTGCGCTGGAGGCGCTACAGGCCTACGGGACGGGCGTCACCGGTTCCCGGTTTCTCAACGGGACCACACAGCTGCACCTGGAGCTGGAGCGCGAGCTGGCCGATTGGCTGGGGGCCGAGGCCGTCCTGGTGTTCACGACTGGCCATCAGGCCAACCTGGGAGCCCTCGGCACGATCCTGGGGCCGGGTGACACGGTGGTCGTCGACTCGACCAACCACGCCTCGATTCTCGACGGCTGCATCCTGTCCCGAGCCAAGGTCCGAGCCTTCCGGCACAACCGACTGGACCTGCTCGAGAAGCGGCTCGAGGCGGCGAGCACGGATGGCGGAGGGGTGTTGGTCGTGGTCGATGGTGTGTTCTCAATGGAGGGCGACGTGGCGCCGCTCCCCGAGATCTTGGAGATGTGCTCGCAGTTCGGAGCCCGGCTGATGGTCGACGAGGCCCACGCCCTGGGCGTCCTGGGAGCGCGCGGCGCCGGCACGTGCGAGCTGTTCGGACTGGAGGACCGGGTGGACCTGCGGATGGCCACCTTCTCCAAGTCGCTGGCGTCGTGCGGGGGGCTGATCGCCGGTCCGGCCGACGTCATCGAGTTCCTGCGCTTCCAGGCTCGTTCCTTCATGTTCACCGCCTCAGCCGTACCCGCAGCGGTCGGCGCCACGCTGGCCGCGGTCCGGATCTGCCGCTCAGACGAGGGTCGGGCCCTGTTCGCCCGGGTGCTGGAAAACGCCCGCTACCTGCACCGCGGACTGAGCGACCTCGGGTTCCGGGTGGTCGAGCCCACGCGGCTGCCTGACGGCAGTGAGGTGATCACGCCCGTGGTGCCGGTGGTGGTCGGCGACGACTGGAAGGCGGGGGTGCTGTGGAAGGCGCTTTACGATGCGGGCCTCTACGTCAACGTTGCGCTGCACCCGGCCGTTCCGCCATCCGGCGCCCTGCTTCGGACCAGCGTGATGGCCACCCATGATGAGGCCACGCTGGATCGGGCGCTCGACATCTTCGCCTCCGCGAAGCAGGAGTTCGAGGCCGAGCATGGCCCGCTGCCGACCGCCGGCTAGCGCCTCCGAGTCGCCTCCGGAGGGCCGTCAGCTTGTCCATCAATGCACAAGCGTTTGGCGACAGAAAAAGTCCGCTCTGAGCGCATGCCCAGGCAGTTGTGACGTTGCTGTTACCAACCTGATTCCATAACGTTTCCCAGCGTTGGTTCGGCGTTCGGTCGGCAGCGCCACTCTCGGGGTGAGAGTCGGTGCGGCAGAAGCGAGTGGAGAAACCGAACGGCGTAAATCGAAGATGCAAGACCCGCCCCCCGGGACCAGCGGCTGGGAGTCGTCGTGCCAAGGGCGGGACAATAGGCAATGCGTCAGCTTCCCCCACGGGGAGCAGGGAGAGAGATGTTCATGAGCGAGACTGTCACCACCACCCGGGCCCCGCAGAGACTCCAGGCCCTGGAACGCGCCAACGAGATCAGGCTGGCGCGGGCCGAGCTCAAGCGGCGGATCGCCTTCGGGGGGGTGTCAGCCGCGGAGGTGATCCTCGACCCACCGCTCGCAGCCAAGAGCTGGGCGATCGGCGAGCTCCTGCTCAGCCAGCGGAGGTGGGGTAGCACCAGATGCCGGAAGTTCCTCCTGCGCAACCAGATCACCGAGACCAAGCCCGTGGGAGCGCTCACCGACCGCCAGCGTCGACTGCTGGCAGGCCAGCTGAAGGACTGCACCTGCCGGGAGCCCGAGGTGTCCCCGGGATCACTGCGCTCAGCTGCCCCTCGGGAGCCGGAAATCGTCCCACCCGTGGAGCGTCCGGGCGTGCGCGAGCCCGTCCTCGCTCTGGCCTGAGGCTCCGGCCCCCGCGGGTCCACCAATCTGCCCGCCGCTCGCCCGCAAGGCCCCCTCCCACACGGGCGGGCGGCGGTCAGAACTTGATTCCAACCGGTAGCGGCTCGGCGCCGGCCAGGAAGAAGAACCAGACCAGGAAGGCCACCAGCGACACGCTGGCGCTCACCACGAGCACCATCTCCAGGACGACGTGTCCCGGATCGGCCTGGCCCCGGGCCACCTGGTTGTCCCGGTACAGGTTGCTCAGCTTTGACAGCACCGCTGCCACCAGAACGATGGTGAGCACTGCGCCGAAGAAGGTGGCGCCCACGGCCGCGCCGAGAGAGCTGTGGGCCTCGATCTGGGAGCCGATCCAGAGCCACAGCAACGGCGTGCCGAGCCACAGCACGAGGCTGCCGATGACCATGATGGCCACCACCAATACCGCCCCCAGACCCGTCCTGAGCAAGGTGCGCACTAGACCTCAGGAAACCCCTGGCTCCGAACGGAGTCGGACCGGCGAGAGGTGATCTCTATCGGCCGCGGCCAAGGACCGCGGCCCTGGGTAACGGACAGCCCGAGGAGAGTTTGACCTGCCACCACCCCATGAGCATTCCGACCAGGCCAAGGCGGGGCCGAACATGCCACACGCCGCACCCGGACTCGCCGAGCTCTCGGCAGGAGATCCGCTCCCACCGGTGCTTGGCCGGATCCAGGAGCATCCGCTCCAGGGCCACGCGCTTGGCCGTCTGGACCTCGGCGCGTTCGGCAATCGTCACGCGAGCCGCGGTGAGGCGCTCGGCCAGCTCGTCGCGGCTGCGTTCGAGCTCGCCCAGGGACAGCATCCGCGGGTCGTGTCGGGCCGGTGAGCTGGGCTCCGCCAGTCCGCCCATCGGGTAGGCGGTAACGAAGGCGCCGGCCAGCTCACGCTCCAAGCGGGCGATCTGAGCTCGCATCGACCGGCGGGCGGCGAGCTCGTCTGCGCGGCGAAGGTCGAGGCCTACGTGACCCGCTGCTGCGGGTACATCGACTATCGGCGCACCTATGTCCTGCTCCAGGAGCTCCATGGCACTCTCCTCGAGGTGGATAACCAATTCTACCAGCGGTGACTACCCTCGGGAAGGGTCCACTAGTCCCTGTAGGAGCTCTCGAGGACGTCCCGGCACACCCACAGCGCCTCCTCCAGGTGGATGTCCGGCACTCCGTTCACCCCAACGGCGAACAGAACCATCCGCGCGGCGCTCCTGGCGACCTCGTGTCCGGGAGCGATGGCGCCGAAGAGGATCGCGTGCGCCTGCTGCGCGTCGGCCACCACCAGCCGTCCCGGGGCCAGTGGATAGCCCTGTGATCCAAATGGCTCTCCAGCGACGCTGACGCGGATTCCCAGCCCTCCGGGATCCACCCGCTCGGCGTCCAGCGCCCACACCGGCACGCCGGTCTCGATCAGGGCGATGAGCAGCGCATCCCCGGGCAGCCCCTCCGAGCGCAGTCCCCCCTGGAGCAGGCGCGCGACCGCCACCTCCTCGCTGGGAATCCGCGTGGAGTCCGGGTCAAGGCCGATCTGGCGGAAGAAGGCCCGGTAGGCATGCGGGATCGGCTGGGTCCGCATGGCCACCACGTTCGCGCCGTTGTACCGGTTGGACAGGGCGCGAAGGCGCTGCCGGATCGACCTGGGGCTCCCCCCCACCCGCCCCTCCGCGCTTATCCAGGACAGGCGGAGCCCCGGTAGCTCCGTGCCCACGGCCGGGTCCACGAACCCCGGAGCGGCGACTAGCTCCGGCTCTCCGCTCACCGACCCGGGGCCTGCCTGAGGAGCGCCCGCACATGCGCGGCCAGAACCGCTGGATCGTTCCAGCGTTCGCCGATCAGCCGCTCTTTCACTCGTCCGCCGCGCTGGGCCAACTCCACGATCGGGCACACCTCCACGCCGTACTCCGCACCCACGGCCCCATCGGCGTCGTAGGCGACGGGGATGGTCCAGTGCTGCTGCCGGACCGCCGACGCGGCATCGGAATGGCTGGCCCGCACAGCCACGGCGGCGAACTGAACCTGGCCTGGCGAGAACTGCTTGGACACGGTCTGAAGGGCGTCGACCATCCCCTTGCACCCTCCCGATCCTGTCACGAAGAAGCCCAGAACGACCGGGCCCTGCTTGGCCAGCAGGCAGAGGTTGAGAGCCCGGGGGTCGTGTCGGGTGGGCGTGCACGGGGGATGGAGGTTGGCGTCCCCGTTCAGGGTCGAGGTGGCCAGCGGGGCGGCGAAATAATGCAGCCGGTCGCCCTTCGGAATCCCAGCCGTCCCCTGCCCATGGTTGCTGCTCAGAAAGGCCACCGAGATCACGACCACGAGCGTCAGCCCGATCAGCCCGATCACGCGCTGATAGCGCCGCGTGTCGATGACCGGAGGAGGTGGGCGCCGCGCGGCCCGGCGCGACGCGGCTTCGGCGGCCCGGTCTGGATCAAGGCGATGCCGCGGACGCTCTTCGGCGTCCTCGTCGGGATCCAGACCCTTCCGGGGACGCTCCTCCTCGTCCGTTTCTGAGTCGCTCATGCCACGCGCGCGCGGCGCCGCAGCCTGGGCATCACGCCGCGTGACCGCGCGGCCACGGCCCGGACGCTCCCGGCCAGCTGGCCGCGCTCGGACAGCGTCAGCACCGCGGGCAGGATGAGCAGCACTCCGGTGAGAGAGACCGAGAGATCGATCAGAGTGACGAATCCGAAGTCCCTGAGCATCGTGATGTTGGAGAACATCAGCACGCCGAAGCCGGCGATGGCCGTGATCCCTGAGGCCAGGACGGCTCGTCCGGTGGAGCGATAGGTGCGGGACAGCGCGGTGCCCAGGTCATGGCCGGCGGCTCGCTCCTGCCGGAAGCGCTCGGAGAGAAGCACGCTGAACTCGGTGGAGACGGCGATCACCAGCGCACCCAGCGCGGCCGAAAGCGGATTGAGCGGGATCCCGATCAGGTAGACGATCAGGGCCGACCAGCCGGTGGCCAGGACGATCGGGACCAGCGGAACCAGAGCCCGGTCGGCCTGCCGGAAGATCACCAGGAGCACCAGTCCCACAGCCAGCAGACCGGCCAGCAGCGTGAGCAGACGGCGCCCCACCGAGGACAGATCGGCGTTGGCCTGCGCGGCCAGGACCGGCACGCCCGCCAGCTCGGCGGTCACCCCTGGTGGGGGTCGCAGGTGTGAGCGCATGTAGGCGATCACCTGCTCCTGACGGGCCAGCGGCATCAGACGGATGCCGAAGGCCAGCGAGGCCTGACGGCGATCCGGCGTGATCACGGCCCGTTTGAAATAGGTCGGAACCGCCGCCAGAAGCGCATCGATGGAGGCGGAGCTGAGCGATCCGCAGCCGCTCTGGGCGTTCTGCGAGCCAGAGCAGAACAGGTCGGGAAGCGACAGGGCAGGACAGAGAGTGGCCCGTGAGCACCCCTTGGTCTCCACGTAGCCGAAATGGCTGAGCAGGTCGTCCTCGTACTTGACCATCCAGCCGATCGTGCCGGGAGCGGCGACATCACGTGCCGAGACCACGACGTCAATTTCCCCGGAGACCCCGGTTACGTGCTCCAGGGTGTGCAGGTCCCGAAGCGCCGGCATGTTCGACGGGACGAGCTTGGTCACGTCTGACTGGACCGAGGTCTGGGTGTCGGCCGCCCAGCCCAGCACGGCCAGCAGCAGCCCCAGGGCCAGAACGCGCCCGGGCTGCCTCACCGCGGCGCGAGCCGTGGCTCGGGGGATGGCGGCGAGCCGACCCTGGAACGCGAACTTTGGCGCTTTACGTTGCCCATACCGACGCAGAGCGCCAAGGTTCGCCCTCCGGTGCACAGATGCGGTTGCCTCGCCCAGAATCTCCCAGGCGGCACGGAACGCTCCGCCCAGGATCTCCCCCGCCCCGCGGAAGGAATCGACCACCACGGCCGCAGCTCCCGAGGTTGCCCGTTCCGAGATGACCATGGCCGCCGCGCCCACCGTCAGGGCGCACAGGAGAGCCACGGCGATCCCCACCACGAGCAGAACGCCGAACCCCCGGACCATGGGAATCGGGGACAGCAGCAGGATGAGGAATCCGGTGGCGGTGGCGGCGGCTGCCGTGGCGATCGCCGGCGCTCCCTTCCCGGCGGCCCGCGCGACTGCATCTCCGCTCGAGACCGAGTCGACGGACTCCGACGCCAGCTCCTCCTGGGTGCGGGACTGGAACTGGATCGCGTAGTCCACCGAAAGGCCGATGAGGATGGGGAGCACGGCAATCGAGGCCATGGTCAGCGACCCCCCGACGACGGAGGTGGCGCCAAAGGTGATCCCCACGGCGGCCAGGGCGATGGCGAGAGGGAGCAGGCGCAGCCGGGAGCGCAGCACGATCCGCAGCGTCACGGCCATGACCAGGAGCGCCGCGATCAGCAGGACGGCGATCGAGCCCGTGATGGCGTTCCCCAGATCGTTGATGACCACCGGCACCCCGGACACGGTGTATGTGCCTCCGTAATGCAGATGGAAAAGCGGCATCTTGACCGCGTTGCGGATCCACCCAATGGCCTGGGCCCTCTGAGTGGGCGTCAGGTCAGGCCGCAACCGAGCCTGGATCAGGGCCGAGTTCGCCGTGGGGAACAGGTAGGAGAAGCGAGCCTTGGGCTGCCCGAGGCCCCGAAGCGGATCGAACACGATCTGCTGGATGAACTGCGAGTCATCGATACGCGGGGCCCCCTTGATGCCGGAGGTCAGATACGTCCGCTCGAGCTGCTGCAGCTGCCGCGTGTACTCCAGCTGCCCCGCCGCCTTGGCCGCTGCCTCGGCCTGCTTGGTGCTCAGGTGGTGGGCCAGCGCCTGCTGATAGGCCGCCCTGGCGGCGCGCTGTACGGCCTGGGTCACCCCCTTGAGCAGCGCCTGGACCTGTGAGTTGACCGCGGCCACGGCGCGGTTCAGGAACGTTCCCGGCCCGTATACGACCTCCACCGGGTGGTTCTTCATCAGCCCCCCGCACGGGCTGCCCCATCCGCCGTACGGCTTGGCCTGGCGGGCGGGCACCGGCGTGAACGAGCCAAGCGTCTGGTTGGCCGCGGCCTGCTGGCCGGCCAGGCAGGCCTCAAGCTGTGACTCCACGCCCAGATCTTTCGTCTGCACCAGGTCGGTGAGCCGTTCGCGGATGAGCACCACCACCGGGTCCCCCCCGAAATGATGCTGGTCCTGGGCGGTGGCCTGGAAACTGGGGGACGAGGAGTTGACGAAAGTCGAGTCGTTGGTGTCAGGCGAGAGACCCAGCGCCAGCAGGCCGCCGGCCAGCGCGGCGGCGCCCACGATGGCCAGCGTGAGCAGGGGCCGGCGGACTGCGGCCCCCACCAGCCGCTCCAGGCTGTCCCTCAGCTGCATGGCATCAGGCTAACGCCGCCTGGACCCCATCGCGCCGATGCAGGAAGTCGACCAGCGCCTCCGTCGTGCGCTCCGAAGCGTCCTCCCAGACGAAGTGGCCCGCCTCCTCCAGGACGAGGAGTTCGGACTTAGGTATCTCATCCTGAAAGCGCTGGGCCATCCTGGGCGAGGCGAAGGTGTCCTGGCCTCCCCACACGATCAGCGCCGGGACCCCCAGGGCGGCCAGCGCGCCCTCGTAGGGCGTGAGCTTCTCGAAATCTCCTGAGCGGTAAAGGTCAAGGCCGGCCAGCCGGCGCTCGTCGTCGGCGAAGGCCTTCCAGTACTCATCGAGGGCCTCGTCGTCCATCCCGCTGGACAGGGACTTGAGGGCCTGCCCCAAACCGTCCCGCGTGTAACTGCGAACCAGGCGCTCCCCCGCCTCAGGGGTGCGCATGACGTTGGCCATGTCGTGCCAGCTGCGGTCGGCGAAGAAGCCACCGTTGGAGATCACCAGCGCCTGGGTTGCCCCTGGGTGGTCACAGGCCCAGCGCAGCCCGATCATCACCCCCCAGTCGTGGGTCACGAGCGCCACGGGCGGCAGGTCGAGAGCCTGGACGAAGTGGTCGAGGGCCTCCACGTGGCGCTCCCAGGTCCCGGGGCGGTCAAGAGGAGAGTCGCCGTAGCCCGGAAGGTCGGGCGCCAGTGCCCTCCATCCGGCACCAGCCAGGGCATCCAGCGCGTGGCGCCACATGTACGAGGACTCTGGGTACCCGTGCACCAGCAGGGCCACCCGATCGCCCGCGGGACCCTGCTCTCGATACGCCAGCCCTGCCGCGCGCTGAAGCTCCGTCACCTCAACTGGCCTCAGCGTCGATGCCTGCGCCGGAGCTCCGTCACGGCGCGGCTAGTCCATCGACAGCGGTCCCTCCGACTCGCCGGACAGGAACTGGCGGATGAAGGGGTTCTCGGAGTTGAGCATGTCCTCAGAGGGCCCGGCCTCCACGATCCGGCCCTTCCACAGGACGTTGATGTAGTCGGCCACCCGGCGGGCGGTGAGGATGTCGTGGGTGATCACGCAGAAGGTGGGCAGGTGCTGCTTCTGCTTGTCCTTGGCCTCCTCCATGGCGTCACGGTGGATCTCCAGGATCAGCTCGCCCAGGAGCGCCGTCCGCACGGGGTCAAGTCCGGAGTCCGGCTCATCGAACAGAACGATGTCCGGCTCCAGCACCAGGGCGCGAGCGAAGCCGGCGCGCTTGCGCATACCGCCCGAGAGCTCGTTGGGCATCTTCTCCCGCGCGTCGGCCAGGCCGACCTCGGTCAACCGGCGCATGACGATGTCCTCGACCTCGTCCTCGCCCTTCTCGGTGTGCTGGCGCAGCGGGAAGGCCACGTTGTCGAACAGGTTCATCGACCCGAACAGCGCACCGTCCTGGAACAGGAGCCCGAACTTCTTGCGCATCTCGAACAGGTCGTCGTCCGGCATGTTGGGGACGGATTCGCCGTGCACCAGGATGTCGCCCTGATCTGGGTACAGCAGGCCCACCATGTGCTTGATGCAGACCGACTTTCCGGTGCCGGACGGTCCGAGGATCATCGAGACCATGCCCTCAGGCAGGCCCATGTTCAGCCCACTGAGGACCCGCGAGCGGCCGAAGGACTTGTAACAGTCGATGAACTCCACAGCGTCGGGGCGCCCCGAGGGGTAGACGCGATAGCTGTGCCACCTGTACTCCTCCTCCGAGGAGCCCTCGGGGGGCGCGGGCCGCTCCTGGGGCTCGTCAATGACCGAGACCCTTGAGGAGGACTGATCGGATTCCTCCTGCTTCCCCTCCCGGGACTCCCAGGGCATCCCGCCGTGGGAGGAGGACCGCTCGCCGTCGCTCGCTTTCGTCTCGGTGCCGTCGGACTGGCTCGCCGAACCGCCGCTGCCCTCTACGCGGGGGACCTCTCCCGTGGGCTGGTCGTCCTCTGCTGGGCCGCCACTCGGCGGTGCAGGTTCATCGGCCATCACGTGCCTCCAAATCTTTCATTCGGTCAAGGATGTTCGCAGAACCCAGCATGGTTAGCCTCCGATTGGTGCGCGTGGGTTGGCGCCCCAGAAGAGTTGGGTGCCGAGCATGCCGATGAGGTGTACTCCGACGATGTTGAGCACCATGGATTTGGCGGTGGCTGTGCCGACGCCGACGGGTCCTCCGCTGGCGTTAAAGCCGTAGTAGCAGCCCACGAGCACGATCATGGTCGCCTCGGTCATGGCTTTGATGAGGCTGTATAAGAGGTCGGTGGGGTTCTGGAACTCCCAGAAGATGAGGAAGAACCCCCCTGATGAGACGTCCCCGATCTGCTCGACCACCGCCAGCCAGCTCGCGAAGAACCCCGCGCCGATCGAGCACAAATACACAAACGGGAGCACCATCCACGCCGCCAGCAGACGCGTCGCGCAGAGGAACGTCATCCCGCTGATGCCCATCACCTCCAGCGCATCGATCTCATCCGAGATCCGCATCGACCCCAACTCGGCCACGATCCCCGTCCCCACCTTCGCCGACATCATGTACCCAAACGCCAGGGGAACGATCTCTCGCAAATCGCACCACGCCGCGAACACCCCCGAATACGCCGGCGCTCCGACGGAGCGGTTGAAATACGCGCCCTCGATCCCGCACTCCAACCCCGAGATGAACACCAACCCCCAAATCACCAGCGTCGAGCCGACAATCAAAATCCCCGCCTGACGCAACGCCTCCCCAAAGAACCGAAACACCCGCAGGCCGAAGATCTCGCGGAACACCTGCGCGATGAACTTGCACAGCTCACCAAACGCCTCGATCCACCCCCGCGGTGCCGCTATGAGCTCGCCCATCAGAGCCTCTCAGCCCGGTTTCGGAGTGCCACCGCGCGTGCGGCGATCACTGCCCTAGCCCCGGCCCGCTCGCGAGGTGCCACCGCGCGCCCGCTCATCACTTCGGGATCGTGGTGATCTCAGGATGCGTCGCCAACAACGTCTGCGTGAACGCGTAATTGAACGCAAAAATCCCATTGAAAGCGATCACCACAGCCTCATTCACCGCCCGCCCGACCCCCTCCGCGCCACCCGAGGCGGTCATCCCCTTATAACAACACACGATCGCGATGATCGCCCCAAAAATCGTCGTCTTCAAAACCGACCCCCAGAGGTCGGTGGTGGAGGTGTTGTTGAAAAACGTCGCCCAGAACGGACCCAACGGCGCATGATTGACCAACGTCGCCAGGACTCCTCCGAAGATCCCGAACAACAGCGCGTAAATATCAAACAGCCCCGTGACCACCATCAACGCCAAAAACCGCGGCACCACGAGATTCTTGATCGGATCCACACCCAACACCTGCAACGCGTCGAGCTCCTCCCGGATCTTCCGCGCCCCGAGGTCGGCCGTGATCGCCGTACCCGCCACCCCCGCCAGAACGACCGCGGTCACGAACGGCGCGAACTCCCGGATCGAGGCCAGGACGAAGAAGCCACCCAGCCGGTCCAACGCGCCGAACAGCACCAGGAAGTCAGCCGCCTGCAGCCCCGGCGCCTCATACCCGAACGCGACGGTCGAGATCAACAGCGGAAACCAGCACAACCGCAACGCGAACATGAACTGCCCCACAAACTCCGCCCCATACGGATACGGAGGCCTCACCGCAGCCACCATCGTCTTCCCCGTCAAGATCACCATATTGCCGACCTCCTCCAACAACGACTTCGTCGGCAAAAACGTCTTCTCGGCAGCTGTCCGAATCAAGGTGGTGGCTTAGGTGGTCATTGATCTACTGGACTGGCACACCATACCGTAATTCCGCGGCTGCTGTGTCAGTTGGCTAGCTATATCGCGCGCTGGCTGTGCTACCCTGCTGGCATAGTGCCTGAGGGACTCGATCTCTCGGTGGATCGCGACAGCGACGTGCCGTTGGGGACACAGCTGGTTTGGAAGCTACGGACGCTGGTGGCGACCGGTGCACTTGCGCCTGGCACCAAACTGCCGGGGCTCCGCGAAGTGGCGGAATCCGCGAAGGTGAACGTGAACACCGTACGCAGCGTGTTCGCGCGGCTGGAGGACCTGGGGTTGCTGGTCTCAGAGCAGGGTCGCGGCACCTTCGTCGCGGCAAACGCGAGATCCGACACAAATCTGTCCGAGGCTGCCGCGGCGACGATTGCGCAGGCGCTGGCCTCCGGCGTGGACCCGCGAGAACTGGCCGCTGCGCTGTACGTGAACGCAGCGACACCGCCCGTGAGCAAGCGCGACGAGCGCCGAGCGCTATACGAGCAGATCGACCGGCTCGACCGCGAGCTCGGCCGACTCGAACCGCTCAGCGCTGGTGCGCAGCGTCCCACCACGGAGAGCGGCCCCCGGTTGCTGACCGTAGCCGAACTCCGTGAGGTGCGTGACAGCCTCGAGATGCGCGTCGACCAGCTGCTGCGTGAGCGGCAGGGGTGGCGCGTGGAAGCCGAGCAGCTCCGCGCCGAGGAACGTGAGGCGGCCGAGCGCAGCGGCTCGCGCCCGTGGCGTGCCGGGGTATGGACCGGTCGCTTTGCAGCGACCGTGTCCTGGACAGCTGGCTAGCGTCGACAGCTGGATTCGCGAGTGGAGCCAGCCGGAATCGAACCGGCGACCTCCTGCTTGCAAAGCAGGCGCTCTCCCAACTGAGCTATGGCCCCGCCTGAGGCGAGTCTAACCGTCGAAGTCGAAGTCCTTGGGCGGGCGCTGCTCGAACCACAGGCGATCGTGGTCAGGAGCGTCCTGGAGGAATTCAGGCGTCTCTTTCAGCACGTCCTCTGCCTTCTCCTCGCCGTCCTCAGCCTCATCGTCGAGCTCCGCCTCCACGTCGTACTCCGCGGTCTCCACCCCCGGATCGTGGGCCAGTCCTCTCGGCGGGGAATCGGGCTCGGGTAGGGGTTCGTCCTCGACGGCAGGCTCCGGGGGCGGAACCACCCCGTGAGTACCCATCAACTCCGTGGCCGGCTCGCTCTGGGGTTCGGCGTAACCGGCGGGCGGTTTCTCGTCTGGCTCAAGGTCGTCGTCGTCGACCCAGTCCGCCTCTTGCTCGAACTCGGCTTCGTGACCGACTTCGCCCCCCGCGGCCTCTTCGGGCAGGGGCGCATCCACATCCTCGTATTCCGCAATGTCGTCCGCGCCCTCCTGGGCCACGGGCCGGACCGGACCCAGCGCCTCCTGCTCCAGATGCTCGATTTCGGTCGGATCGGCGCCCCGGCGCCGTTTCAGCTCCAGGTGCTCACGGATTGCTTCATCGAGTAGACCCATGGCGCAAAGGCTACCCGCCGCCGGGAACGGTGGCACTTGCCACGGCTGCCCGGATGGTTCTGTTCTTGCCCTGCCGCTTGGCCTCATACAGGGCCGCGTCGGCCTCGGCGATCAGCTCCTGCTTGCCTCCGTCCGTGGATGCGGCCACCCCCAGACTGGCCGTGACCCGCAAGACCCCATCCTGATCGACCCGGGTGATGCGCAACGACTCGATGGCGGTTCTGATGCGCTCGGCGATGGCGAATGATCCGCCCATGTCGGTGTGGGGCAGGATTAGGGCCAACTCCTCTCCGCCATATCGAGCCGGGAAGTCAACCTCACGCGAATTGTCCGCCAGAACCCGGGCCACCCGCCTGAGCACGATGTCTCCCTGCTGGTGACCG
>JBJMLC010000104.1:0-7882 GCA_045805485.1 Solirubrobacteraceae bacterium | reverse complement strand
CTCCTTGTCGAGTCCGTACGCCAGCGACGCGGCGGTCGGCTCGTTGATGATCCGCTTGACCTCGAGTCCGGCGATCTTGCCGGCGTCCTTGGTGGCCTGGCGCTGATCGTCGTTGAAGTACGCGGGCACGGTGATGACCGCGCTGTCCACGGTCTCGCCCAGGTACGCCTCGGCGTCTGACTTGAGCTTCTGAAGGATCATGGCGCTGATCTCAGGCGGCCGATACTGCTTGCCGCCAGCCTCCACAACGGCGTCACCATTGGGTCCGGCGACGACCTTGTAGGGGACGATCGACTCCTCCTCACGCACCTCGGCCTCCTTGCGGCCCATGAAGCGCTTGATGGAGAACACGGTGTTCTGCGGGTTGGTCACCGCCTGGCGCTTGGCCACGGTGCCCACAAGCCGCTCACCGCCCTGCGTGAAAGCCACCACTGACGGCGTCGTACGCCCGCCCTCGGCGTTCTCGATGACCGTCGGCTCGCCGCCCTCAAGCACGGCCATGCACGAGTTCGTTGTCCCGAGGTCGATGCCTATTGTCTTTGCCATAGCTGTTCTACTCCTGTCGTGTACAAAATCTTAGTCGGAGCATAGCAGATTTGGGGTTGGCGGCTGGCGTGAGAGAGATGGCACGCGGGGCGCCGGGCGGGGCGTGCGGGCGCGGGGGCGCGACGCGGGGTCGGGGCGGACGCAGGCGGGGGCACGGAGCAGCGCAGCGCGGGGCGCGGGGCGACCGGAGTCGTCTTCCATTCCCCTCGCCCGGCAACAAATCAGTGCCAGGTCTGTAACGGGCGAGTGAACTTTCACCTGGAGTGGGGCTGGGAGGGCTCATTCTGAGGGCTATGACGGGTCATGGCGCGAGGGAAAACGACCACAACGTCGCCCTCTACGCCTTTCAGGCTGAGCACCTCGACGTTGTGGTTGCAGCGCGACAAGAACGTCAGGTTTTGTCGCACGAAAAGTCCGAGTCTCGACGTTATGGCTGTTCCTGAGGGCGTCCTCCGGGGCATCTCGCAGCTGGCCCGCGGGCAGAACGGTGTGGTCACGTGGGAGCAGCTTCTGGCCGCTGGACTGACGCCGGCCATGATCCGGACGCTCCTGAAACGTGGCTTCCTGACCAGGTTGTTCCGGGGGGTCTACGCCGTGGCGGATCCTGCACTGCTCCCGCTGGCCCGCGACACCGCGGCGCTTCTGTCCCTAGGAGATGCCGTTCTGAGCCACCGCTCCGCCGTCGCGCTGTGGGGGATGGCCGAGGCGGATGCGCGGATGGTCGACGTGACTGTGATCGGTCGGAGGCCCCGGAGGCGCGCCGGAGTACGCCTCCACCGGGTGGACCGCCTCGACCTACACGATTTCACCACCCGGTCCAATCTCCGGGTGAGCGCCCCGGCCCGCGCCCTGATCGAGTTCGCGACCCAGGCGACACGATCAGAACTCGAGTCCGCATTCGGGGAGGCAAGGGCCAAGCACCTGATCACCGAGGAAACCCTCACCGCCACGTTGGCTCGTGCGCCCGCGACCCACTCCGGCGCCGCCCTCGTGAGGCGAATCCTCGCCACCGACCCGGGCAGCATCTACACGCGCTCCAGGGCGGAGAAGCGACTCCGCCGGCTCCTCAAGCAGGCCGAACTTCCGCAGCCCCTGGTCAACCACCGCCTGTGCGGCTACCCGGCCGACTTCTTCTGGCCGGACGCGAAGCTCATCTTGGAGGTCGACGGCTATGACACACACGGCCACCGGCTGGCCTTCGAGAGGGATCGGCGGCGGGACCAGGTTCATGTCGCCGCGGGCTACACGGTCATCCGGACCACGTGGCGTCAGCTGCGTGACGAACCGCTGGCCGTGGTCGCCCGCATAGCCCAGGCGCTTGCGCTGCGCGCCGCGTGAGGACCGCTACGCACTTGAGGGGCGAGCTGAACCCGACTCAGCCCTCGACGGTCACCCCCACCTTCGGGCACATCCGCTCCAGCGCGCACGCCGAGCATTCCGGCCGGCGGGCATGGCAGGTACGGCGGCCGTGGCGGAGGAGGTTGAGGTGCAGCTCGAGTTCCTGCCCCGGCGGGGTGAAGGCCAGGAAGACGTCGTGCTGCTCCTCGAACGGCGCCCCGGGACGCAGCAGCCCCAGTCGCGTGGAAACGCGTGATACGTGGGTGTCGACGGGCACGTCGTGCATGCCGAGCGCGAACAGGAGGACGCAGGCGGCCGTCTTGCGGCCCACGCCGGGCAACCCCGTCAGGTACCGCTGGGCCTCCTGTACCGACAGACCGTCAAGCCAGTCCAGCGAAAGCTCGCCATCCAATGACGTCTCGCTGATGGCCTTGAGGATCGACCTGATGCGGGCCGACTTGACCTGCGAGATGCCTCCCGGGCGGATGGCGGCCTCGATCTCGTCCACCGGGGCGTCCCGCACCGCCTCCCAGGTTGGGAAGCGCTCACGCAGGCCTCGGTAGGCGACGTCTCGGTTGCGGTCGTTTGTGGACTGGGAGAGGACGGTCAGGATCAGCTCGGCGATGGGGTGACCGTGGGGCTCGGCCCGAGGAACGCCGTAGACCTCCCGAAGGCGCTCCCGGACGGTGCGGACCCGGCGAGCCGGGGGTCGCCGCCAGGGCTTGCCGGACGTGGGGGACGAGCTCACCTGGCTGACGTTATCCTCGCCGCTCGGTGCACGTCGAGGAGCACACGATCACGCTCGCCGGAGCGCCCGTGTTCTATCGAAGTGCCGGGCACCAGCAGGGCGACCAGGCGCCCGTCGTCTACGTGCACGGCGCGCCCACCAGCTCCGATGACTGGCTCGGACTCCTGGAGCGGACCGGGGGTGTGGCTCCTGACCTCCCCGGCTTCGGCCGCACCGGAAAGGGAGGCCACCTGGCGTACACGCCGGAGGCGCTGGCGGACTTCCTGGGAGACCTGCTCTCCGAGCTCGGCCTAGCTCGGGTGCGGCTCGTCTCACACGGCTGGGGAGCAGCGGCAGCTGTGCTCCTGGCCGCGCGGCAGCCCGGCCTCGTGCAGCGGCTCGTCCTGTTCAACGCCGTCCCGCTCCTGGACGGGCTCCGCTGGCCATGGTGGGCACGCACCCTGCGCATTCGGGCGATCGGCGAGCTCCAGATGGGCTCCACCACGAAGTCCGTGTTGCGCCGGTGGCTGCGCCAGGGGTCGGCCACCCCCGGCGCCTGGCCGTCCTCACGAGTGGCCCAGATATGGGAGCAATTCGACCAGGGGACCCAGCGGGCCATCATCCGCCTGCAGCGCTCGGTGGACGAGGAACGGATGAGCGCGAACGCGGACTCGCTGGACGCGCTGACGATGCCGACGCTGGTCGTCTGGGGTGAGCGCGATCCGTGGTGGGGAGCCCAGGTTCTTGACGCGTACACGGGCCATCTTCCGGGCGCGCGCGTGGAGCGAATCTCCGAAGCAGGGCACTGGCCGTGGCTGGATGCTCCGGCCGTGGTGGATCTGGTGGCGGGTTTTCTCGACGAAGCCCATTAGCATCCACGCTGATGCCGACGAGCGATCCCGTCGCGCCTCGGCGCGTGCGCCGGACGCGCCGGACCCGGGAGGGCCCGACCACTCAGGAGCTGATGCGCGACCGGTTGATCGAGTCGCGGCTGACGCCCAACGCCATCTCACTCACGGGCTTCGCGCTTAACGTGGCTGCCGCCGGACTGATCTTCGCCCGGCTGTTCTTTCTGGCCGGGATCGCATTCATCGTGGGCTCGATCATGGACACGCTGGACGGCCGCTACTCCCGGATGTCAGGCAAGGGGACGGCGTTCGGAGCCTTCCTGGACTCGACACTTGATCGCCTGGAGGAGGGGATCGTCCTGATCGCCGTGGGGGCGTACTTCGCCTCACAGAACAACGAGGCGGCGACGGCCGCGACGGTGGCCGCGGTGCTCGGCTCGCTGATGGTGTCCTACACGCGCGCTCGGGCCGAGGCATTGGGCGTGGCGTGCAAGGTGGGGCTGGCCACCCGTCCGGTCCGGGTGGTCATTCTGGCGGCGGGACTGGTGTTCGCTCGGGGCGCCTCGCTGGGTGATTTCGAGCTTCTGGCGCCTTCCGTGTATGCCCTGGCGGGCCTGACCGCACTGACCACGGTCCAGCGGATCGTGCACGTTCGGTCGCAGCTGAAAACGCCCCGTACGGCATGACGCGGCCGCCCCTGCCGGTGTAACCATCGCCTCGGCGGGCAGTAGGAAGCTGTGACCATGATTAATACATCCACAAACGGCGCCACCAACGGCTCCGGACGTCATCAGCACGACAAGGTCCGGGTGGCCATCATCGGCGTGGGGAACTGCGCCAACTCCTTCGTTCAGGGCGTCCACTATTACCGTGATGCCGATCCGGCCGAGTCTGTGCCCGGCCTGATGCACGTCGACCTCGGCGGATACCACATTCGCGACGTCGAGTTCTCGGCCGCGTTCGACATCGACGCCGAGAAGGTTGGGCTCGATCTTTCAGAGGCCATCTGGGCCGGCCAGAACAACACGATTCGCTTCAGCGAGGACGTCCCGACGCTGGGCGTGCAGGTCAATCGCGGCATGACCCACGACGGCCTGGGCAAGTATCTCTCGGAGAAGATCCGCAAGGCCCCGGGCCCGACGGCTGACATCGTCGAGATCCTCAAGGAGACGCGCACCGACGTGGTCGTCTCCTACCTGCCCGTCGGCTCAGAGCAGGCCACCAAGTGGTACGTGGAGCAGGTCCTGGAGGCGGGCTGCGCGTTCGTGAACTGCATCCCGGTGTTCATCGCCCGTGAGGACTACTGGAACAAGCGCTTCAAGAAGGCCGGCGTGCCGATCATCGGCGACGACATCAAGTCGCAGGTCGGAGCCACCATCGTTCACCGCGCGCTGGCCCGGCTGTTCCACGATCGCGGTGTCAAGCTGATGCGGACCTCCCAGCTGAATGTGGGCGGCAACATGGACTTCTACAACATGCTCGAGCGCGAGCGGCTGGAGTCCAAGAAGATCTCCAAGACCAACGCTGTGACCTCCATGATGGGTCACACGCTGCCCGCAGATGAAGTTCACGTTGGTCCTTCCGTCTACGTGCCGTGGCTGACCGTCCGCAAGTGGGCGCACATCCGCCTGGAGGGCGAGGCGTTCGGCGATGTGCCCCTGAACGCGGAGCTCAAGCTGGAGGTCTGGGACTCTCCCAACTCGGCCGGCGTGGTCATCGACGCCGTGCGGTGCTGCAAGCTGGCCATGAACAATGGCCTTTCCGGCCAGCTTGATGGTCCGAGCTCGTACCTCATGAAGTCACCGATGAACCAGCGGCCAGACAGCGAGGCTCGCGACATGACCGCGGCGTTCATCGCCAAGTACGGCGGGAAGTCGCCCGCCAAGGCGGTCAAGAAGGCCAAGGAGAAGTCCAAGGCCTGAGCGGCCTCCGCGGCCGCCAGCGGGGCCACGGCGCCCGCGGCCCGCCAAGGGCCCAAGGGCCTATGCTCAGCCGGTGTCCGAGTCCCTCGCGATCGCGCAGGTGACGCCGTTCGCCTGGGAGGCCTGCCATGAGGTCAACGACGGCGTCGCCGCCTGCTCACAGGAGCTGGCCGCTCGTGGGCACCGCGTACTGATCATCGCGCCATCGGAGTCAAGCGCGCTGGTGCGGGAAACCCGGAGGGCCATCCGCAAGAGCCCGGACAGCCTGCTGGAGCGCGCGGCGGCGGGGCCGGTCGTGCTGGGGGTCGGGGAGGTGCTGCCATTCTCACCCACGCGCCGCCGGATGGCCTCGCTGCCGGTGGACGTGGCTCGCACGATCGAGGACCTCCTGGAGAGCCTGCCCCTGGACCTGGTGCACGTTCACGAGCCGTTCGCCCCCAGCGCGTCCAGCTCGGCGCTGCGGCATTCCCGGGCCCTCAACGTCGGCAGCTTTCACCTCCCCACCGACCGGCTGCTCTCCACGCAGCTGGCGCGTCCGCTGTCCCGACTCCTGTTCGGACGGCTGGACGCGCGGATCGCGAGCTATCAGGCCACCGCCGACCTGCTGCAGTCCTACTTCCCCGGGCACTACGACGTGATCCGCCCGGGGACCGAGGGCGAGCGCGAGGCCGAAGCCGAGACCAACGGCCGCGACGATCGGCCCATCAAGCTGGTGGCCTGCGCCCGTGAGGAGCGCAGCGCGCTCAGAATGTTCCTGCGGGCCCTGCGTTCCCTCCCCGCCGAGGCCTCCTGGCAGGCCACGGTGTGGTCACCCGGACCGCTCACGACTCCCGGAACCCTCAGCGCAAAGCTCCGAGAGCGCACCCGGATAGTCGAATGCGCATCGGTCTCCGAGACTGAGGCGCTCCAGGACGCGGACATCGTGGTTCTGGCCTCAGAGGGGTTGCGGCCCGCGCCGGACACGCTCGGCAGGGCACTCGGCGCCGGCGTGATCCCGGTGGCCGCCCGCCTGCCGGTGTACGAGGAACTGCTGGGGGATGGCGACTACGGCCTGGAGTTCGTGCCTGGGGATACCCAGACGCTGACGAGCCATCTGGCGCGGCTCGTGACCGATCCGGAGCTGAGAGAGAGCCTGCGCACGCGGATCCGCCGCGAGCGGCCCGCCCGAGCTTGGGCCGATGCGGCCGAGGAGCTTGAGAACGTGTACCGAAGCCTGACGACTCGCCGGCGCGATCCCCAGGGCAACCGGCGCCTGCGCTCGCGTCTGGCCTCCCGGCGGATGATCGACGTTGACCTGCACATGCACACGGATCACTCCTACGACTGCGCGACTCCGGTGGAAGTGCTGCTGGCCGAGGCCAGGGCGCGTGGGCTGGGAGCGATCGCCATCACCGACCACAACGAGGTCTCGGGCGCCCTGGAGGCCCGGGAGAAGGCTGACGGGATCAAGGTGATCGTGGCGGAGGAGGTCAAGACGGCCGATCAGGGGGAGGTGATCGGGCTGTTCATAGAGGAGAAGATCCCGCGAGGATTGACGCTGGAGCAGACGATCGCCGAGATAAAGCGCCAGGGGGGACTGGTGTACGTCCCGCACCCGTTCGACAGGTTGCACTCGGTGCCTGATTACGAGCACCTCATGGGAGTGCTCGATGAGGTCGACGCGATCGAGGTGTTCAACCCGCGCGTGGCCATCTCGGAGTTCAACGAGGAGGCGCTGAGGTTCGCGGCCAAGTACCGGATCCCGGCCGGAGCGGGCTCCGACGCCCACGTGCCGCAGGGCCTGGGCTCGGTCCGGATCCGGATGCGGGATTTCGACGGTCCCGAGGAGTTCCTCCAGGCCCTGCGAGAGGCCGACATCGTCCGCAATCCGGCCAGCCTGCTCTACGTGCAGGCGCTCAAGTTCCTGCAGACCAAGGCCCTCCCACGACCGGCTCGGAAGGCGGCGCGGGATCGGCGTGTACGCCGGGCGACCGGCCGGCCGAAGGCGGTCGGCAGCCGCCGCGACGCCCGCAAGTCCTGATGCACGGGCAAGGACAAGCTCGGTCAAGGGCTAATCCGACGGAGGTGCCCGCAACCGATGACGAGATCCGGGAGAAGTATCTGGAGCGTGCCATCCGGGAACTCAACGCCCTGGCACGTGAACTCCAGAGCTGTTCCCTGTGCCCACGCGGATCTCTGATGCCCGTGCTCGGATCCGGACACCCCCAGGCGGACATCTTCCTGCTCAAGTACTCGGCGCGGCCGTCCGAGGTCGAGGAGGGGGTGGCCTTCTACGGGAGGTCCGGCAACGCGCTCATGAAGTCGCTGAAGCGGCTATCGATCGACCCCCTGGCGGTGTACGGGTCCCTGTGTGTCAAGTGTCCCCTCCCTGACCCCGCGATGGCCGACCCCGCGTGCGTGGCCCGGCTGGTGGAGGAGCTGGCCATCGTGTCGCCCAAGATCGTGGTCATCATGGGAGAGGACGCCCTGGCCACCGTGGAAGACCTGGATATTCCGCTGCG
>JBJMLC010000103.1:0-24569 GCA_045805485.1 Solirubrobacteraceae bacterium | reverse complement strand
TGGCGGACAGCGAAGCGGTTGTAACGGCGTAGGAGCCCGTGCGCCAGGCCGCGACCCTAGGCCGCGGGCTCCAGGATCTGCTCGATCTGCGTGGCGCGGAGAGGCTCTGAGGCTCCGATCAGCACGGCGTTCAGCCACGGATCCTCCTCGGCCGTCTCGAACCTGACCGGCATCTGGGTCAGCATCGACTCGATGGCCTGCTCTCGCTTGACGCCTATGACGCCGCCGCGCGCGCCCGTCATACCGACATCGGTGATGTATGCGGTGCCGCCGGGAAGCACCCTGGCGTCACCCGTGGGGACGTGGGTGTGGGTGCCCACGACGGCGGTCACCCGGCCGTCCAGGTACCAGCCCATGCCGATCTTCTCGCTCGTCGCCTCGGCGTGCATATCCACCAGCACGTGGTCGACCTCGCCCTCCAGGGCAGCCAGGGCGCCGTCGGCCTCCACGAAGGCCGGTCGCGCCGCCTTCATGAACAGATTTCCGGACAGCGACACCACCCCCAGCCTGACGTCGCCGTTTGACACGACGCACCAGCCATGCCCGGGCTGGCTGCGCAGGAAGTTCGCCGGACGCAGGATCCGCTTCTCCTCGTCCAAGTACTCGTAGACCTCGCGGTGCCGGTAGGTGTGGTTGCCCAGTGTGATCACGTCCACACCGGCGTCGAATAGCTGCCGGGCGATCTTGGGCGTGATCCCGATTCCGCCCGCCGCGTTCTCGCCGTTCACCACCACGAACTGCGGTCGGTGGCGTTCGCGCAGCGAGGGCAGCAGGCCGAGCAGCGCCCGCCGTCCGGGTCCCCCCACGACGTCGCCCACGAACAGGATCTTCGTCTCTTCGTTCACGTCTGCTCGACCCTCATACTTCCATCTGGATGCGTTTCCGGCTTTTCAGGCGTTTCTCGGCTGGGCCTCGCTCTGAGGAGCAGGCGCCCGAGGAGCCGACTCTGTCCACTCCGGTCGCGTCGACCCAGGGCTCGGCGCCCGGGGCGGGAGTCCCGCGCGTCGTGGTGCCGCGCTGGATCCAGCTCGTCCTCCTTCCGTTGGCCCTGGTTGGCCTGTGGACCCTGGCCCGCGCCGCCGGGACCGTCCTGCTGATCTTTGTCGCGGCCAGCACGATCGCGCTCATCCTCAACCCCGTGGCCAGGATGCTCCAACGCCGGGGTATTCCGCGCGGGCTGGCCATCCTGCTCATCTACGTCGGCATGGTGGCGGCGCTGTTCGGGATTGGAGTTTTCCTGGCCAACACCGTCAGCACCCAGGTGGCCAACTTCCAGCACAACCTGCCCAGCATCATCAGGCACGCCAATCACGACCTGACCAATTTCCAGAACTGGCTTAACGACCACGGCATCCACGTCCAGATCAAGGCCCAGGGTCAGACCGCGCTTCAGACGCTGGAGCACGACGTGTCCAAGAACTCGGGCAGCATCCTCTCCCTCACACGAGACCTGCTCGGGCAGGCGTTGTCAGTGGCCTTCGACCTCGTGTTGGTGGCCGTGCTCTCGATCTACCTGCTCGTTTACGGACCACGGATCGGGACCCTGGTCAGACGGATCATGCCGCCTGGCGACGGCACTCCCGGCGACGACTATCCCCTCCTCGTCCAGAGGGCGGTATTCGGGTATGTCCGGGGACAGCTGCTGTTCAGCCTGATCATGGGTACCAGCGCGGCGCTGGCGCTGTGGATCATCGGGACGATCGGGATCTTCCCGGACGGCGCTCATTACGCGCTGTTCTTCGGTGCCTTCTACGGCGTGATGGAGTTGATTCCCTACATCGGCCCGATCCTGGGGGCGTTGCCAGCGGTGCTGGTGGCCCTGTTCACCGATCCCATCACCGCTCTGTGGGTTGCGCTCCTGTTCGTGGGACTGCAGCAGCTGGAGGGCCACGTGGTGGCTCCGCAGGTGTTCCGGATCTCGCTGCGCATCAACCCCATCCTGGTCATCCTCTCGTTGCTGATCGGTTTTCAGCTCTATGGCATCGCCGGCGCCCTGGTTGCGCTTCCCGTGGCGGCGGTCCTCCGTGAGACTGCGCTGTACCTGCGCCGACACCTGGTCCTGGAGCCATGGGGCACCTCGGCGAGCCCGGGATTGGGCCTCACCGGGGACGCGGCCCCCCAGGCGAAGCAGGCCGACGGCGCAGGCGAGGACTCAAAACACGAGGAAGTGGGCGAAGCCGAGGTCCCGGGAACCCGTGATGAGACCGAGCCGCTGGAGGAGCCCGATCGCCTTGGTGAATCCGAAGCGCTGACAGAAGCGGACGTGCCGATCCGGGGCTACCGGGTTACCCGCGAGTAATCAGCGGGCCGCCGGATACTGCACGAGGAGGAGCTCCAGTCGGAGAGAGGCACTAGCCTCAGGGCCAGTGCACGCGGCAGTTTCCACCACGGGGGCGGTCCTCCTGCAGGCGGTCGACCTGAGCAAGCGCTTTGGGACCCGAACCGCCCTGCGCCCGGTGAGCTTCGAGATCCGCCAGGGCGAGATCGTGGCTGTGATCGGGCCCAACGGAGCCGGTAAGACGACCCTCCTGTCGATGCTGGCCGGCGTGCTCGAGCCAACCCAAGGACATCTGGCCTCAGACTCCGAGCGCCCGCTGGGCTGGGTTCCTCAGCAACCCGCGGTGTACTCCAAGCTGTCGGTGGCGGAGAACCTTCTGCTGTTCGCCCGGCTGGAGAAGCTGCCGGATCCGGAGGCCGGGGCCCAGCAGATGCTCAACCAGATCGGCCTCGCCGATCGAGCTCGAGATGAGGTGGGCACGCTGTCCGGGGGCAATCAGCAGCGCGTGAACATCGGGATCGGGCTCCTGTCCGATCCCTCGACGCTGCTCCTGGACGAGCCCTCGGCGTCTCTGGATCCGCGCCAGCGCGAGCGCCTGTGGGAGTTCATCAAGACGCTGGCCGGTGGCGGGACGGCGGTTGTATTCGCCACCCACAACATCATCGAGGTGGAGCGCTATGCCACCCGCGTGCTGGTGTTGGTCGACGGCGAGCTGCTGTTCAGCGGGACACCCGCCGAGCTCGATGAGACGGTCGGTGGTTCACGCGACCTGGAGGCCGCCTTCGTGAGATTCCTCCACGAGCGCGGTCACTGAGAGGGCCAGTGCGCTGGCTGTTCGTCAAGGACCTGCAGATCCTTCGGCGCTCCCCGCTGCTGGTGGGGCTGCTGGTGATCTACCCGATCGCCGTGGCCCTGATGATCGGCTTTGCCCTGTCCAGTCCTCCTGGCAAGCCCAAGGTGGCCTACTACAGCGAGATCGCTCCGGGGCACGGGAAGATCCGCTTCGGGAACCAGTCCATAAACGTCTCCCGCTATGCCAGCGGTCTGTTCCGATCCGTTCAGGCCATCCGGGTGCACTCGCGTGCGGAGGCCCTCGCCAAGGTGCGAGACGGCCAGGTCCAGGCCGCGCTGATCGTGCCCTCGGACGTCGTGGCTCAGATCCAGAGCCTTGTAACCACCGGGGTGGGGAGTCCCAAGGTGGACCTCATCCTGAACTCGCGTGACCCGCTCGAGCAGCAGTTCGTGCAGCAGGCGATCAGCGCCCGTCTCAACCAGGTAGAGCAGGCGGTGTCCAAGCAGGTGCTGCGGGTGGCCACAAACGATCTCCAGGAGGTGCTGAAGGGCGGGACCGTGGCCCTGGGGGGCCAGAAGGTCAAGCTGCTGGGCCTCCAGGTCTCCCGGAACCTGATCGAGGGAGCCATCACGGCTCTGCCTCGCGGGTCGCCCTTCCGGCAGGCGCTGCATCAGGTGGTGGCGTTCGCCGATCTGGCCATCGAGGGCCTCGGCCTTGCCAGCCCCGTGCTGGGGTCGATCGGAACTCCTCTCACGGTCAACCAGACGCAGTTGTCAGGCCGGACGACGCCGGCCGACTCCTACGCGGCCACGATCGCTGTCGTGGTGTCGTTGATGCTGGTGACGCTCGTGCTGGGAGCGAGCCTTCTGGCGATAGAGCGCTCGGAGCACACCTACACCCGGCTGGTGCGCGGACTTGTCCGGCCGCGCGGCCTGCTGGCCGAGAAGGTCGTGCTGGCCAGTGCATGCGCTGGAATCGTCGCCCTCATCATGGCCGTGTGCGTGTCCACGTTCGTCCATCTGGACTGGGGGCGGTTCGAGCTCTGGGTGCTCGCGCTGGCGTTTGGTGGCCTGGCCTTCGGCGCTCTGGGAGTGGCCATCGGCGCACTGGCGCGGGAGGTCGCCGCGGCCTCGCTGCTGGCTCTTCTGCTGTCGCTCCCCGTGGCCTTCGTGGCGCTGGTGCCTGCCAGCGCCGTCTCGAGTGGGCTCAAGTCCGCGCTTGATGTGGTGGCGTTCGTGTTCCCGTTCCGGGCGGCGCTTGATGCAGCCGGTAACGCGTTCACCGGTACCGCGCCCGGCATGGCGGGCCCCATCGTCCATCTAGCTGCGCTGGCAATCCTCTTCGGGGTGCTGGCCCGTTTGGCGATGCGGCGGCTGGCTTAGGGCTTCGGGGCCGTGGCCAATCGGGCGCTGTCACAAAGCTGTCACGGCGATGTGGGGAGAAAGTGTTGCTATACGTAGGAAATCGCCCAAACCACCCGAGCCTGGGGGGGTCTACCGCGCCCCGCGCGGCCTACCGCGGCCGCCGGCTCTCAGCGACGCCCCACGCCCCGCTCTCAGCGACGCCCCACGGTGACCATGAACCCGAACGCGCACAGGCCGGCGATCAGGAGCGCGATTATCGGGAGCACCGCGCTGACGACTCCCGCCACGGCCAGCACGATCCCAACCACGCCGACCAGTCCGGCGGCACCGCCGGTCACCACCAGGCGGTAAGCGCGCTGCTCTCTGGCCCGGCGGGGGGTGTATGAACCGCGTTTCTGGAGGTCGCCGGCCATACCGGGGAGGGTACTGCACGGGTGGAGCACCCCCGGCACACAGGTATCCTCAGCCGTGATGCCCTTTCCCCAAACGCGGCTTCGTCGCCTGAGGTCCACGCACGAGCTGCGCGGGCTGGTGCGCGAAACCAGGCTGGATCCGGGCGACCTGGTGTACCCGATGTTCATCGCCCACGGCATCGATCGGCGCGAGCCGATCACGGCCATGCCCGGCATCGACCGGCTCTCGATCGCCCATGCCGTGAGCGAGGCGGGAGAGGCGCTGGGGCTGGGCGTTCCGGCCGTGCTTCTGTTCGGGCTTCCCGCGGCCAAGGATGAGGAGGGCTCTGGCGCCTGGGATGATGAGGGCGTTGTCCAGATGGCGACCCGCGCGATCAAGGAGGCTCATCCCGATCTGATCGTGATCACCGACCTGTGCCTGTGCGAGTACACAAGCCACGGGCACTGCGGAGTGGTTCGATCCGACGGGACGATCGACAACGACGCGACGCTGGAGCTGCTGGCACGTACCGCTTCCTCGCAGGTCCGGGCCGGAGCCGATGTCATCGCCCCCAGCGACATGATGGATGGACGGGTGGGGGCGATCCGGTCTGTCCTGGACGAGGAGGGTCACGAGGAGACACCGATCCTGGCGTACTCGGCCAAGTTCGCCTCCGCCTTCTACGGCCCATTCCGGGAGGCGGCGGACTCCACGCCGGCGTTTGGCGATCGCCGGAGCTACCAGATGGACCCGGCCAACGGCAGCGAGGCCATCCGCGAGGCTCGGTTGGACATGGAGGAAGGAGCCGACATCCTGATGGTCAAGCCCGCGCTGCCCTACCTTGACCTGATCCGGCGGATCAAGGAGGACACCGGCATGCCGATGGCCGCCTACAACGTCTCAGGTGAATACGCGATGGTGAAGGCGGCCGCCGCGGCCGGATACCTGGACGAGCGTGCCGCTGTGCTGGAGGCCCTTACCGGAGTCCGCCGCGCCGGGGCGGACCTGATCATCACCTATCACGCCAAGGACGTCGCGTCGTGGCTGCGATAAACGGGGCCCGCGCCTCGGCATCTCGTCACGGGCCGAAGCTCCGTTCCCGCAAGCACGGCGCGGCCATCCCCCTGGATGCCTCCGACAAGCGTCTGCTCAACCTAATGCAGGGCTGCTTTCCCATCGCCCGGCGGCCCTATCAGCACGTGGCCGGCGAGCTCGGGGTATCCGAGCAGGCTGTGATGGCGCGCGTTCGCGAACTGATCGAGGCCAGGATCATCCGCCAGGTCACGCCGATCTTCGACACGCGCGCGCTTGGGTACTCCTCGATGCTCGTGGCGGCCAAGGTCGATCCCGAGAACCCGTGGCGAGCGGCCAACATCATCAACGAGCATCCGGGCGTGTCGCACAACTACCTGCGCAACCACGAGTTCAACATCTGGTTCACCATCGCCACCGAGCCTGATTCTCCCCTGGGTCTGGAGGGGACCCTGGACGTGCTGGGCCGGCTGGCCGGCGCGGACGCAATTCGCCAGCTGCCGACGCTGAAGCTGTTCAAGATCCGCATGGACCTGGAGATGGAGGGGGACACCGACGCGCTGGCACAGGCGGTCGAAGTGGCTCCCCCAGCCGAGACTGAACGCCAGCCCTACGACGAGCTTGACGTCGCCGTGATCCGCGCCACCCAGGGAGACCTGCCGGTGGTGGAGGAACCGTATGCGCCGGCGGCGGCGGAACTGGGGATGGACCAGGAGCGGCTCATGGCGCACCTGGAGGGGATGCAGGAGCGGCGGCTGCTGCGTCGCGTGGCCGCGATCCTGTTTCACCGCCGGGCCGGATTCAGCGCCAACGGAATGGGGGTGTGGAAGGTCCCCGAGGACCGGATCATGGAGTTGGGGCCGCAGATGGCCGCCTTCCGGGGCATCTCGCACTGCTACCAGCGTCCCACCTACGCCGACTGGCCGTACTCGATCTTCACCATGGCCCACGGCCGCTCCAAGGAGGAGTGCGACGCCATCCTGGACTCGATCGCCGCCGAGACCGGCGTCACCGGTAGGGCCACGCTGTACTCATCAACTGAGTTCAAGAAGATCCGCCTGCTGTACTTCACGGACGATTACCGGGCCTGGGAACAAGAACACGCTGGAATCTGAGGAGCTGCGGACCGAGCGCTCGTCTCGCCTGTATCACCGGGCTCGGGAGCTCCTGCCTGGAGGAGTGAACTCCCCGGTACGGGCCATGCGGGCCATCTCCCGGGACCCGATCTTCATCGCCCGAGGCGAGGGTTCGACGCTGATCGATGTCGATGGCAACGAGTACATCGACTGGGTCAGCTCGTGGGGCCCGCTCGTCCTGGGCCACGCGAACCGGGCGGTGGTGGACGCCGTGGTGGAGGCGGCGGTGGAGGGCCTCACCTTCGGTGCGCCGACCGAGCGCGAGGTCAAGCTGGCCGAGGAGATCACCCGCCGGGTGCCGTCGGTCCAGATGCTCCGCATGACGTCCTCCGGCACCGAGGCCACCATGAGCGTGCTGAGGCTGGCTCGGGCGGTGACCGGGCGCCGGCACGTCCTGAAGTTCGCGGGGGCGTACCACGGGCACGTGGATGGCCTGCTCGTGGAAGGCGGCTCGGGCCTGGCCACGCTCGGCATGCCGGCCAGCGCGGGTGTGGACGAGGCGACGGCCCAGGCGACGGTCGTGGTGCCCTGGAACGATGCCCGGGCGGTGCGGGAGGCCGCCGAACGCTACGAGCCCGCGGTCATCCTGGCCGAGCCCGTGGCCGCGAACATGGGTGTGGTGCCGCCCGAGGAGGGTTTCCTGGAGGTTCTGCGGGAATGTGCCGACCGCACGGGTGCCCTGCTCGTCTTCGACGAGGTCATCACCGGCTTCCGGGTGGCCTACGGCGGGGCTCAGGAGCACTTCGACGTGCTGCCGGACCTGACGATTCTGGGCAAGATCATCGGCGGAGGGCTGCCCGCGGCCGCATACGGGGGCGCTCCGGCCTTGATGGAGCGGATCTCTCCGGCCGGAGACGTGTATCAGGCGGGTACGCTCTCCGGCAATCCTGTGGCCACCGCGGCCGCCCTGGCCACGCTGGAATGCCTTCCGCCGGAGTCCTACGAGCGGCTGGAGCGGACCACGACCCGCCTGGCGGCAGGACTTCGTGATGCCGCCGCCGCGGCCGGCGTTCCGCTCCAGGTCCAAGCGGTGACGGGCCTGCTCACGCCCTTCTTCTCCTCGCGTCCCGTGTGTGACTATGCCGGGGCGATGGCATGTGATCTGGAGGCATACGGCGCCTGGTGCCGGGCCCTGCTGGAACAGGGGATCTACCCGCCTCCGTCCCAGTTCGAGGCCTGGTTCCCCTCCCTGGCCCACAGTGATGAGGACGTGGATCGCACCGTCGAGGCCGCTCGGGTGGCCTTCGGGGAGCTGCTCCGATGAAGGCACTGAGCGAGGCCCTCAGGGCCCAGGGCGGGATCCTGGCTGAGTCTGTACGACCGGTGGCCGACCCGGGCCTGGAGGGGAACGGGCTCGACGCGGGCGGGCTTGCCCGGCAGGCGGCCATGGGGCCGCGCGCCGCCCGAGCGGCGGAGGAGTACGAGCTGCTGCTGGAGATGATCCTGGAGGGTTCGCGACTGCACTACGGGTCCCCGCGGGTTGTCCACACCGATGACCCTGATCTGGCGCTTCTGCTGGGGGACGAGCTCTACGCGCTCGGCCTGGCCAGATTGGCTGCACTGGGAGATCTGGAGGCCGTGTCCGAGCTGGCCGATGTCATCTCGCTGGTCGCCCAGGCTCACGCCACGTCCGACCCTTCGCTGGCCGACGCCGTCTGGCAGGCCGGTGCGCATGCCATCGGGTGGGGAGCCACCGAGGCGTACGTGACGGCCAAGGCGCTGGCCAGGAAGCAGGACCCTCGGGCCCAGGAGGCCCTCCGGACGGCGGCCCGGGAGCGGCCGGTCAGTCGGCTGCCCCGTCTCTCGTGACGGTCGTCTCATTGTTGACGGTAGCCTGTCAGGCGCTGTTCAATTGCTGGCCCCGTCGCTGTTTTCACGCCCGTGCCCGATAGACGCAAGACCAAATCCAGGTACACCCTCGACCGCGAGATGCCGGGGGCGTTCGAGGGCGAGACCGTTACTCGCCGTCGGTTGATGAACCTGGGGGCCAATGGCGCGGGTGTGGTCGCCGCGGCCGCGTTCACCCTGCCGGCTCTCGGAATGGCTCTGGCACCGGTGTTCAAGGTCTCACCGAACGTCCAGTGGCAGCCCATCGGGCCGCCGTCGGACTTCCCAAAGGACAACTACGTGGCCAAGGTGATCGTGATCGTGCCGGGGATCGGCGAGGCCGGGAACTCACTCGCCTACGTCCGGTCGCGCGATCCGGCCCTTGACACCGAGCCTGAGGACAAGTTCAACCACTGGATCGCGGTGTCGAACCGTTGCATGCACCTGGGTTGTCCCGTGCGTTGGGTATCCGCAGCCCAGCGCTTCATCTGTCCATGTCACGGCGGCGTCTACAACCTGCGAGGCATGGTCGCCGGCGGTCCCCCCGTGCGCCCCCTGGACCGCTTCTACACCCGGCTGAATCCGCACTCCGGCCTGGTGGAGATCGGTCCCCGCTACGCGGTCAACTCCGAATTGGAGCGCTTCTCGCCGCGCGACCCGGGTGAGCCCATCGACGGAATCGGCCAGTACCTATACCCGGCCCGGTGGTCCACGCCACCCCCGCCCCAGTAGTCAGCCATGCCGCGTCGGCCCTCTCCCCCCAAGATTCTTCAGCCCAAGCCGCGCAAGCCCGGCGCACCGGAGAAGAACGGGCTGGTCGACCCCGTCGAGGGCGGGATCACGGCCGTCGACTGGATCGACGAGCGGACCTCGCTTTCCCCGGCGCTGCGGTGGATCATGTTCCGGAAGGTGCCCCGAGGCACCAACTGGGCGTACACGCTCGGCTCCGCCACGCTGTTCGCGTTCCTGAGCCAGGCGGTCACCGGGGTGTTCCTGGCCATGTACTACAACCCCAACTCCACCGGCGGGGCGTACGAGTCAATCCGCAACCTCAACGACAACGTGTGGGCTGGTCAACTTGTGCACGCCATGCACAAATGGGGCGCCTCGGTGATGATCATCCTGATCTTCCTGCACATGGCGCGCGTCTTCTTCTATGGCGCCTACAAGTACCCGCGGGAGCTCACATGGGTGATCGGCGTCGTTCTGCTGATCCTCACCCTGGCCATGGGCTTCACGGGATACCTGCTGCCGTTTGACCAGCGGTCGTACTGGGCCACGATTGTCGGGGTGAACATCAACGGCACCGGTCCGTTCATCGGGCCATTCCTGTCGGACTTCCTCCGCGGGGGGAACGAGTTCGGGGCCACCACGCTGTCCCGCTTCTATTCCATCCACATGCTGCTGATTCCAGGGGCCATCGCGGCTCTGATCGGGGCGCACCTGTACCTGGTGACCAAGCTGGGCACGACGGCTCCCCCGTGGATCAAGCCACACGAGGATGATCCGGCGATCGAGGTGGAGCGCCCCCGGGTGGAGGTATGAGCGTGGAGCGCGCCGCATGAACCGGGCCGAGAAGGAGGCGTACCTCCGCGACTACTCGATCCTGAAGAACGAGGGCAAGCCGTTCTTCCCCTACGCCGTGGCCAAGGACGCCAGCATGGCATTGGTCGTCATGGTGGTGATCATCTTCCTGGCCTTCATGTTCGGCGCCGAGCTGGGGCCGAAGGCCGACCCCACGACGACCGCGTACGTACCGCGGCCGGACTGGTACTTCTACTTCCTGTTCGAGGTCCTGCGGGTAATGAAGAACGTGCCCAAGTTCACGCCCATGGCGACGATCGGGGTCCCGACCATCTGCATGATCCTGCTGTTCCTGCTGCCGTTCTACGACCGTAACCCGGAGCGGCGGATTGAGCGCCGGCCGGTGGCCCTGGCGGCCGGGGTGGTTACGATCGCGGCCATCGCCTACCTGACCTACACCGGAGCCAACACGGGGTCGCCGAACACGGTCTCGCTGGCGCCTCCGGCCAACCTGACCGCTGTCCAGGTGGCGGTGTTCAAGCGCGGCGAGGTGGTGGTTGGGCAGTCCGGATGCCTGGCCTGCCACGTGATCGGCGAAAACGGCAACAACGGCCCCGGCCCCAACCTGACCACGGTCGGATCGCGGCTGCCCGCTGCTGCCATCGCGTCGACGCTGAACAACCCCACGCCGCCGATGCCCTCGTTCAGAAACCTCCCGCCACAGAAGTTCCACGACGTCGTAGGTTTCCTGTCTTTGTTGCAGTAATCGCCCCGCTCCTGGCATGAAGCCAAGTGGAACTCTCGCCGTGGCGCCCGGGGCCGTCCCGTCTGAGGCTGCTGCTGCCGGCCGGCTTGACGAGTCCGACGTGCAGGCCATGTTCGATCGCATCGCGGGGCTCTATGACCGGATGAACACGGTCATGACCGCGGGGCTCCATCACCGCTGGCGGAGCCGAGCAGCGGACCTGGCTGCACTCGGCGCCGGGGGTAGGGCGCTGGATGTGGCTACGGGGACCGGAGACCTGGCGCTGGAGCTGGCTGGTCGGGTCGGCCCGGCGGGCGAGGTGGTGGCCAGCGATTTCTCTGAGCGGATGCTGAGTCTGGCCCGGGCCAAGGCCCAGCAGGCCGGGTTGCCCGTGCGCTTTGAGTGGGGCAATGCGCTGGAGCTTCCCCACCCGGACGACTCCTTCGATGCGGCCACCGTTGGTTTCGGCGCTCGCAACTTCTCCGATCTCCGCCGAGGCCTTCAGGAGATGGCCAGGGTGGTACGGCCCGGGGGGCGAGTGGTGGTGCTGGAGATCACGACCCCCGCCCGCGCCCCGCTGTCGCACTTCCTGGAGCTGTGGTTTGAGGCCATCGTCCCGGCCCTCGGGCGCCTGGTCGGAGATCGACAGGCCTACAGCTACCTGCCCAGCTCGGTCAGGCGCTTCCCGCCGCCGCCGGCTCTGGCCGAGGAGATGTGGAGCTGCGGGCTGCGGGAGATCCGCTGGGTCCAGACCGCCGGAGGCATCATCGCGATCCACGTCGGGGTAGTGTCGGCACCGTGACAACGGGGACGAGAGTGCAGAGTGTGGTCGAGGTGGGCGGTGAGCCGCTGGCCCGGCTGCTGGAGAAGGTGGAGGAGCGGATGGCGGAGCTGGCCAGCGGACACGGGACGGTCCTGGCCGGCCACGCCGGGCAGATGATCTCGGCCGGGGGAAAGCGGCTGCGGCCGCTGCTGGTCTGCCTGGCCGCGGGCGCCCCTCCGCCAGAGAGCGAGGCTCTGGTCCAAGCGGCGGTGGCTGTGGAGCTGGTACACGGGGCCACGCTCGTGCATGACGACGTGCTTGACGGATCGCCGCTGAGACGCGGACGGCCCACGGTATTCGCCACCGGCGGCCGCGCTCTGGCCATCGCCACGGGTGATCTCCTGTTCTCTCGCGCCTTTGCCGAGCTGGTGGGGATCGGCTCGGTGGACGCGGTAAGAGTGCTGTCACGGGCCACCGGGGAGCTGGCCCAGGGCGAGCTGATGCAGCGAGGCGACGCGTTTGACGGCGAGGTGTCGGTGGAGCGGTATCTGGAGCGGTGCCGGCTGAAGACCGCGGTCCTGTTCCGCGCCGCCTGTGAGTTGGGCGCTCTGGCCGCCGGCGGCCCTGTCCAGGAGTTGGGGCTGTTCGGCGAGCAGATCGGGCTGGCCTTCCAGCTGTTGGATGATGTGCTGGACGTGACGGGGCCACCGGAGCGGACGGGCAAGCCGCGGGGCGCGGACCTGCTTGATGGCACGGTCACGCTCCCGGTGATCCTGGCCCGGCTGCGCGACCCCGTCCTGGCGGAGCTGGACCTGAGGGAGGTTCGGAGCCCCGAGCAGGCGACGGAGGTCTGCGAGCGGATTGTCCTCACGGGAGCCCTGGCCGACGCCAAATCTCGGGCACTTGACTTGGTCGCCGCGGCCAAGGAGGGATTGCCCGCCCTCCCCGGCCGCCAGCGCTGGGCCCTGGAGCTGGTGGCGGACGGCGTGGTGGACCGCTACTCCTGAGAGTTCAGCCTCGCCGCTGGGTCAGCCGCGACCTGAGGGCACGCGCGATCGCGGCCCCTGACCGCGGGCACACCGCGATCGCGGCCCCTCACCGCGATCACGGTCCGGCCGCATGTGCGGCAGGCTTAGAAGTCCTCGGGGAGGATCATGTCTGCCTGGAGCGCCGACAGGAAGCGGTCGATCTCCTCGGCCATATTGGCCTGGGTCAGACGCTGAAGGTCGGAGAGCATGTCGGCCAGACCATCGTCGAGTCGCTCCTCAAGCTCCTCGACGGCCACCTGCTCGTAGATCCCCTCGGTGCTCCACTGGCAGTTGGGGCAGCGGAGCAGAAGCTCCCAGTGATCATCCGAGGCCTCGGTCCAGCTGACGGGCTGCACGAGCTCGCACTGGCACTCAGGGCAGATGTGAAGGGGACCGTGGTCATGCTCGGCCACGCCGTCTTCGAAGCGGACCACCTCGATCTTCCTGCCGCTTGGCAGAACGATGCGCTGAACCGAGTGATGTTTTGAGCGGTCTTCCATCGGGCCTCCGATTTCACTGGGCTTATCGGCGGCCTCCGCACAGAGCTTGAGTGCCTTTTTGCGGAATTTCCTCGCAGGCTGGTCTGCGGTTAACAGGGCGCTAATCTTGTTCTTCACTCCAGCTTGGAGGATCTGAGCCATGCTTTTCGCAAAACCGTGGTTGGACGCCCTTATCGTGCTGTTAGTCGTCCTCCTCTTCTTTGGGCCCAAGCGCCTGCCGGCACTCGGCAAATCGCTCGGTCAGGGGATGAGAGAGTTCAAGGACTCGATCACCGGACACTCGTCTGACGATGACGACGAGGACGAGCGTCCCGCGCTGACCGAAGCGAGCGCATCCGAGACCACGTCGGCGTCGAGCGCCCCGTCCGAGCCAGCCCAGGCCACGGCCGCCCCCGCCGCCGAACCACAGTCCGCCAAGGTCGCGTCCTCAGAGCACGGCTCCTAGCGGCCCGGGCTGGGGAGCCGAGCGAGCGATGAGGGGGGTTCGGCCCATCGGTCACGAGGACCGGCTGAGCATCGTGGACCACCTCGACGAGCTCCGCTCGCGGCTCTTCGTGTGCCTCGGAGTTCTGGTGGTGGCCTTCGGCATCTGCTTCTGGCAGAACCACGCCCTGCTGGACGTGTTGAACCGGGCCCTGCCGCATGAGCTGAGCGTGTCCAATCAAAAGGGCCTCGGCTCGGTGCCCAATCGCGCCGTGAGGGAGCGCAAGGGGCTGAAGAAGATCGAGCACGGGGCTCAGGCATTGGCCTCCTCGGCTCGCCTGACGCCGGCGGAGCGCGCCGCGGCAAACCAGATCGCCGAGGGGGCGAGCCAGGCGGCGGCTGCGCTACCCAACACCGTCCCCCCTCAGGAGAAGCCAATCACGATCGGGGTCGGCGAGCCGTTCACGACCACGCTCACCGTGGCGGCCTACTTCGCGCTCCTGTTCGCGCTTCCGGTGATCATCTATGAGGGGTACGCCTTTGTGATCCCGGCGCTCACGCCCAAGGAACGTCGCGTGGCCCTTCCGGTGATGGCCGTGGCTCCGCTCCTCTTCATGACGGGGGTCGTGTTCGCCTACCTGATTGTGCTGCCACCCGCGGTCCACTTCCTCCAGGGGTACAACAGCGAGCGCTTCGACATCCTGGTGCAGGCCAAGTCCTACTACACGTTTGAGATCTTCACGATGCTGGGGATAGGCCTGGCTTTCCAGTTACCCCTGGGACTCCTTGCGCTCCAGCAGATGGGGGTCCTGAATTCCCAGACCCTGATCCGTCAGTGGCGCTACGCTACGGTCATCATCGCGGTGATCGCCGCCGCCATGCCGGGAGCCGACCCCGTCACCACGGCACTCGAGACGCTCCCCTTGATCCTCCTCTACCTGGCTAGCATTCTGTTGCTCAAGATCGTCGACCGTCGCGCGGCCGCTCGAGCTGCAGCCGAGTTCAGCGAGCCCGCCGGCGACAACCTGGGGAGCTAGTCGATGTTGTTCGATCTACGTAGCCGAGGCCGTCGCACCACCGTCAGGGCGGTTTATCTGGGGCTGGCGATCCTGATCGGGGGCGGCCTGATCCTATTTGGCGTCGGCACGGGAATCGGCGGCGGCGGGCTTCTGAACGCGTTCAACGGCGGCGGGGGCAACCAACAGCAGGTGGTGAGCAATGCTGAACGCAAGGCGGAGAAGGCGGTCAAAACCGACCCCAGCAACCCGGCAGCCTGGGCCAGTCTCGTACAGGCTCGCTGGACCGCGGCCACCACGGACGGCACGGGCTTCAACGTCAGCACCGGGACCTTCACAGACCACGGCAAGTCAGAGCTCAAACAGCTCACGCAGGCCTGGGAGCGTTACCTGGCGCTGGCCAAGTCGCCCAACGCTCTGACCGCGATCCTGGCTGCCCGGGCATACGGCAGCCTGAATGACTACGGCGGTGCCGCCAGAGCCTGGGAAGCGGTCACCACCGCGGTGTCGAACAACACGACGGCGTACGAATGCCTGGCCGTCACGGCATACGCGGCCGGCCAGACCCGCAAGGGAGATCTGGCCGCGGCCAAGGTCCTCGGACTGCTCCCCAAGAGCCAGCGCACCCCAATCAAGACCTCCTTCGCGGCCGCCAAGGCCTCGAAGTCAAGGGCCCAGCAGATCGTCATCCAGAACTGCGAGAGGTAGGCGGCAGCGCGTGGCGCGTCGCGCCCGTCCGCGCGGCGGAGCCGCCTCGCGAGCGCACCGTCGGCGCAGTCCAGCGATGGCTAACATCGCCGCCAAGGGCCGTTAGCTCAACTGGTAGAGCAGGGGACTCTTAATCCCAAGGTTGAAGGTTCGAGTCCTTCACGGCCCACTGCTGAAAAGTTCCCCACAGGCGGGGTTTTTGTTTGGGGAGGTTGTTCGATGGGTGGCCCGGCGTCGACTTCGTGGCGCACTGGCGATGGATTGGTCATGTGCCGATGCGGCGGTGGGTGACAACCGCCGGGTGGGAGAGTAGGCTCGCGCCGGGTCGAGTCAACCCGTTGAAGGGAGTTCCTGTGGTCGGCACCGATTCGATGGAGGCCAGTGCAGGCGAGGGGCGGTGGTCGCGCGGGCGCAGACCGAATGAGCTGCGAGCGCTGAGCGCGCTGGCATTTGAGGATCTGGCGCGGTTCCCGGGCGGCCTTCGGGACATGCACCTGGGGATCGCCGAGCGGGCGTTCCGGAAGGTGGGGGTTGCGAGCCGTCCGGTGCAGATCATCCACGACGCGGCTGCGCGCCGGGCCTACGACATGATCGGCACGGGCGCATCGGCCTTAGGGAAGTCCGTTGATAGGGCTATGGCGCGGCGTGGGATCGGTGAGGAGGTCGTCCTCTCTGCCACCCGCGGCGGTAGCGCTCTCCTCGCCGCGCTGAACGGCCTGATCGGCGATCAACTCGAGCGCTCTGGGAGCGACCTGCACCAGCCTGTCTCCGTGCGCGTGCATGGTAAGGCGCTGGTGCTGGATTCGGTCTCGATGGCGTCGGCGTTCCCCGATGCGACCTCCCGGCTCGTTGTATTCCTGCATGGCCTGATGGGGAACGAGTTCTACTGGGACTGGGGTGGCGCGTATCCGGGCGACAGCTACGGGGCTCGTCTGGCGGCAGAGGCGGGCTTGACCCCCATATATCTCCGGTATAACACCGGACTGCACGTCTCTGAGAACGGACGCTCCGTGGCATCACTCCTCGAGGAGTTGGTGGCGGCGTGGCCGGTGCAGGTGCGGGAGATCGCGCTCGTGGGCCACTCGATGGGTGGTCTGATAGCCCGCAGCGCCTGCTGCCAGGGCTCGGAGGGCGGGCACTCCTGGACGAAGTCTGTCCGGCACGTGATCTCACTGGGCACACCACACCTAGGCGCGCCGCTCGAACAGGGGGCTCACCTCGCCGCCGAGGCGCTTTATGCCCTGCCGGAGACGCGGATGCTCGGCGCTTTCCTGCGCCGACGCTCTTCCGGCATCCGCGACCTTCGCCACGGCTCGCTTGTCGATGAGGACTGGCGCGGTCGCGACCCGAACGCGCTGCGCGCGGCGGCGTGCAAAGAGGTCCCGCTACTGACGGGGGCAACACATTGTTTCGTGTCCGCCACGATTACCCGAAGTCCACACCATCCCCTGGCACGCCTGCTCGGCGACATACTCGTGCTTGTCCCCAGCGCCACCGGACAAGGCCGCGCCCGACGCATCCCATTCCAAGCCGAATACGGCCATCACGTCAGCCCCGCCCACCACCTCGCGCTGCTGAACCACCCCGACGTATACGAACGCCTTCTCGAATGGCTCCGGGAGCAGGACCCAGCATCCAATACCGGCGCCATAGACGACTTCGCGGCAGCCTGATCCGGGCACCTGTCCCCCAGTAGCCAACGTCCATTGCCCTGAGGAGTGCTTCCGATTGGAAGATAGGGCAGTTTCGCGTCAGGCGTGACCGGTGCGAGGACGACGTCGCTCGCGGGCGCGAGATCGAGCGCCCGGTTGATCGAGGGGCGCTCCGGTTACCTTGATGCGGTGCGCGCTAGCTCCGCGACGTGTCGTTCGCCGGAGGTTCGGAAGGTCGGTCCGTGGTAGGCGTCGGGCTTTGGACGCCGCCTCCCGCCGGGGAACGCCAGACGCAGGATCGTGCGCTGCACCATAGCTAGCTGCTTGAGGAACGGCCCGCTGTTGTAAGGCAAGTCGTAGCGTTGGCAAATCTCCCGCACCCGCGGCGCGATCTCGGCATAGCGGGTGCTCGGCATGTCCGGGTATAGGTGGTGCTCGACCTGATAGCCAAGGTTGCCGCTGATCACGTGAAACAGCGGGCTACCGTCGATGTTCGCCGCGCCGAGGAGCTGGCGCAGGTGTCTGCCGCCATCGCTCTCACTCTCGTACTGCTCGGGCGTGAAGGTGTAGGTCTGGTCGGGGAAGTGCCCGCAGAAGATGATCGCGTAGGACCAGACATTGCGGACGATGTTCGCCGTGTAGTTGGCCGCGAGGGTGCTGAGGAACGAGGGGCCGCTCAGCAGCGGCCAGGCGATGTAGTCCTTGACGATCTGCCGCCGGGCCTTTCCGAGAATTCCGCGGAAGTCCTTCGCCACGTCCAGCCAGGATTTCTGGCCGGCGCGAACGGCGGTGAAGTCCACGTCATGTAGCGCGACGCCCCACTCGAAGAACGCCATCAGGAGCAGGTTGTAGAGCGGCTGCAAGAGATAGATCGGGTGCCACTCCTGCTCGGGATCGACCCGCATGATCTCGTAGCCGAGATCGCGATCCATACCCAGCACGTTCGTGTAGGTGTGGTGAATGTAGTTGTGGGAGTGCTTCCATGCCTCCTTCGTCGAGGCCGTGTCCCAGTCCCACACGCTCGAGTTGATTACTGGGTCGTTCATCCAATCCCACTGGCCGTGCATGACGTTGTGGCCGATCTCCATGTTCTCCAGGATCTTGGACAGCGAGAGCACGATCGTGCCCGCCAGCCACGCCGGCGGGAACAGCGAGGGCAGCTAGAGGACCCGGCCCCCGAGTGCGAGCTTGCGATGCAGCCCGATCAGGCCGCGGATGTACTCGGCGTCCCGCTCGCCCAGACTGTCGAAGACCTCGTCATGCAACTGGCGAAACTCACGACCGATCTCCTCGACCTGCTCGGGCGTGAGGCGTTCAAGCGGATGTTTGTTCGTCATCTCACCAGAACTTGTTCCCACAGGAACCCGGGCGCTAACACAAGACTTCGACCACACTGATCACATGTCGAGGAACGCGATCACGATGTCTGCGTCCAGCGCTACGCGCGCCACTCGTCACGCAGACGATCCAGGTAGCCGCGTTGGGCCGACTGCGGTGCCGGCGCCGAAGCGGTCCGCGATCAGCCCGCCGCGATGCTCCTGCACGAAGCGCCCGAGCTTGCCAACCGCCTGCACAAACGCTGGCCACTCGCGACGTTTCAGATTCGCGGGATTCGAAACTAACCTGTCGGGGAGATCGTCAAGAACACGCCATGACCCAGTCCGCCCAGAACCTCGACCTGATCCTCTTCGGCTGGCTCGATGCGCTCCGCCGCCGCGATCCCGACCGGATCGCTGACCGGCTCGCCCCAGACATTGTCTGGCAGGGTCTGCGCCGAGATCTCGTCTGCCCCAGCCGCACCGCGGTGCTAGACAACATCACCGCCGGCGGCCCGGTGCGTGAGCGAGCCACCGGCATCGAGGTCGCCGCCGTCGATGATCATCACGTGCTGCTCGGCGTGCAGCTGCCGGGCGTCACCGAGTTCTTCGGCGAGATCCTCGAGGGCGGGATCTTCGACGTGTTCACGATCGACGAGGGCGTCATCGTGCGGATCGACGAGTTCAAGACCCGCGATGACGCGCTCGCGTTCGCGCGCAGCTCACCGCCGTCGAGCCCGGCGAGTCACGGCGAGAACGCCAGCGACGCGCCGGTCAGTCGCGCAACGCGGGTCGGGCGGGTCGAACGGGTCGTCCCGATCCTCAACGTCACGGACATTCACGCAAGCTTCGAGTGGTTCGAGAAGCTCGGCTGGGACAAGGGATTCGAGTGGAAAGCGGACCCCTCCGACGACGCCCCGGGCTTCGGTGCTGTCGAGACCGGCGGCTGCGAGATTTTCCTGTGCCGCGACGGCCAAGGCAGCCGCGGCAGAGGCGCCAACCACTCGACGTTCGGCCGCGCCGGCGACGAGACCTCCGACAAAGGCGTGTGGATGTCGATCTGGGTCGACGACGTCGACACCATCCATCAACGCTGCGTTAGCGAAGGCCTCGACATCACACACCCCCCAACCGACGAGCCATGGGGCGTCCGCGAGTTCCACGTCCGCCACCCCGACGGCCACGTGTTCCGCATCAGCACCAGCCCCTAACTTACACCGGAACATCCCACCCCGGGCCAGGTCAAGTCAAGTCGTACGTGGTGGCGTAGCGGCCGAGGCCAGGTCTCCTCCAACCCCAAGACAGCCAGAAGCCCTCGGTCCAGGGCCCGTTCTTGCAAATCGGGCCTGGCTCTCTCGCCGCGCGATGTTGCAGGTCCCGCGTGCTGGCGGCCGAGCACCGAGCTATGCGGGCCCTGCTCCCGGCTCCAGGCGTGCATCCCGGTGCCCGGGGTCGTCTGCCCTCCCTTGCGCGGGATCCGGGGCGACCTGGTCCACCCGAACGAAGCGGTCGCTTCCGCCGGGGTCGCCGTTCTCCTTTCGTTGCAGAGGAGCAGTCCGGCGCGCCCGACGGCCGCGTGCTCCGATTCGATCGTTGCGGGAGGCACGTTGAAGCCGGTGGCGCGGCAGGTCGGCTGGCGTTAGTCTCGGTTGCTGCCGGGGAGTCTCTGGGCACTGCTGTGGCGTTTGATCCATTCCTTCCGTTCCTTGTCTGCCCCGCCGAGGGCGAGGAGTGCTTCGTGGTGCGTGGCCGCCAGGTGCGTGGGCAGGTCGAGATCTCGCTGAGCCGCGACCTCCGTGAGGGACATCGGTTCGGCTCGTTCACGTACACCCCTGTCGAGTTGCTGGCGATCAAACGTTTCGACCATGTTGATTCAGCTCATTACATGGCCTATGCGAACGCCCTTGAGGACGCGATGAGATACGCGGCACGAGGTGAGCTCGGATACACCGTGGACACCGTTGTCGATGGGGGCAGCGTTCGTGTGTTCCTGGTCGCCCGCCTGCTTGCCGACGATGGGCGTATAAGGACCGAGGTTTCACACGAGCAGAGGTTTGAGGATGCCGATTCGCACGCCGCCCTTGTTCAAGCCAGCGAAACGGCGACCGAACTTCGGAGCTTGGCGCAGGCGCTAAACGACCACTGGAACTCTGTCCACGAGGGCCGACTACTCCAGATCCAGGCCGAGTATGAAAAGTCCGACGCCGATGCAGCCGGGGCAAGAGAGCTAGACAGCATCCTCGACTCCGAGAAAGATTGAGCGACCCCTGCGGCCTAGCACCGCCTGCTGAATCCCGATCGGTCCAAACGCGGTCCCACCGGTCTGTCTGGCCGCCTCCTGGTTAGGGTGGAGGGGCGTGGCTAGGCGTGGATCTTGTGTGCGAAGCGCTCGTGCGCAGCCTGGCGTGACACTCCGAGCGCGATGGCGATCTCGCCCCAAGAGCGACCGCGACCGCGGGCCAGCTCGACCAGCTCTCGAAGCTTCGCCTCGCCGGCGTGAATGCCGTCTACGGTTTCGGCGATCGCTCGGAGGTCCCCCGCGTCGCGGCCGGGGGTTGTAGCTGGGTCGAAGTCCTCGGCGAGCTTCCGCAGCCGTTGGATGTCTTCATCGGTGGGGCATCTGCTGTCCAGTCATCGGAGGTAGGGGTGGAATCGGTCACGGCACTCCATCGCGTGGAAGATCACGGGTTCCTCGGTTTCGATACCGGCGATCCCGACTTCGAGGAGGCGGCCGTCTCGCCCTGGGCCGACGCGCATGATCGCGTCGTCGTCCATGTCCCCGACCTCTCACGGAAGCCCCATGGCCTGACAAGCCAGTGGGGGCACCGGTCCTAGGTCCCGAACTGCCGCACCAGCGCCAGCATCGCGAAGACGCTCACGCTCGCCGCGTGGGTCCGGAGCATGTCCGGGTCGGTGTCACGCATCTTGTGGCCTCCGCTCCAGGAGCGGAGGTAGAGGCCGCGGCGGTCGCGGGAGTGCTGCAGGATCCTCGTCGCGCTGTTCACAGCGGTGTCGTACCACCAGTGGTTGTGGTCGTGGCGGTAAAGGTCAAGCAGGCCCCGGACGTAGACCGCATCGGTCTGGGGGTTGTCGTTAAGCGGAACCATCGCGTCCACGTGCTTGTACTCCTTGGAGGGAACACCAAGATCGGTCTTGACAGCCAGGGCCTCGGCCCAGTTGCACCAGGAGTCCGGGTGGTAGGGAAGCTTGTCCATGGTGCCCTGAGGAGTGAATGAGTTCTGCGGCAGGCCGGCGTACACCGCTGGCGGTACCGCGACGTGAGCGTCGCACAATGCGGTCAGGACTGAAAGCATCGAGCCCTCCCCGGCATGGGACGTGGTCGCCTCGTGGGCGATCGCGCGGGAGTAACTCCCGTCCCACTTGAGGATGTTGTGGTTGGCCCATGTGATCAGCTTGATCGCCCAGCTCAGGTAGAGGCGCTTCTTCGTGACCTGGTAGAGACGTGCCGAAAGGTCAGCGGTTTCAGCCACGGCGTCGCCTGAGCGCCAGGGGTGCTCGTTGTTCCACCAGACCCCTCCTCCGTGCTGGACCCAGCCGAAGCGGGCGATGAATTTGAACGCCTTCTCGGCGTCGCGGAGATAGCGCCGCTTGCCGACCGCTGTGTAAGCATCCAGGAAGGCCAGACCCCACCAGCCGTTATCGTCGAAATAGGCTTTTCCGTGTGCATGGGCCCGGCCGATGACCGGGTAGGGGAGGTAGGCGGGGCCGGGTTTGAGCTTCGGGTCCCAGTAGGACTCCGCGAAATTGGCAAACCGGACCACCGCCTGGCGGTGAGATCGGCTGGGATCGGCCAGGGCGATGTCGATTACCGACTCCCAGAGGGGATACACGTCCCAGATCGGAGCCAGGGGAAACTGGCGCCGATCGTGGAGGTACTTGTTGTACCAGTGGCGGCTCGTGTTCCTCCAGATGGCCGCGCGCTTGACCCCATGCTCCGCAAGGGAGAGATAGTGCCGCTGAACCGCGGTCAGCCGGCGCGAGCTCGCCGCCGCGCCGTCGCCGGAAGAACACACCAACAGGGCCGACAGCACCAGCGCCGCCGTCAGGAAGTTCCCTCTGCCGGTCCGCGTCAATGGTCTCACGGCACCCTTCAACGAGCCCAGCGGCGAAAAGTTGCGCAGCGAGGCGCAGCCCTTGCGTGCCTGCGCACAAGGTCGCTTGGGGTGGGTTTATGCTCACCGGCACTGTGATGGGGGTTCGGCTTAGGTCTGCGGCTTGGGTCCGTTTTGGCCGTTCTTGGGGTGTCTGGAAGGTCGCGTGAGCGTCCGCCGCGCATGCGTTCACGCGGGAGCAGCGGCGATGCTGTACCTCGCCGTGCTCGCCGTTGTCGCGCCCGCGGCAAGCGCCGCAGCACCAATGTTGAGGGTCAAGGCAATCTCAAGCGGCTCCCCATTCCCCCATGAATGCGGGTATCGCTACCGCGCGATTGCCGGTGCGGCAGGCGAACCGCAGATCTCGGTCAATCCCGCCAACCCGCGCAACATCCTCGTTTTTCATCAGCAGGATCGCCGCCCCGGCAATGTGGGCGGTGCCGTGGCTAACGTGCTTCGTGTCTCCCGTGATGGCGGCCGGACGTGGCGACTCGTGCTGATCCCTGGCACCACGCGCTGCAGTGGCGGGCCGCTTGATGCCGCGAGCGACCCGTGGGTGTCGTTCGGCCCGGACGGGACCGCCTATGAGATCCAGAATACGTACGTTCGCCGTCCACCGGAGCTGCAGAGGCGGTTCGGGTCGGCGATCGGGGTCCGAACGAGCGTCTCCCGGGACGGCGGCAGTCACTGGTCAGCGCCAGTGGTGCTGGCGTCGGACTCGCCGACTGCTGCGACGGAGGCCGACAAGCCGGCGGTGATCGCCGACCCTCGTCGGCCAGGCGTGGCATACGCGACGTGGTTTGAGAGCACGCTGACGTCCTCAAGCGTGATGTTCGCGAAGACAACCGACGCCGGGCGTGGCTGGAGCAGCCCGAGCGCCATCTACACCATTCCTTCGAGCCTTGGCTCAGCGTTTGCCTGGGGCAGCCAGATCGTCCCGCTCCGTCGCAGGGCCTTGGTCGCGACCTTCGAGGTCGGGCCCCTGCCGGATAACACGAACGAGATTCTCGTCACACGCTCCGCGGACCGCGGCCGGACGTGGTCGGAACCGCGATTGATCGGAACCGTGCGCAACCGAGAGCCGTTCGATCCCGACAGCCATCAGACGGTGCGGACGGTGCCGGGAGGCCCTTCGATCGCCGTAGATGGAGCAGGCGTCGTGTACATCGCGTACGGCGACATTCGTGACGCGCACCACGGTCCGATCCTGCTCACCCGGTCAACCGACGGCGCTCGCAACTTCACTCGACCGCGAGCCGTTGTGACCGGCCCGACCCAGCATTTCACACCAACGATCGCTGCACGCCCCAACGGTGTCCTCGGATTGAGCTTCTACGACTTCCGCGACGACCGACGTCACGACCACAGACTGACAACCGCGTACTGGTTCGCCATCTCCCGAGACCACGGACGAGCATGGCAGCAGCTCCGCCTTGGGCGGCCGTTTGACGCGCTCACCGCGCCGGTCGCCTCGCGCGGCAGCGGCCCGTCGGGTCACTTCCTCGGCGAATACCAAGGGCTCACCCCTGCGCCAGGTGGTTTCGACGCCGCGTTCACGCGCGCCCGGTCCCGCACTCACCACGGACCCAGCGACATCTTCTTCGCACACATTCCCCGCTGACAAGCGGTTCGGAGCGCGGGTGAACGCGCAGGTGCGACAGCGACCTGTGTCGTCCGACTGTCGTTTTGGGCCTTGGCGCTATTTGAAGAGCGCGAGCCGTCCTTGCTCCGACGAGCCGATCCGCGAGCTCGGTCGCACTGCCAAGGCACCGGAGCCCGTCCACAGCAGGACAAGCATGACCACTAACTCTGCCGGAGCAAGCGTGAGGCTGACGAGCTCACCCTTCCCGATTCCGGAAACGACGATGGCGCCGACCATGTCGCTGGCGAGGGCCAAGGCCGCGGGCCTGGTCAGGATCCCAGCGATCAACAGCAGCCCACCGACCAACTCCAGCACGC
>JBJMLC010000102.1:0-19069 GCA_045805485.1 Solirubrobacteraceae bacterium | reverse complement strand
TCGAGGGCAAGCGCGTGGCGGTCGTCGGCACGGGCGCGTCCGCCGTCCAGCTCATTCCGTCGATCGCGCCCGCGGTCGGCGAGCTCACGGTGTTCCAGCGCACGCCGATCTGGTGCCTGCCCAAGCCCGACGGGCCGCTGCCGAGCGCGCTGCGCACCGTGCTGCGGCGCGTGCCGGGCGTAAGGTGGGCGCTCCGCGCGGCGGCGCAGGCCTACGTCGAGGTGACGTTCCCCCTGGCCGCCCACTACGCCGGCGTGCTGCCGATCGCCAAGACGAGCGAGCGGCTGGCGCTCAACCACCTCCGCCGCTCGGTGGCGGATCCCGTGGTCCGCGACAAGCTGACGCCGCGCTACGGGCTCGGGTGCAAGCGCCCGAGCTTTCACAACGAGTACCTGGCCACGTTCAACCGCCCGAACGTGGAGCTGGAGACCGCGGCGATCGATCGCGTGACGGCGGGCGGCATTCGGACGACCGATCAGGAGCACGAGCTCGACGTGCTCGTGCTCGCCACCGGCTTCAGGATCCTGGAGGCGATCTTCCCCATCAACGGCGTGGGCGGAGTGGAGCTCGATGCCTGGTGGGATGAGAACCGGATGCAGGCCTACGAGGGCGTCAGCGTGCCGGGCTTTCCCAACTTCTTTCACATCATCGGCCCCTACGGGTTCAACGGGGCCTCGTTCTTCCTGCTGATCGAGACCCAGATGCGCCACATCAATCGCTGCCTGAAGCGAGCCCGGGAGATCGGCTCAACCCGCGTGGAGGTGACCGCCGAGGCCAACGACCGCTACTGGAAGCAGATGCTGGGCCGGCGGCACAACCAGATCTTCTTCCGGGGCGCGTGCGCCACCGCCAACAGCTACTACTTCGACCGCCACGGCGACGTCCCGTTCCGGGCCAGCCCCAGCCTGGAGACCATCTGGCGCAGCGCGCGGTTCGACCTGAACGACTACCGGTTCGAGGCAGGCGCGGCTCCAGCGGCGGCGTTTCACACCGAGCAGGCTGTCTCCAGCTCCCGCCCCTAGAATCGCCCCGGACAGCGATTCCGGAAAAAGGAGCACACGTGAAGGTCACTCACAGAGGGGCAGTGGCAGTGCTGATGGCCGTGGTTTGGGTCCTGACGTCCGCCTCGATGGCCCAGGCCATCATCCAGGTCCAGCGTGGAATCTCGGGCGTGACCCTCAACATGACCAAGCCGCAGGTGAAAGCCGCACTGGGCCGGCCCGACACGGTCAAGCGCGGCACCAATCCCTTCGGGGCCTTCACTCAATACCGCTACAAGGGCGGTATCACCGTCACCTTCCAGGGCAACACCGAGGTCTCTGCGGTGTCCGTCAGCGGCCAGACCGACCGGACCGCCAGTGGCGTCGGTGTGGGCTCCACCGAGACGGAGGTCAAGCACGGGGTCCCCCACGTGAAGTGCCAAACCACGGGCGGCACGCGCAGCTGCCATGTGGGGAGCTTCAAAGCCGGTCATCGCGTGACGGAGTTCCTGCTCCGCCACGGGCATGTCAGTCGTGTGACGGTTGGGCTCGTCATCGACTGAGCATTTGAGGAGCCGGCGCTCGGCCGGAATCCGATCCGTATCCTTGCCGCCGATGCGGGCGGGCAGACTGCTGTCATGGGAGATCGCGATCGTTTTCGGCTGCCTGCTGATGGCGGCAAGCGCCGCGGGCGCCTCGCCATTGCGGCTCGGAAGTTGCCGATCCCAGCTCGGGGTCTACCAGTGCTCCGGGCTGGCCAAGTCGTGGGACGGGCTGCCCCTTGACACCACGGTCACCCTGCCGCGCCGGGGAGCTCACGGGCTCCCCCTCGTGACCGAGCTCAACGGCTTCGGCAACAGCAAGTACGAGTACCTGGACCCCAGCTCGCACGCCTACACGGGAGACGCCTACGACTGGGCGCGTCGCGGGTACGCCGTCCTCACGTACACCGCCCGCGGGTTCTGGGGCTCGTGCGGCACGCCCGAGTCACGGCTGGCAAGCGCCCACGGCTGCGCGCACGGCTACATCCATCTGGCCGATGCCCGCTACGAGGTCCGGGATGCGCAGTACCTGATCGGCAGGCTGGTCGATCAGCGGATCGCCAACCCGGCGCGGATCGGGGTCACCGGGGATTCCTACGGCGGTGGGCAGACGTTCGACGTGGCTGCCCTGCGCAACCGGGTGATGCTCCCGGACGGGACCGTTGCCCCCTGGCGAAGCCCCCATGGCACCCCGTTGCACGTGGCGGCCGCGGCCCCGATCATCCCCTGGACCGACCTGGTGTACGCGGCGGCGCCGAATGGCCGCACGCTGAGCTACGCGGTCACTCCGCCGAAGGTGGATTCCACGCCGATCGGAGTTCAGAAGGTGACATTCACCGGCGGCGTGTATGCCTCGGGCGTCGTGAGCACGGGACCCGGCCAGCCCATCGGGCAGCCGCAGGTTCCCGGCCGACCGATCGGCTGGTTCGCCCCGCCCCTGACCGACCCCAACGCCGATGTGACGACATGGCTCGGGCGCTCGACCGTCGGGGAGCCCTACATCGACCCCACCGTCGCAGATGTCGTGACGCAGCTCAACGACTACCGCTCGGCCTACTACATCGACGACAGCGAGGCTCCGGCGCCGCTCCTGGTGGGCAGCGGCTTCACCGATGACCTGTTCCCGATCGCCGAATCGCTGCGTTTCGCCAACCGCCTGCGGACGCTCCACCCCCACGCGCCGCTGTCGCTGTGGTACTTCGATTTCGGCCACCAGCGGGGCGCCAACCGGACCGCCGATCGCACCCGCCTGCTGGGGGCGATCTACCGCTGGTTTGACCATTACCTGCGCGGCCGCGGGCGTCGCCCTCGCCAGGGCGTGACCACGATGACCCAGACGTGCCCGCACTCGCGCCCCTCGGCCGGTCCATTCCGCGCGGCGACGTTCGCCCAACTCGCCCACGGCGAGGTGCGAAGGACCTTCACCGGGTCTCAGACGGTCCAGTCCGTCCCTGGGAATCCCGCCGTCGGCGCGGCCATCGACCCGCTGACGGGCGGCGGGGATGACTGCGCCACAACCTCGGCCGCCCTGGAGCCGGGCACGGCCGCATTCAGTCTTCGACCGGCTCCAAAGACCGGATACACCCTCATGGGAGCACCCACGATCAGCGCCTCGCTGACGGTCGCCGGCTCCCCAGGCGCGGCGCAGATCGCCGGCCGGCTCTGGGACGTGGCCCCGGATGGGACAAGCCAGACGCTCGTCGCGCGTGGGCTCTTCCGGCCCACGGGCAGCGGCAGGTATGTCTGGCAGCTCAACGCCAACGGCTGGCGCTTTGCCCCCGGGCACGTACCCAAGCTGGAGCTGCTCGGTGAGGACCCGCCCTATGCCCGACCATCGAACGGCAGCTTCAGCATCGGAGTGAGCCACGTCCAGCTCCGTTTGCCGGTTCGGAATAGGCCGGATTGCCGGGTCGTGATGCCGCAGAAGCGCCCCGTGCTGCCATCGGGATACCGGCTGGCCCCCGGTGTCCACAGCGCCTGGGTGCGGTCGCACCGGTTCTGCCGGGGCACGTAGGGCCTACGCTCCCCGCGTGATCCACGGTCAGTGCGATCGGCGCTTCGAGCCTGTGCGCGAAGCTCTGACCGAGAACTTCCGCTCCCACGGAGAGATTGGGGCCGCCGTGGCCGTGATGCTGGATGGCCAGTCCGTGGTCGATCTGTGGGCCGGGTGGATGGACCGGGCGCGGACCCGACCGTGGCACGAGGACACGCTGGTCGACGTGTTCTCCGTGGGCAAGCCGATGGCCGTCCTATGCCTGCTGATGCTGGTGCAGGAGGGGGCGGTCGATCTGGACGCGCCCGTGGCCGAGTACTGGCCCGCGTTCGCCGCGCAGGGCAAGGCCTCGGTGACAGTGCGGATGCTGTTGGGGCACCGAGCCGGGCTGCCGGCCGTGCGGCGCGAGCTTCCGGAGCTGGCCATGTACGACTGGGAGCTGATGACCTCCGCTCTGGCCGCTGAGGCGCCGTGGTGGGAGCCCGGGACCGCCCACGGCTACCACACCAACACGTACGGGTTTCTCGTGGGGGAACTGGTGCGGCGCCTCAGCGGCGAGACGGTCGGGCGGTTCTTCCACCGTCGGGTGGCCGAGCCCCTTGGGGTCGATTTCTGGTTCGGACTCCCGGAGAGCGAGGACGAGCGAGTGGCCGAGTTCGTGTTTCCTGAGGCGCCGCCCGAACTTGCGTCCGCAGCACCCCTGATGGTGCGCCGCGCCTATTTCAACCCGCCGGGCGTCTCGGGCATCGGGACCGTCAACACGCGCGCCTGGCGGGCGGCCGAGATGCCCTCCACCAACGGCCACGCCACAGCGCGCGCCGTGGCTCGGATCTACGCGGCGCTGGACTACCTCCTGCGGCCGCAGACGATCACCGAGGCGACAACCGAGGTCTCCTACGGCGCGGATCAGGTGCTCCACCGCCCCTCCCGGTTCGGCCTGGGCTTCCAGCTCACCCAGCCCGAGCGGCCGCTGGGCCCCGGGCAGCGCGGCTTTGGCCACTTCGGCGCCGGCGGATCGCTCGGCTTCGCCGATCCGGATGCCGGCATCACCTTCGCCTACACGCCCAACCAGGGCGAGGGTCCGCGCTGGCAGAACCCGCGTAACCGGGGATTGATACGGGCGGTGTACGAGTCGTTGGCGCCGTAGGCGCTGACAGCTACCGGCCTTTCACACGTTGTATTCCCCGGCACCCGTGCGCCGCTCGGGAGCTCGCATGCGTCAGGATCGAACGGGAGGCCAAATGGTGGGAGGAGAATCGTCGGGTCGCAGGTCGCTGGCGCGGGTCATCGCCGCGCTGCTCACGCTGGCCGCGATGGTGATCTTGACGGCTGGCTCGACCCAGGCTGTCGCCAGCCAGGCCACGCCCACCGATCCGGACTTCAACCCCTGCGAGCAGCAGACCACCGCCGCTGACATCGCGTCCGGCTGCAACAACGACGAGCAGTGGAACCTGTATGGCGCCCTCAGCTACGACTGCTCCGGGCAACCCCGGCCTGACGGCGGGCTGCCCTGCTGGGCACCGGCAGCCGCCGACCCGCAGCACGCCGCCGGAGTGGACATGACCGGCGCCTGGGGGCAGGGCAATGTCGGCCGGCCTGACGTCCTGGTCGCCTACATCGAGGGCGGCGTCAATTACAACTCCGACGGGCTCAAGGACGCGCTGGACAACATCTACATCAACAAGGGCGAGCTCCCCTACCCCCAGGACTCGGGCGGCCAGTCCCACGGCAAGTACGACCTCAACGGCGACGGCCACTTCGACGTCCGGGACTACGCCCAGGATCCGCGCGTCAATCCCAGCTGCCCCAGCGGCACGGCCCCGTTCGCCAACCATCAGGAGGGCGTCACCTGGTCCTGTCTTGCGAACGGCCAGCACTCCTACCTGGACACGGTAAAGGTGGCCAACCATCCGACCCCCTACCTGTCCCCTGAGGATCTGATCGCCGTCTTCGGGCACTGCCAGATCACCCACCATTTGATCGGGCAGGCCGGGTGTCCAGCGGGCGGGCGCTTCGACAACGACCACAACGGCTACCCGGGCGACGTCTCAGGCTGGAACTTCGACCGCAACACCAACGACCCCCAGACCGAGGAGACGACGTATGGCCATGCCCCGGGCCTGATCGGCGACGTGGGCGGCGAGGCCGACAACGGCTACGCGGGGGTCGGCGAGTGCCGCGGGTGCAGCATCGTCCCTGTCAAGCAGGGCGCCGAGTGTCTCGGCCGCCCCGACCACTGGGGCGCCGCGATCCTGTACGCCACCGACCTGGGCGCGACCACGATCAGCTCGGTCGTCGTCTCATACGCCCAGAGCTCGTTCAACCAGGAGGCGGTCGACTACGCCTACAACCACGGCGTGTCCCTGGCCCTGGACTCCAACGACTTCGACTCGATGGACCACACCGACGGGATGCTGCTCAACCACGTCATACCGGGGAACTCGCTGGCCTTTGACCAGAACGGCACCGGCCTGCAGCCAAACGCCACCACCTGGTTCCGGGCCCGCTCCAGCACCACGAGCTACGGCACGCACAACATCTTCTCCGGATACGGCACGAGCACCTCGGGAGCCACGCCGTTCATGGCCTCGATGCTCGGCATGGTCCAATCGGCGGGCCTGAACGCCGTCGACCAGCACGTGATTCCCAGCCCCCTGACGCCTGACGAGGTCAAGCAGGTGATGATGGACACGGCGTCGCCGGTCATCCCGCAGACCCAGTCGCCCCAGACCCAGCACCAGTGGCCGGGTAACCCGAACTCGGCGACCAACGCCACCCACACCAACTGGTCCACGCAGTACGGCTACGGGCGGCCTGACATCGGCGCCGCCACCGCGATGGTCATGGCGGGCCACCTCCCGCCGACCGCGGAGATCGACTCGCCCAACTGGTTCACGTACGTCGACCCCAAGACGACCAAGACGCTGAAGGTGACCGGCAGGCTCGCGCCCTCACGGGTGAACTCGGGCGGGAAGGTCAACTGGGTGCTGGAGTACGCGGTCGGCGCCGATCCCGCCGACCCGGACTTCCACACCATCTCCAGCGGCAGTGCCTCTAACGAAACCAGCGGCACCCTGGGCACGCTGCACCTGGACCAGATCCCCGCGAGCTACTACACCCACTCCCCCACCACCACGCTCCAGCCCGACGGAGCCGAGCAGTACACGGTGTCCCTCCGCCTGCGCGTGGTCGACACCAACGGACTCAAGGGCGAGGACCGCCGGTCGATCGGCGTGCGCCACGATCCGAGCCTCCAGGCGGGAGCGCCCCTGCAGTTCGGCAGCGAGATCAGCGGCGCCCCCACGTACGCGGACCTTCAGGGCCGCCACCAGGAGGACCTCGTCTTCTCCACCTACGACGGCGACGTGCACGCCCTGCGTCCGAATGGCACCGAGCTGCCCGGTTTCCCCGTGCACTCGAGCATGATCCGCAGCTTCGACCCCAGGGCCCCGGAGAACTTCCTCGCGCCCGCGTACGTGCAGAACGCGGCGTTCCGAAACCAGCTTGACCCCCTGTCCGGGATCGCCGTGGGCGACCTGACCCACGACGGTCAGCAGGATGTCGTGGCGACGGGCATGAACGGGCGCGTTTATGCCTGGGACGGCTTTGGCCATCAGCTGCGCGGCTTCCCGCGGATGATGCCGACGCCCGCGGGGCAGTACGACTCCCCCACCCCTCAGGCCGGCGGGCACAGTCGCAGCCCGCTCCGCGGCGCCTGGGCCTCACCGGTCCTGGCCCCGCTGGAGGGCGCCCGCAGGCTGGACATCATCATCCCGGGCTGGGACGGCAAGGTCTACGCCTGGCGGCCGGACGGCACCAGGGTGCCCGGCTGGCCGGTGACGATCAAGCTGCCCCACGCCGACTTCGCGCGGGACGGCGTGGACCCGACCAAGTTCATCCACGACCCCAAGCTGATGTATTCGGTCGGAGTGGCGGACGTGCTGGGCAAGGGCAAGCCGCAGGTGTTCGTCTCAAGCTTTGACTGCTCAGGCAGTAGCTCCTCGACCCAGGACACCGGGCTCGGTCTGACGCCAATTGGCTCCAACCCGGCGTCCAAGGCCTGGCTGTATGGGATCTGGGCCGACGGACACAACCATTCGGGCGGCGCGTACCTGCCGCACTGGCCGGCCGCACTGCCCGCGCTCGACTTCTGTTACGACCAGTCGATCGACTTCGTCGGCGAGGGCGTGGCGCCACCGGACTTCGCCAAGATCGGCGGCGGCTGGAAGATCGTCTCGGCCGCCGTAACGGGCAACGTGGAGGCGCTGAACCCGGACGGGTCGGTGTTCTCAACCTTCAGCGCCGACTGCGCAAGCGCAGCCTGCAGCGCGAATCCGCCCTACCGGCCCAGCGGCGACACCCACACGCTGACGCTGACGGGCCAGGGTGGCCTCGGCGACCTGTCCGGGAGCGGCACGCCGCAGTACGTGGCATCGAGCACCGGACTCGAGTCGATCCTGCTGGCGCTCGGCCAGGCGGGCCAGGCCAACCTGCCCCAGGTCTACGAGAAGGTCTGGGACGTCGCAAGCGGTGACGTGCAGCCCGGGTTCCCGCAGCGCCAGGACGGGTTCCCGTTCTACGACGCGCCCATCACGGCCGATGTCGCAGGCGGGTCCGGCGGGACCCGGGAGGCGATCGAGGCCAACGACAACTACTTCATCCACGCCTGGGGGCCGTCCGGTGCCGAGGCAGCAGGGTTCCCCAAGTACACGGGCCAGTGGACCGGGTTCGTGGGCGCGGTAGGTGACCCGCTGGAGAAGGGGCATCTGCAGCTGGTCTACGCCACGCGTGAGGGCGACGTCTTCCGCTGGAACGTCCCGGGCAGTGCGCCGCTCAACAATTCCTGGTGGCACTACCGCCACGATGAGTGGAACACCGGCCAGTACGGGCTGGATACCAGGCCGCCGGCGCCCGTGGGCTCGCTGTCAGCCAAGCGCGTGGCCCGCTGGTTGGTGCGCGTGAGCTTTGTGGCCCCGGGTGGCGACGGAATGGTCGGCAAGGCCAAGCGCTACCAGGTGCGAGCGGCTGCCGCGACGATCACGCCGGCGGGGTGGCACCCGGGCCGGGTGGAGCTCGGGGCACCGAAGCCGTCTGCCGCGGGCCACACCGAGCAGTTCACGGTGCACGTACCGCGCAGGGATCACTACCTGGCGGTCCGGGCGTTAGATCAGGCCGGGAACCTCGGGCCAGGGGTGTCGGTCCCGATCAGGTGAGGGTCGCGGGCCGCTCCTTCCTGCTGGCATCCGCCGTCGGTGTGCTTGGCGGGCTGGCGGCGCTTGCCGGCCCGGCTCAGGCCGCCTCCCCGGGACCGCTCCCCACGCCCGCGTGCAGCGCCGGCGTGCCCCGGGCGAGCCTCGGTGGACGCCCGCTCTACACGACACAGACCGTCCCGAACGATCCGTTCGTGCCCAGCGAGCGGGCGCCTGACCAGTGGCTGGCCAAGCTGTTCACCGAGACGCTGGGCTGCGCGCCCGGCCAGGCGAGCTACGCCGCTTATGACGCCTGGCTGGCGGACGCGGGATGCCGGCTGGCCACGCTGCGGAGTGTTGCCACGTCTTTTCTCACCTCGTACGCGTTCATGCACCGTCCCTACTCGTGGGGCGAGCGCCTGCTGGTGCTGTGGCGGGTGGCTCGTCAGGCCGAGCCTGGGGCGCGGCGCTTTGCCAGGATCCTGGGGGCGCTTCAGTCAGGCGCGCGCACGTGGAACCAGGTCATCCGGTCGTTCTTCCGCGCGCCGGGATTCGGGGCGTTCGTCGCGCCCCTGTGCACCGGAGGGCTATACGGCTGGAACTCCCACACGCCCGTGATCGACATTCCGACCTCGCACGTCAGGGCCGCGCTTGGCGATGCCACCGGGGACCAGCTCCAAGCGCTGCTCGATGCAGCCAGGCCCGGGCAGACCGTGTGGCTCCAGCAGAGCGCGGTCATCCGCGTCGCGGCCGGGCTCACGATCCCGCCCGGCGTCGCCCTGAAGACCGTCGGGTCGCCCGGGCCGGGCGACTATGCCGCCATGGCCAGGCTCATCAGGACGGCAGCCAACGGCCAGCCGGTGGTGTCGTTGTCGTCCGGAGCGACGCTGGCCAGCGTCTGGGTCGACGGACAGCGGTCGAATCAGTCTGTCGGCCAGAACCATGACTCCATCGACGTCGCTGTGCTGGGTGGAGTCGGCACGACCGTCCGCGATGACCGGATCGACAACACCTCGGGCTGGAGCAACATGGTCGTCTACAACCAGGCCACGCCGTCCACTCCGCGCTGCCAGAACGTGCAGATCCGGGGGAACCTGATCGACGGCTACTCGACCAAGTTCCACTGGCACGAGACGACCGGCGTGGTCGACGGCCGGGTCGATACCGGGACCGCGAGCGGTCAGATCAGCAACTTCCAGAACGGCCAGACGGGCGTGTCATCCACGTTCGGCTTCGCAGACGGGATCTCCAACCAGTGCTGGGACTCGCACATCGTGGGCAACCAGATCGTGGACGCCACCGACGTCAGCATCGTCCTGTTCGGCAACGAACAGGCCACCCAGGCCACCGGCGTACCCCATCAACACTCGGTGGTTCTGGACAACACGATCGTCAACGCGGGCAACTCGGGATGGTCGGCGATGACCGTCGATCCGCTCTACCAGATCGGGAAGCTGATCTACGACGACTTCGACGGCACCACGATCCAGCACAACCTGATCTGGACGAGCCCCAATGCGTTCCTCCTGCTCGGTACGGGGATCGGGACCAAGCCGTGGTTCGGCGACAACACCGCGTACGGCTATGGGACGGTCCGCTACCTGGACAACACAAGCGGCTCGGGCGTCATCAACACGCAGATGGCCATCGCCGTGACCCGCATGTCCGGGGCGATCGTGCAGGGCAACACGCTGCGGGCGAGCCTGGCCATGGCCGATCTCTGCCCTTCCGGCCCCTACATCGGCGTCGATGAGGCCGGCGGTAGCCGCGTTCAGCAGCCCAACAGCTCGGTCACGTTCCCGTCCGAGCCCATCCCGAGCGAGAGTGCGGGATGCCTGAGCATGCATTTCTGAGATTTGGCGCGGCCCTGATCGCCACGCTCCTGCTGTGTGCGGGCGGAGCGTCTGCGGCCAATCTCGCTGCTCTGCACCCGGACGGCCACTGGCTCAAGGACGGCTACGGCCGGGTGGTGATCATTCACGGCCTCCAGGTGGCGCACAAGACGGCGCCGTACTACCCGCCGCCCGCCGGCTTCACCAGCGCGGATGGCCAGAACCTCCAGGATTGGGGGTTCAACGCCGTTCGCCTGGCCTGGCTGTGGGCCGGGCTGGAGCCGACGCGAGGGCAGTTCGACAGCGCCTACGTCAACCAGTTCGTCCGTGATGGCCAGATCCTGGCCGGGCACCACGTGTACACGCTGCTCGAGTCCCACCAGGACCTGTACGGCCCCGCGCTCGGCGGCGACGGCTTTCCGGCCTGGGCCACGATCACCGACGGAGTGCCGGTGCCGCCCCACAGTGCCCTGGATCCCGAGGCGCCCGACGAGAACCGCGCGTTCGACAACCTGTACGCCAACCGGAGCGGGATCGGCGATGAGTTCGCGCGCGCCTGGCGCGTGATGGCGAACGCGTTTCGTGACAACCCCCGGATGCTCGGCTACGACCTGTTCAACGAGCCCTACCCGGGCAGCCACGACGCGACGTGCATGCAGCCGCTCGGGTGTCCCGCCTTTGACCGCGTGTCTCTCCAACCGCTGGAGAACAGGCTCGCCGCGGACGTGCGCGCCAGCGACGGGCGCACGATCGTCTTCTACGAGCCGCACATCTACTTCGACTTCGGGGTTCAGTCATGGCTTGGCCCGCCGCCGGCCTCCGCCGGCGCGGCGGGGTTCGCCTTCCACGACTACTGCCTGGCGCCGATCTTCGCCGGCCAGCCGGACGCGGAATCCGGGTCACCGGGTTATCAGTCATGCAGCTACGAGGACGAGCACACGATGCAGAATGCGGCATCCGCCTCGGCGGCCATGGGCGTGCCGGCGCTGTTTGATGAGTTTGGGGATACCCAGGACCTGTCCAACATCGAGCGCATGGTCCAGCTCGCGGACAGCCACCAACTGGGCTGGCTGTACTGGAGCTACAAGGACTGGATCGACGCCCCGGGCGGCGTCGGCTCAGGCGCGCTCTTTGACAACTCCGACAACAACGCGACCCTGCGCAGGGCCAAGCTGGCGGTCCTCTCCGAGCCCTACCCGCAGGCCACGGCCGGGAGGCCAGAGCATTACGGGTTCGATCCGTCGACGGGCGTGTTCAGCTTTGCCTACGTGCCTGACCCGTCCATCCACGCTCCGACCGTGGTGTACGTGCCCCCGATCCACTACCCGGCCGGATACAGCGTGACCGTGTCAGGCGCTCACGTCGTGTCGGCTCAGGGGGCCAGATTGCTTCGGCTGGCCACCGATCCGGGGGCGCGCGAGGTTCAGGTGGCGGTCAGGCCCGCTTAGTGCGGGCTGGCGACCGCAGGCGCCAATCCCCGGCCCCGGCTCGGCAGCCAGGCAACAAGCCCGCCGAGCCCGGGAACCCAGACCGCAATTGCGTGGTAGACGAGCACCGCGCCGACAGACGCTGCAGGCGAGAACCCATACAGGACGAGCGCGCCGGCGAGCCCTGAGTCGAGGACGCCCAGACCGGCGGGCATCGGGATCATCGTCGCCAGGTAGCCAATGAAGTACGCCAGCGCCAGCGGCAGCGTTCCCAGCGGATGACCGGTGGCCTGACACGCGGCCCACAGTGCGGCCATATCCAGCCACAGGAAGCCGGCCGCACCGAGCATCCGCCAATGGGGCCTGAGCAGCGACTCCCAGGCTCCGGCCAGAGACGCGCCGACCGACCGCAGAGCCTTGGGGCCGCCGGAGCGGTAGCGTCGCGCCACCAGCATCGTCCCCACCGCCGTCCCGATCACGAACAGCGAGACGAGGATCGGTATCCCGGTGTGCTCCAGGTCGTGCGGGCCGCGACCGATTCCCACGAGCAGAACCGCTCCGGCCACGCCGTTGATGAAGAAGCCGAACAGGATCAGGAAGCACAGCAGCGCGCCGCAGCGCTCGATCAGGCGTCGCGCGCCGATGCCGTGTTTGCGCAGCAGCCAGCCGGTGGTCGCCGCCGAGGAGAAGTTCCCGCCCGGCAGCACGGCCCCGGCGCCCATGGCGATCCACGCCACCTGACGACTCACGGGCCGCGGCGGCTCCGGGAAGAACCGCCGGAACACGACCACGTAGCTCAGGCACGACCCGAGCTCGAATGCCACGGCCGCGAGCAGCCAGACCGGGTTCATGTTGCTGATGGAGCTGATCACCTCTCCGGGCGGGGCCACCCAGAACAGTGCGCCCACCGAGAGCGCGCTGATGAGCCCGGTGGTGAGCACGCGCAGGCTGAGCCGGAGTCGTCTCCGCGACCCGACGGTCGCGCTTCCCTGCCCATCGGCATCGACCACGCTGACCGACACGGTGGCCTAGAGCCCGCGCTCGCGAGCGTCCTGGCTCAGGGCCCGGCTGAGGGCCGCCGGTTCGATCCGGGTCTCCAGATCGCCGATTCGCTTGGCCTGTCGCTCCGCTTCGCGATGCACGGAATCCTGCAGCCCCTGCAGCAACTGTTCAAGCTGCGTCACCCGAGCTTCCAGCGCCCGGATCTCGTCCGCCTGAGTCGGCTCGGCCCCAGCCTCTGCTGGTTGGCCGGCGGCCTGCCTGCGGCGGAGCTGGCTAATCCGCGCGATGAGGCTTTCGCGCTCGCGCACGGTTCACCGCCGCGCCTTCAGCGGTCGGTTACAGCTCACTACCGAGCCCGTCGTTTGGGCTCAGTGGTTTTTTTTGGCGGGTACCGGCGGCGCTCCGCATCAGTCATCTTGCGGATCACCAGTGAGCCGTTTTTCACCTGCTCTTGGACCAGCTCAAGCTTCTCAGCCCGCTTCTCCTCGGCCCGCTCACGTGCAGTCTTCATGCTGTTTCACCGTATCACTCGGAGCGGCGCTTCTCCAAGTGGCAGGGGTCTAGCGCTCCTCTACGGCAGGCGTCTCGACGGGCTGCTCGGGCGCGTACTCGTCCGGGTATTCGGGCCCGTACTCAGGCGGATGCTCAGCGGCGTGCTTGCGCGCTTCCTTCCGGGCTGCCTTCTCCGCCCGCTTCTCTCGAAGCCTGCCCTCCCGGGCGAGCTTCGCAAACGTGGTCTTCTTCTTGCCGCGTGAGGCCATGCGTGTCCTCCTGTCGGTTTGCCGGCGATCCTACGCTGTCGCCTGTTCGCGGGCAGCGTGCTTGCGGGCGGCGTGCTCCCCACCCGTTCTGCCGCCGGCCGGGTGTTGGTGCCCGGCCGGCGATGTGAGCGGTTAGAGGACCGTTACGTTCGCTGCAGCGGGGCCCTTCGGACCCTGCTCGGTGTCGTAGGACACCTTCGCGCCTTCGGCCAGCGTCTTGAAGCCGCCGCCCGAGATCGCGGAGTGATGGACAAACAGGTCCTTGCCGCCGTCATCCGGCGTTATGAACCCGTAGCCCTTCTCGTCGCTGAACCACTTCACGGTTCCGTTGGTCATTGCTGTTCTCCTTTGGTGATGTGCCGCGTACCAGGAGAGCTATGAAGAGCAACGACCTGCGAGCGCTAAACACGTTGAGGGTCCCGAACCGGAACCCGGTTTTATTGCGTGGCTACCTTAGCAGCGTGGGATGACAGGCTGAGCGCCGCGGTGCGACGCGCCCCGGCAAAGGTGACGAGCTTTCCGCTCTCCGGGTCCCACAGCTTGAGGTTCGCCGCCCGCAACCCGTCCAGCAGCGACAGGGTCGGGACCTGATGGAAGACCTCGTTTTCACGGTGGGCGCGGATCAGGTTGTAGTTGGGAATTCGCGCGTTCAGGTGGTGCACATGGTGCAATCCGATGTTGCCGGTGAAGAAGCGCAGCAGCCAGGGCAGCTTGAGGTAGGAGCTTCCTCGCAGGGCCGCGTCGGCGTAGCTCCACTCCTCGCCACTCTTCCAGTACGCGTCCTCAAACTGGTGCTGGACATAGAACAGCCAGATCCCGACCGATCCCGCCAGCATCGCCGACGGGACCCACACCAGCAGCAGGCGCTCCCAGCCGATCAGCCAACACAGAAGCCCGAATACCGAGAGCAGCAACAGGTCGGTGCCCAGCACGCTGTGGCGCAGCCGCGGCCGCTGCGCGCGGGTGGCGATCCGGGGTCCCACGATCATCGCCATGATCGGTCCCAGCCCGAACATCACCAGCGGATTGCGTATCAGCCGGTAACCCAGCCGACCCTTCCATGACCGCGACTCGTACTCGAGGACCGTCAGCGTGATGATGTCTCCGACGCCACGCCGCTCCAGATCGCCTGACGTGGCGTGGTGTACGGCGTGGTCGTGACGCCAGCGCGCGAACGGGGAGAGCACAAGCAGCGCGGCCACCCGGCCGACCCACCGGTTCGCGCGCTTGGAGGGGAACAGCGAACCGTGCGCGCAGTCATGGAAGACCACGAACGTCCGGACCAGGAAGCCGGCGGCGAACACCATCAGCCCCGCGGTCAGCAGCCACGAGGTCCCCAGGGTGAGATAGATCAGCACCGAGAGCGCCAGGTAGGGGGCGATCGAGGTGCCCACGTCAAGCAGGCTCCGCGTGAGGCGCGGGCGCGCGTATGCGGCGGGCAGCTGGAATTCGGGCGTTCGTAATGGTTGAGCAGACATAGAGAAACTCCGGGCTTCGGGGGCAAACGTTGCGAACCGCAACGCCCCCGTATGCCGCCACCTGGACCGCTACGAGCGCGAGCCGCTCTGGCCGGAGCACTCCGGTGCGCCCATGGAGGTACACCAATAGCCCGACGCACTGAGCTTAGCCGAAGTGGCTGTCGGTTTCTTCACCAAGGCCACTGAGCGGGTCGAGGCGCCCCCAGGAAGTCCGCTCAAGGTCAGCCGAGGGCCGGAAGCACGTGCTCTGCCACGAGGTCCAGCTGCGGGCGGTCGTCGCCCACCGGAGCCACGACCAGGAGGTCGGCTCCCGCTTCGCGCAGCCCGTGCAGGCCATCCAGGACCTGCTGGAGCGAGCCCGTGATGGCGACCTCGGGCGTGATCGCCGGCCCATACACCGCGCGGAACCACGCGTTGACCTCGCCTTCCGGGCGGTCGATGGCCACGTAGACCCGCTTGGCGACGGGGAACTGAGCCGGGTCGCGCCCCTCCGCCTCCAGATACTCCCTCAGCTCCGCCAGCTGTTTCGGGAATGCGCTGGAGGGGCTTGAGCCCGCGCCGATCCATCCGTCGGCCAGCCGCGCCGTTCGCCTCAGAGCGGGTGAGCTGCCCGCACCAAACCAGACCGGCAGCGGCCGCTGGATCGGCTTCGGCTCCATGCGCGCCTGGCGCAGGGTCACGAAGCGCCCCTCGAAGTCCACCTCCTCGTCCTCCCAGAGGTGGCGCATGACGGTCAGGTACTCCTCGAACCGAGGCGCCCGCTCGGTCGATTTGACGCCAAATGCCTCATGGGGAAGCGCCGGCACGCCCACCCCGACGCCCAGGGTGAACCGGCCCCCGGTCAGGTGATCGATCGTCGCCGCCTGGCGCGCCAGTCTTACCGGCTGATGGAGTGGCAGGACGGCCACGGCGAGACCGAGGCGAATCGAGCTGGTCTGCGCGGCCGCGAACGCGAGCACCGAGAGCGGCTCCAGGGCAGAGCTCGGTGCCAACTGGGGTTCCATGGCCCAGGCGCTGTGGAATCCGGCCTGCTCGGCTTGCTGCAGCATGCTTGCCAGCTCTGCGGGGTCGGGTGAGTCGGTGGCTCGGACCTGGGGGATTTCAATTCCGACCGGCATCCGTGACCGCTACGCCGCGTCGGAGCCCGGGAGATCCACCCACGAGCTGCTGCGAGCCCACAGCTCAGCCGCCAGCTCCGGGGTGGCGACGGCGCTCGGCTCGGTGCGCTGGCAGTCGTCGTAGTAGCAGCCGCTCTCGTCCTCGACCTCTGGCGAGGTGGCGCAGTACAGCGACGTCCTGGCGCCCTCCGCGGGAGACAGCATGTTCCGCTTCATCAGCGGACGGATTGGCCACGGGACCTGCCGCCACACGTCTGAGGCCACCGATCCAGGATGGAGCGAATAGGTCGTCACCCCTGATCCCGTCAGCCGCCGCGCCAGCTCCTGGGCGTGGAGCACGTTGCCCAACTTGGAGACGCAGTACTCCGGGAATCCGGTGAGGCTCTTGGTCCGGCGACGGACCGCTTTGAAGTCGATCCCCTGCGCTTTGTAATGGCCGACGCTGGCCACGTTGACTATTCGGGCCGGCGCGCTCTGGCGCAGCCGGTCCAGCAGCAGGGCGGTGAGGAGAAACGGCCCGACATGGTTGGTGCCGAAGGTCAGCTCGAAGCCGCTCTGGGTGATACCGCGCTTCCCCGCCAGACCGGCGTTGTTGATCAGGCAGTGGAGCGGCTCATCGGTCCGGAGGAACTCGTCCGCGCAGGCTCGCACCGATCTCAGGTCGCCGAGGTCCAGCGACAGGAACTGCACCGAAGGGTTGCCCGTCTGGGCAACGATCTCATCGATCACCGGCCGGGTCTTCTGTTCCGAGCGGGAGGCCACGAACAACCGCGCACCCCGGCCGGCCAGCGCGAGAGCGGTCTCCCGCCCGATCCCGGTGTTGGCGCCCGTGACCAGGAACGTTCTGTTATCCAGATCCCCGATGCGCGGAGCATACGAGCCCTGACGGGGCTTCGATCCCTGGCGTCAGCGCTTCAGCGTCAGATGACCGGTGGCGATGTTCCCAAATCGATCGTGAGCTGCCGTGACGCTGGTCGCTGCGCCGGGCGGGACGCTCGCCCTGAACACCGACCCCCTATCACGGTGGACGGTCACGGATCGCCGGCCGATCCGGAACGTCACGGCCCCTCCGCGTGAGGAGGCTGGCCAGTCGAACAGGTCCGTGCCGAATACTGAGGCGAGTCGCACGCGCGGGTAGTTCAGCCTGACCGCCACCTGTCCTGGCGCGCCAGGGAGCTGACGCACCCTCAGAGCGCGCGAGCGCTTGACTCTGAACGCGCGGGACAGCAGCCGGTATCGGTTGGCGCTGACACGGAAGCGATACCGGCCCAGCGAGGCGCCCAGCGGGATCTGCCAGACGGCCCGATAGACACCCTCGGAGCCAGCCGTCCACACGATCTGAAAGCCGAGGTCGCTGGCCCCATCCGTCCAGCGGCGGTGCCCGGCGAGGCGCTGGATCGTGATGAAGGCGTGATCGAGAGGGCGATCCAGGCCCTGCTTCGCGCCCCGCCAGCTGAACCGAGCGTAATGAAGGCGTCTGGCGTCTCGCGGCTGGGCCATGACTCGGCCGCGTCTGGCCCCGGGCCCGTATGGAGCGCCGTTGGCCTGGACCCCGTTGGTCGGGTCATAGGCGTACGGGCGGGGGCCCGGCCGCCCGGTGGCGAGTGAGCTCGCGAGGTCGGCCAGCTCATCCCGGATGAAGTAACCGGACCATCTTCCGTACACGGTGTGCCCGCCCTCGTAGTCCTGGTAGTCGTACTCCTTCGGCGTCGTGTAGTAGCCGACGTATTCGCCCGCCAGCCCCACGATCGTCACCGTGCGCAGACCGATGCCCGGCGTGGCGGCGTTGATCGCTGCCCGGATGCGCCGTCCCAGCTCCACGGTCGGCTCCCCCGGAACGGCAGCCAACAGGTGGTCGCCGATTCGGATGACCTGAAGCGGGGCCGCCTTCGGGTCGTCCTGGTGCTGTTGGTCGACTATCACCTGGATCTTGTCGCCCTGGGGGCCGACCGAGGTCGCAAGGTGGCGATGCTCAAATGAGACATGGGAGGCGTCATAGAGCGGACCGCGTCCCTCCTCCGAGCCGGTGAGGACCGGCAGCCCGATGACCGCCTTGGTGTCGATTGGGCCGCCGCCGCGCACGGTCTGACCGCAGAAGCAGGCCCGAGTCCAGCGCATCACCAGGCTGAGATGGCGGGTCATGTGGCGATCGGCGTCCCGCCACCCCCGCAGCATGGCCCGGGCCTCGATCCGCCCCACGTGCACCGCCCAGGCGGGTCCATCGTGCTGAAGGCCTGAGGACATATCGCCCTCGGCTCCGTCGGCAAAGGCGTTGATGATCGTCTGGCCCGCGGGAACGTGCCCCGCCCGCCGCACCGCCTTGTCAAACAGCCTCTGGGCGATGGACTGGTGGTCGCCGCCGTAGGCGCGGAAGTTGTGTTCCACGTCCGTCCCGTGATTGGCGAAGTCCGTCCAGGCCCCCATGGGGACACGGACCAGTCGCCCCCGCCTGTGCACGAGCCTGTCGACCCGCAGAACCGCCAGGGCGGGGTCGATCGTGTCCGGATAGCCGCCGGGATCCTGGGAGGGGCGTCCCTGATGATTGGGAATGTTCAGCCCGAAGTTGGCCAGGTGAGCCTCCAGGCTGCGATTCTGGGTTACCCCGAGCAGCCGTTGATCGGACCAGCCGGCGGCGGCCGGGCCCAGGTTCCGGTTGGCCAGCCGGAGGGCCAGCGCCAGCCGTTTGATGAGGAACGCGTAGACCTGTGGGTTGGGCGGCCCGCCGGGGGAGAAGTCGGCGAACGACG
>JBJMLC010000101.1:0-9412 GCA_045805485.1 Solirubrobacteraceae bacterium | reverse complement strand
CGAGGAGACCGGCGAGGTGGGCGGCCTGCAGAACACGCTGACCAATCTCGGCGCATCGATCGGCACCGCGCTGAGCGGCGCCGTGCTGATATCAGCGCTCACCGCCTCGCTGGCCACCGGCATCCAGAACAACCCAGAGGTCCCGGACAGGGTCAAGTCCGAGGCCCAGACGCAGCTGGTCAGCGGCGTCGCCTTCATCTCCGACAAGGACCTCCAGTCCGCCCTGGATGAGGCCGGCGTATCTCCGATGACCGCCGACGCCATCGTGGAGGAGAACGCAGACGCTCGCCTTGACGCATTGCGCTCCTCGCTGTCGGTCATCGGCATCATCGCGCTCATCGCGATGATCTGCACGTTCGGGATCCCGGAGCGACAGCCCGCCGCCGAGAGCTCACGGGTTGGGCCCGATCCTGGAGGACAGGCATGACCCCACAGACCCCGCCTCACATCGGCGTCGTGACCCGTGGCATCTCATGGACGATCGACGCGGTGCTCCTCAACCTGGTGGCGATCATCACCGGTCTGGGAGCTCTGCTGGTGATCTCCGTATTCCCGGTGGCCAAGGGCGATATGACCGTACTGAAGGTCATCGGCGGGGTTGTCTACGTGCTGTGGTTCATCTCGTATTTCGTCGTCTTCTGGTCGACCACCGGCCAGACCCCGGGCGCCCGGGTGATGCAGATCCGTCTCATCACCCCCGGCAGGCCCCGGGTCAAGCCAGCCCGCGCGCTGGTGCGCTGGGTGGGGATGCAGCTGGCCGCCATCCCGCTGTTCGCCGGCTACGTGCCGATCCTGTTCGGACGCCGGGGATTCCCGGACTGGTTGGCCCGCACGGCGGTGGCCCAGGCGCCGCAGCTATCCCTGGCCCAGGTCGGCCAGGCCGCACTCAGGGGAGCCCGGTCGGGGACCCCCGCGGCGGCCGGCGCAGCCGCGGTGGGCGACGCGGCACGCGGCGCGGCCGCGGTGGGCGGCCCGGAGGATCCGGCCCGCTAATCGACCGCCTCGGACGGGCCAGGCTAAGCGACCGCCTGGACGGGCCAGGTGGGCTCGAAGGGCTCCAGATGATCGTCGTCGTCACCCACCACGCCCCAGTGCGCCTCGGGCATCTCCCGCCAGGCCCCCGGGAGATCGCCTACCGGCTCTGAGACGATGAGCCGGGTTTGGTCTGAGACCTCCTGGAGGATCTGGCGTTCCGGATAGAGCTGCCGGAGCGTCGGCACGCTGGCGGTGAAGAACAGCGACCGCGACTTGCCCTCACTGGAGTACCGGAAGGCCCACGTGCGGGTGCCGTCGGTCGCGGCGACCGTGCCCTGGAACGGGTACTCGATCCCCTTGCTGCGGCCCACGGCTTCCACCAGCCCGATGGCCCGCGCCACCGCGCCCGGCGGATCGTCCTGGAGCCCGAACGTCAGTGCGAGATGGAACAGAAGCTCCGTATCCGCGCTTCCCCGGATGTGGGGAAACAGCGACGCGTCCACGGCGAGCACCAGATCCCGCTTGACCTGGGCCAGCTCGGCGATGAACCCGTTGTGCATGAACAGCCAGTTCTCGTAGCGGAAGGGATGGCAGTTGGTCTGCTGAACCGGCGAGCCGATGGCTGCCCGGATGTGGGCGAAGAAGTGGCCCGAGTGGACGTGGCCCGCCAGCTCACGCAGGTTCTGGTCGTTCCAGGCCGGCTCGATGCTCTTGAACAGCCCGGGCTTGGGTGCGTCGTCGTACCAGCCGATCCCAAAACCGTCGCCATTGGTGGCCTCGGCGCCGAGCCTCGAATGCAGGCTCTGGTCGATCAGTGAGTGGGCGGGTGCGTAGAGCGCCCGCTCCAGCAGGATGGACGAACCCGAGTAGGCCAGCCAGCGACACATCCGATCCGATACTGCCGACGCCCCGGGGCACAGCCATCATCCGATACGGGTGATTGCGCGCGCGCAGGGCACGGCGATGCTTGCCTCAAACCCCCGAAAGGAGACACTCATGGCAAATGGCGGCGAGCAGGGAGGGGCGATTCTGGAGCTCCTCGCGAGCATGACTGCGGAGTCGATGGAGGCCTCGAGCCTTGACGGCGAGACGCTCATGCTTGTCCGGATCGCTGCACTCGTGGCGGTCGACGCCCCGGCGGCGTCCTACTTGATGAACCTCGGTGCCGCGGGTGAGATCGGGGTTCAGACCGAGCAGGTGGAGGGCGTCCTGGCGGCCGTCGCTCCGATCGTGGGCGCGCCGCGCGTGGCCTCCGCAGTCACCCATATGGCGCAGGCCCTCGGCACAGCCATCGATCTGGGGCAGTAACCGACGGAGAGCGCCACGCTGACTCGCCGGAGCAGCGTGGCGCACCCGTCAGTGGTCAGGAAGAGGTGTGGCCCCGCGGATACGTGCCACAGCTCGGGCCACGGGGCCGCGTCAGTCCGCGACCCTCTTCCCGTAGGCCACCAGCCCATACACGGCCAGAATGTCGATGGCGAAGATCGACAGCGACCACAGCGGAAAGTGATAAGCCGGCATCATCATGAGCTGAGCCAGCGCGTTCAGGCTCAGAACCGCGACCCCGGTCCAGCGCGCGAACTGGTTCTTGGCAAAGATGCCGACGCCAACCAGCAGCTGCGCCACGCCGAGGATCAGGACGGTCCAACCCCAGGACTTCAGGTCGCCGAAGATGTAGTGGGCGTTGCCTATGTAGACGTGGGCCCTGCTGATCGCCGCGATGCCGTCAACCGTGTTGAACGTGCCCAGCGTGAGCAGCAGGATGGCCGAGAACACGATCCAGCCCTGGCCGCGCTCGTCCTCATAGGCGTCGTAGCCGGTTCCCGAGACGTCCGGCCCTGTTTGAACAGCCAACGCAGTCCTCCAGTCTGTATTTGGTAAACCGGCCGCCCGCGTGAGAGCGCAAGCGGGGCGGGTATCAGGCTGAGCGTGGCACCCGCGGCGCCGCGGAACCTCATCCAAAACGGGTGATGATGACCCCGCCCGTCCCGCCTTGAGGACAGATCATGTGTCCGCCCTGGGGGTCTTTGCGCGCCCGGTGCCCCGGCCTCAGTGGACTCGGCGTTCACGCCGTACTGGCACTCGAGCGGTCGATTTGAGCCTTCAGAAGCCGGTTTTCCCTCTCCAGCAGGTCGGCCCTCCGCCGCTCGCGCACGAGGTCCTCGGCGAGAGCGCGCAGGGCGCTGCCAATCCTGGCTTTCTTGACGTCGTACAAGACAGGCCGAAGGCTGGCATGGGGTTTTCCCCGCGCAAGGCGGTCAACATGCGTCGCCGTGGGAGGCATCCACCACTCTTGGACCCATCCGGTCCTCTCCTTTTGGCGAAAACATGCAAGTGTGCGCCATCAACGACATGGTGGTGTGCGCCATTGACGCCGGGCATCTGGGCGTCAAAGTCAAGCTGTGAGCACGACGCGTCAGCCACGCGGAGATTCGGGCTGGCAGGAGCTCTTCTGGCACTCCTTCCGGCAATCCAGAAACGCGATGCTCCTCGTGGACGGCCAGCGCCGGGTGGTCGACGTCAACGGGCCATCGGTCAGGCTTCTGGGGTATGAGCGGCGAGCCCTGATCGGGCGGCCGATCTGGGAGCTCCGGGTGGGCGGACCGCCCGCGTCTGACCATGAATGGCAGGCCATGCTGCGAAAGCCTCAGTTCACGGGCGTGGCCGACCTGCGCTGCGCCGACGACTCGCGGGTGCGAGTTGAGTTCGCGGGTCATCCGGAGGTCGTGACCGGACAGCAGCTCGTGCTGGTGGTCGTACTCCACACCACGCGCACGCGCCGCCTGCACATGATCACGCCCACGAATGGCGCAAACATCTCGTCGCTGTCTCGGCGAGAGCGAGAGGTGGTCCGGTTGATCGCGCTCGGCCTGAGCGGCCCCGAGATCGCGCAGGAGCTCCAGCTGGCCCACAACACGGTGCGCACACATGTGCGTAACGCGATGACGAAGACCGGAGCGCGGTCCCGGGCGCATCTGGTGGCCATGACGCTGGCCAGCGGGGCGTACCTGCCGCGGGCGGCGTAGCGCATCTCCCCCGGGGCCGCCTGGAGGGCCGGGGCTGCCGGGCCCGATCAGAGGAAGTTTGAGAGATCTGCCTGGGCGAGCTGGGACTTGGGCACGAAGCCCCGCGCTCCGCTGGCCTCGGCCAGATGGTGGAACGCGTCGTCTCGGTCGGCTGAGACCAGCAGGACGGCCAACCGGGCATGTGCCGCGGTCAGACGGGCGCACAGGTCGAACCCGTTGCCGTCAGGCAGGTGCACGTCAAGCAGGACCATGTCCGGGATGAGTCGCTGAGTGGCCTCGAACGCGCCGGCCACGGTGGCGGCCTCCCCCACCACGGCAAATCCGCGCCGCGCCAGCAGGCCGCAGATCAGGCTGCGGGTGCTCTCGGAGTCGTCCACGACCAGAACCCGTGCCTTGCCGTTTGGGATGGACATCAACTGATCATCGGTCACCGCCTGGGCCGTGTCGATAGCGCAGCTGTGGGATGGTCAGGAGTCGAACATCACCCAGTCGGGAGGATGCGGACGGCGCCCGCGACCCTAACCTCGACCACCGTGGATGACGTGGAACGCCTTCTACGCCGGTTGGCTGTCAACGACGAGGAGTCAGTCGGACGCGTGCTGAGGCGCGGGTCGGGCTCGGTGGCGGAGCAGACGCTTCGTCCCAAGGTTGATCTACTAGTGGAGCTTGGGGCCCTGCTGGCGCTGGGCGCCTCCACCAGCTCGCTGCGGGTCACCGTCCGTCACGCGCTGAACGCGGGCGCGACCGAATCGGAGATCGTGGGCGTCCTGCTCGCGGTCGCCCCGGCGGTGGGACTTGCTCGCATCGTGTCCAGTGCTCCCAAGCTGGCGATGGCCATCGGCTATGACATCGAGGCCGACGAGTGAGGTGAGAGAGAGATGCCCGCAATGACCGTCAAGGCACAGAGGCTGGACATCAGGCCGGCGCTGGAAGCCGCTGGGCTGTGGTGGCTGCTCGTCCTGATGGGTGTGGTCAGCCTGGTGGCGGGAGGACTGCTGGTGGCCAAGCCGAGCCACAGCCTGGCCACGCTGTGCGTGATCTTCGGCATCTTCCTGCTGCTGGATGGAATCGTGGCCGTGGTGTACTCGTTCCGCCACGAGGCCAATCGCGGGCTGGCCGCGATCATGGGCGTGCTGGCCGTGGTCTTCGGGATCATCCTGATTCGCCATCCCACCCACGCTGTGACGGCAATCGGCCTGCTGATCGGCCTGTGGCTCGTCGCCGCAGGTGTGGTGCGGCTGATCTTCGCGATCATGGAGGAGAGTGCACGCTTCGTGAGAGTCGCGGTGGCCGTGCTGGAGATCATCGTCGGCATCGTCGTGGTCTCAGATCCCCACATCGGCTACGCCACCCTGGCCGTGCTCGTGGGCATCTGGCTGATCATCAACGGCGTGGGAATGGTGGGCCTGGGGCTGATCCTGCGCAAGGCCAGGTCCGAGCTGGCTGCCGACGCCGAGGGATAGGCCTGGAGCGCTCGGGCGCGTGCCGGCCACTCGCCTCAAGTCCTGGCGCCAGCGCCTGACCGGACGCCTGGACGCGGCGCACGCCCGCCTGGATGGGGAGCGTGAGCGGCACCTGACGGTGGCGCTTGCCTTCACGATCGCCGATCGAGGCCGGCGGACCGGCGCCTCGGTCCTCGCGGGCGCCCTGGCCTTCCGCTTCTTCCTCACGTTGCTTCCGCTCACACTCGTGGCGGTCGTCGGGCTGGGCTTCTTGAGGTCCGCCGGCGGCGCGCCCTCCGACGCACTCCAACAGTTCGGCATCAAGGGGGTTCTGGCCAGCACGATCAACCAGTCGGCGTCCTTCAGCGATCCGGGGCGGACCGCGGTCCTGCTCCTCGCCGTGGTGGGCGTGCTGAGCGGCACGCGCACCACGGCGGCGGCCATCCGGGCGATTCACGCGCTGGCCTGGGGGCTGCCCGTACCCCGCTGGCGCCAGAAGAGCGCCGCCGGCCTGATCCTGCTCGGTGTGATGATCGTCGTGATCTGCTGTGGGGGGCTGGCCACACGGGCCCGGGTGGACGCCGGCACCCTGCTGGGCCTGGGCGCCTCGATCCTGATCGCGCTGGTGATCGGGGGGGTGTGGCTCGCCGTGTCCCGGCTCCTGCCCCATCCGGAGGGACTTCGGTGGAGTGCGTTCCTGCCCGGCGCGGTGCTCGTGGGATGTGGATTCGCGTTGCTGCAGGCCGTGACGGCCAACTGGATCGGGCCCAAGCTCGAGCACGACGGCGCGCTGTACGGCTCACTCGGAGTGGCGTTCGTCATCCTGGGCTGGCTGTACGTCGTGGGGCGGCTTCTGGTGGGCGCGCCACTGCTCAACGCGGCCGTGCTGGATCACCGGTCGCCGGGCCGCCACAAAGCCGTGTCCCGCGCTGGACCCGGCTAATGGTCGGCAGCTCTAGAGCCCGAGAGGATGCTCGGTCTCAGGGAGCTGCTCAAGACCTCGGCGCAGCTGGGCCAGCGCGTGGCCGCCGCTGCGGCGAGCCCGGTTGGCCCGGACGGCGGCGAGCGCGCCCGGGGCCTCCCAGGCGGCAAATATCGGGCAGCCGACGCACATGAGCGCTATCACGGGCACGACGTCCGGAGGCGCCGGCGCCAGGATCGCCGCGGCGCACAGGGCGACGCTGGCCAGCGCACTCAGCGCCAGAACGAGGAGGGCGATGCACGGCCGAGAAGGCCGGGTGACACGGGGGTCGAGGCAGCGCGGATTTTCTGAAGACGGTTCGTCGTGCATATGACCCTTTTATCCGTCTGGGTGAAGCGCCAATCCGCTCACCCCAATCGGGTGATGACCCCGCGGCGCCCTTCGCGGATGCTCGAATGCGGTGAAGACCTCGATACGGGACGCCAAAACCGCGGGCAAGCCCCTGAGCGTGGACGAGCGAATGGCCAGGGGCAAGCGGGCGCGCGCGGACGTCCCGCGCTCAGTCCAGGGTCCCTACGAACCGGCGCCGGACCGTCCGGATCCGATCGCGCTGCTTGAGGCTCAGGCCAGCACGCGGGTTCCCGAGCTCGTCCCCATCCGCTACGGAAGGATGCTCGTTTCGCCGTTCACGTTCTACCGCGGTGCGGCCAAGATCATGGCCAGCGACCTGGCCCTGGCCCCCACGTCAGGGCTGAAGGTCCAGTGCTGTGGGGACGCCCACCTGTCGAACTTCGGGGTGTTCGCCTCGCCTGAACGCCGCATGGTGTTCGACATCAACGACTTCGACGAGACGCTGCCCGGGCCCTGGGAATGGGACGTCAAGCGACTGGTGGCCAGCATGATGATCGCTGCCCGGGACTGCGGGTTTGCGGCCAAGGACCAGGAGCGGATTGTCCTGGCGACCGCGGCCGAGTACCGCAACGCGATGCGCAGCTTTGCCGGGATGAGGACTCTTGAGGTGTGGTACGCCCGGCTGGAGGTCGATGAGTTCATGACCCGGTATGGGCCGCAGCTGAAGAGCAAGGCGGTCCGGCGCACAGAGCAGGCTCTCACCAAGGCCAGGACCAAGGACAGTATGCAGGCCTTCTCCAAGCTGACCCAGCGCGTGAACGGCCGGGCCGAGATCGTCGATCAGTCCCCCCTCATCGTGCCCGTCCGGGCGCTCTCGCCGGAGGTGGAGGAGGCAGAAATCTTCGCCCAGCTGCGCAAGCTCCTGAGCGCGTACCGCAGGACGCTCCAGTTCGATCGGCGGATTCTGCTGGAACAGTTCGAACTCGTCGATTTCGCTCGCAAGGTCGTGGGTGTGGGCAGCGTCGGCACCCGCGCCTGGATCGCGCTGCTCTTCGGCCGCGACGGTGAGGACCCCCTGTTCCTGCAGATCAAGGAGGCTCAGCCATCGGTGCTCGAGGACCACCTGGGGCAGAGTGAGTTCTCCAACCACGGCGAGCGAGTCGTGACCGGCCAGCGCCTCATGCAGGCCACCAGCGACATCTTCCTGGGCTGGGTGCGCGTCGGCGCCTCGCCGCTGGACGGCCAGGGGCGCGACTTCTACGGTCGCCAGCTCCGGGACTGGAAGGGATCGGCCGAGATCGAGCGGATGATCCCTGAGGGCATGGCCGTGTACGGCAAGCTGTGCGGCTGGACGCTGGCCCGGGCCCACGCCCGCAGCGGCGACAGCATCGCCATCGCCTCCTACCTCGGCGGCGGGACGGCCTTCGACCGGGCGTGCGTGGAGTTCTCCAAGGCGTACGCGGATCAGAACGAGCGCGACTACGAGCTCCTGGCAGGGGCCGCCAGGTCAGGCCGGATCGCCGCGCTGACGGGCCTGTAGGAGCCGGTCCGACCCACGGCGGCCATGCCACCGGACGCCGAGCGGCGAATCAGGCTCATCGGCCGGTCCTCAGGTGAGGAGCGAGCGCGCTATGGCTTGCTGCTGCTCGCGATCGTGGCGGCCTTCGCGGTGCAGGGGATCGCCAGACCGGGCCAGTGGGAGCAGTTCGTGGTGGCGCTGCTGCTGGCCACGACGCTCGTGTTGGCCATGTGGGCGGGCCAGGCCCGGCCCTGGGTGCTGCGGGCGAGCCTCGTCGTGTCAGCACTCGTGGTGGTCCTGAGCCTGGTGGAGGCAGTGACCGGACATGGCCGGGGTGTCGTGACGAACATCGCCAACCTCCTGCTGGTCATACTGGCCCCGCCGATGGTCGTCGTGGGCATCCTGCGCAACCTCCGAGCTCGGCAGCGAGTGACCTTCGAAGCACTGTTTGGCGTCCTGTGCGTATACCTGCTGGTGGGGATGTTCTTCGCCTTTCTGTATGGCGTGATCGGCCACATCAACGGGACGTTCTTCGCCAACAATGTGCAGTCGACCTCAGCACTCGACCTGTACTACTCCTTCATCACTATGACCACGGTGGGCTATGGCGATTACACGGCGGCGAGCAACCTGGGCCACACGCTGTCAGTGGCCGAGGCGCTCATCGGGCAGGTGTACCTGGTCACCGTCGTGTCGGTGATCGTCGCCAACCTGGGCCGGAACCGGCCAACCGCCAACGGGCCCAGCTAAGCCGCCATCGTCCCTACGTTCCGTCCCAGCCCTCGACCTCGATGTCCACGTCCAGTGCCAGGGCCAGGCGGGGGGCGCTCTTGACGGTCTGTGCCGCGCCGGTGGCCGATGCGGCCGTGGCCAGCACCCTGACCAGTGTGGCGTCGTCGACCCCCGCGACGGCCGCCGCGTCGGCTGCCCAGCGCAGCGAGACAGTGGGAGCATCGTCGGCCACGAGCGCCGACAGCTGGACCAACGCACGTGTCCGCCGGTCCAGCTGGCAGTTCTTGACCGCCTCTGAGGCCAGGATCTGCTCCGCGCCGGTCTCCGCCGATCCGGCCAGGACACGGAGGAGCTCCTGTGCCTCGCCCATGGTCACACGCCGAGCAGCTGGCCATTGGCCGCCCGATATTCCTCGGCCGTGATCGCTCCGCGATCCCGCAGGTCG
>JBJMLC010000100.1:0-17252 GCA_045805485.1 Solirubrobacteraceae bacterium | reverse complement strand
GCTTGACGGTGACCTCCCGCACAAGGTCGAGCAGCTTCTCTCACTCCACTCGCTTCCGCCTGAGGCGCTCCAGCTCGAGATCACCGAGAGCATGATCATGTCCGACCCTGAGCGCTCGATCGCCACCGTCATGCGCCTCAGTGCGCTGGGAGTCCACCTCTCGGTCGACGACTTCGGCACGGGCTACTCCTCGCTGGCCAATCTGCGAAAGCTGCCCATCGACGAGCTCAAGATCGACCGCTCGTTCGTCACCCCGATGCTTGAGGACAAGAGCGACCTGATCATCGTCAAGTCCACGATCAACCTGGGCCACGAGCTGGGCATGCGGATCGTGGCCGAGGGCGTGGAGGACGAGCGCACGCTCATGCGCTTGGCCACACTCGGAGCTGACCTGGCCCAGGGCTACCACCTGTCCAGGCCGCTGTCGCCCAAGGCGTTCGACGAGTGGATGGGACAGCCGCGAATCCTCGTGGCGTCGGCCCAGGGCGAGGGCACCTCGGTGCACGAGCCCGGGAGCGTCTCCCCGGCCCCGGATGTCCGCGTCGCCTCGGCGTCGTAACACTGGGGCATAGCGGCCGCGCTGGGGCCACCCCCAGCCCCACGGTCCTAGAGCCTGCCTCAGGCTCTACAGAATTCCCACCTCGGAGTTGTCGCCCACCAGGAATCGATACGCCCTGGGCTGGCGCTGATCCCGGCCGATCGTGACGTTCCTGCCCAGCAAGGAGGACTCCATGCGGCCCGCGAGGTCACGCACCACCGAGCCCGCCAGGAGGATCGAGTGCTCCACCTCCGCGTTCTCTACCCGGCAGTTCTCTCCCACAGCGGTGTACGGGCCGATGTAGCAGTCGATCAGCCGGGCACCGGCGCCGATGATCGCTGGCCCCCGCACCGTGCAGCGCTCGAGGTGTGCACCGGGCTCAATGACCACGCGGCCATCAACCTGCGAGCCCACCAACTCCCCCTCGATCCGTTCGGAGATCGTGTCCAGGACCAGCCGGTTGGCGGCCAGGATGTCATCCAGGCGTCCGGTGTCCTTCCACCATCCGTGCACGATGTGGGGCTCGACCCTGCCGCCAGTGTCCACCAGGTGCTGGATGGCGTCGGTGATCTCCAGCTCGCCTCGATCGGAGGGCTGGATTGCTCGGGCCGCCTCGTGGACGGACGGGGTGAACATGTAGACGCCCACCAGCGCCAGGTCGGTGCGGGGCTCGGCGGGTTTCTCCACGAGTCTCTTGACCGTGCCGTTCTGGAGCTCCGCCACTCCGTATTGCTCGGGGTCCGGGACGGGAGTGAGCAGGATCAAAGCGTCAGGCGCGTGCTGGCGGAAGGCTCCGACGAGTTCCGTGATGCCGCCCTGCAGCAGGTTGTCGCCCAGATACATCACAAACGGCGACTGCCCCAGGAACGGCTCCGCCGTGAGCACCGCATGGGCCAGGCCCAGGGGCGCGTCCTGCACGATGTACGTGAGCCGCACTCCGAAGCGCGAGCCGTCGCCGGCCACGGCCTGGATCTCCTCGCCGGTTTCCGGCGCGATGATGATTCCCACGTCCGTGATCCCCGCCTGGGCCATGGCCTCGATCCCGTAGAACAGCACCGGCTTGTTGGCCACTGGGATCAGCTGCTTGGCGCTGGTATGGGTGATCGGCCGGAGCCGGGTGCCCCGCCCGCCTGACAGGATCAGCCCCTTCAGATCGTCCATGGGCGCCAGCGTACCGGGACGCCGGTCAGGGTCTGCATGCACTGTGGCTGGCGCCGCCGCTCAGTAGGAGCCGCCAAGCTTGCCGTGGTCCCAGCTGGCCACCGTATTGGGGACGAACTGGAGAGCGACGCGCTTGGCCGCCTGGGCGCGTATCGCATCCAGAAAGCCGTCGCCCAGGCTGTCGGCTGTGTAACGACGGAAGATCGCCGTCCCGATCTCGGCCACCAGCTCCGTGTCGCGATGGATCACGGTCTCGGCCTGGACCATCACGCCCCGGAGTTCCTGGTACTGCTCGCCGTCCTCGACCTGGAGCGTCGCCCGCTGGTCGCGCTCCAGATTGCGCACCTTCTGGGACTTTGCGTACGTCCAGGCCCACACCTGGTCCTCCCGGACGACGTACCAGAGCGGCATCAGGTGGGGCCATCCCTGGATCCCATTGGTGGCCACGATCACGACCCTCTGCTGATCCAGGAAATCCGCGATCTCCTGCGGACCCATGGCGATCTGATCGCGGCGGCTCACAGGACTGCAGCTCGCCGAGCAGTGCTCACCGGGCCACGGGAGCGATGGCAGCCCGAATCATCTGCGCCGCCGACAGCACGGCCGTGCGGGCGTCCTCAGGCTCCAGCACCACTGCGTCGCCTGCCTCCTTCAGCACCTCCCGCACCAGCCAATCCAATCCGGCGAAGCCCAGCTCGACGATCACCGCGCCGTCATCCAGCTCAGCCACCAGCGACCGCTCCTCTCGAGCCCAACGGGCTCGCTCAGGGGAGATCCAGATGCGGGCTCGGCGGGAGGAGGGAACCTCGCCCGTCCGGGGCCATCCGTCCACGTCGGCCGCCGGATCCACGTCAGGCCGGGGCTCGAAGAGCTCCTCCGTCACGGTGGCGGATTTGATCCGGTCCAGCCGGAAGTGACGGACGGCATCACGTGAGGGGTCGAAGCAGGCCAGGTACCAGCCCTCCTGGCCATTGATCAGCGCGTAGGGCTCCACCGTGCGGCTGGAGAACTCGTCCTCGTTCTCCTTGTAGTACTCGAAGGTGAGCAGCCGCATCTGGGTGATGGCCCGCGATACCACCGCGGCTATCTCGGCATCGTCGCCGGCGGCGTGTGCGAACTGAAGCCCTTCCTGAACCGGGTCCTCGCCCAGCGCAGCCACCACCTTCTCCCGCGCCGAGCTCAGTGAGCCCTCCGGGATGTGCTCGCCGATCAGGTCGATCGCGGCGATCAGCGCCTTGGCCTCCACCGGGAGCAGCCGAGCCGGGCGGGCGAACGAGTCCCCGTAGGGCTCGGGATCCACCTCGATCATCCCGTCACGGTCGATCTCCGCGTACAGCACGTACGTCCCGGCGCCGAAATTGACCACGTTCAGGACCGAGATGTCCTCACGCAGCTCCTGCTCCGAGATCTTGAGCGACTGGCAGAGCTCCTCCGTGCCGACCCGCCTTCCGGCCCGCCCTGCCGCGATCAGGAGGCTGGCCAGCGTGACCAGGCGGGCGAAGCGCTCAGGCCGGATGCCTGACTCAGGGTGGTGGCCGTTGGCCAGGTCGCCGGCGTGATTTCCGGGATCCTCCACGACGGCATCGAGTGATGGCTCCTCACGCGCCGCCGCGCGGGTCTCTGCCGCCAGCTGCGGCTCGCCCTCGTGCCGCTCGATCAGCACGTCCAGGCGCTCGGAGAACTCCGCCGCCAGCGCCTGCGGCGCCAGGATGCGGGCAAGCTCGCCCAGGCCGAGGACCCAGGCGATGAGCTGCCGGGAGTTGGCGTAGCCCGTCGTGAAGATCAGGTCACCGTCCTCGCCGTCAGGCCGCATTTGGCCATAGCGACCGAAATGCCGCTCGATCTGCCAGCCGATCCGCCCGCTGATCCACACCTCGGCCTGACCGATCGGATCCCCGAACTGCCAGTGGATGCGATTGGCGTAGGCCCGGGGGTCGAACCCGTCCGGACGCTGGAAGTCGTGCTCGGCCTTGGTGGCGTAAGCCACCTTGCCCCGTATCCGGGACAGTCGGAACACCCTGATGGCATCGCGCTCATGGGAGCGGCCGACCAGGTAGAACTGCCCGCCCTGGTACAGGAGCTGGTAGGGATCGATCTTCCGGGAACCCACCTCGTCCCGCTCCATCGTGTAGTAGTCAAAGACGATCGTCTTGCGACGGAAGATGGCCGTCTCGATCTTGGCCAGCCGGTGCGAGACGTCGTGTCCGCCGGCCGCGCCGGTGATTCCCAGCGCCACCGTGTGCTGCTCGGGCGCGGTGAGGGGGCTCGGCCGGCCCCAGGAGATCTGCTGGAGGGCCAGCCGCAACGGCTCGGCATACGCAAACTCGCCGTCCAGCAGCTGCAGCGCTGTCCGGAGCGCCGCCAGCTCCTGGTCGGTGAACTCAATCGGGGGGAGATGGAAGTTCTCGGGCGGCAGCGAGTAGGTCTCCTGCTCCACCTGGCCATCCACGGGCTTCTCCACCGAGAGGAGGATCCCCAGCGACTCCAGCTCGGAGCGGTCGGCGTAGAAGCGACGCGCGAAGGCATCCTCGTTCATCACGCTGTAGCCCTCCACGTCCCGCCGGATCTCGTTCGCAGTGACCGGCCGCCGCTCGGCCATGAGGTAGGAGATCAGCGACAGCTGCCGGATGAGCTTCTCGGTGTCCTTGGCCATCGACCGCAACTGTAAGACCCACCGCCTGCACAAGGTTGGGCTGTCACTGTGGCGTGACAGAGCCTTGGCGCTATTTGCGGTTTTCTGGCGGCGCTCGGGCCGGAGAAATGTGCCGCGCCTACGCGGTTCGGGGTGCGTCTGGGTCGGCGAACGCCAGCGCGCCTACGCGGCCCGGGCGGGCTCGGGGCGCGCGGCGAAGTACGCCCCGCCGCCCAGAACCTTGTCGTAGCCCGACCACTGCTCCCCGTTGGGGAGCTCCTTCTCAAGCCGGTCGAAGCTGCCCAAGCGACCACCCAGGTTGTCGATCATGTGGACCAGCGTCGCCTCCCTGGTGCACGGGACGACCGGGCTTCCGTGCTCCAGCGAGCCATGATGGCTGAGAATGATGTGCAGGACAGCCTGGGCCAGTTCGGTTGGAAAGCCATCCAGCTCCTCGATCGCGCGGCGGACCATGTAGTAGCCGATCGGGATCTCGCCGAACAGCCGCCCCTCGTCGGACATCGAGATTGCGCCGCCCTGGCATTCGTAGGCGTGGAGCTTGCCGATGTCGTGCAGGAGCGCGCCCGTCACCGCGATGTCTCGATCGATTCCCGGAAACGTGGCCGAGATGGCGCTGACCGACTGGGCCACGGTCAGGCAGTGCTCAAGCAGGCCGTGGCGATATGCCTGGTGGTAGCGCTTGGCCGCCGGGGCATCCCGGTAGCTGGCCCAGGTCTCTGAGCCGGGACCGAAGGTCGTGGACAACAGCCGGCGCAGATGCGGGTTCTGGATCGTCGCCAGCAGCTCACGCAGATCGCTCTCCATCTGCGCCGGTGTGCGGGCGGGGCCATCATGAAGGTCGCCCGAGGCGTACTCGTGCTCACCCGCCCCGCGCAGCGCCTGGATCGTCAGCTGTGGGCCGAACCGCGGGTGCACGTTGTACCGGCCGGTGACGAACACCACCTCGCCTGGGGCGCAGAGCTCGCGCACCTCGCTCACGTCGTCCCAGATCACGGCCGGAACGCTGCCACTGCGATCGCCGAGCATCAGCTTGAGGAACTCTCCGCCATCTCGCCTGGAGCGAGCTTCCGCCTCCCGGACCAGCAACGCCTGGGCTATTTCAATTCCTTCAGAAAATTCCCGCACTTGCATGGACTTCCGAAGATAGAGTGACCTGCGGACGACTCATGACACGCACCGCGATCGTTACCGGAGGCACCGGAGGGCTGGGAGCCGCAGTCACCAAAAGGCTGCTCGACGATGGCTGGCGGGTCGTCGTCCCCTGGGTGGCCGAGCGCGAACTTGAGCGAGTGGAAGAGCAGGAGGGGTTGGAGCTGGTCCAGGCCGATCTGTTCGAGCCCGCGGCCGTGGAGCAGGTCGTGGCCACTGCGGCCGCCCAGGCAGACGCACCCCTGCGTGGCCTGGTCAACCTCGTGGGCGGGTTCTCCGCCGCGGGGCGCGTGCACGAGACGCCGATTGAGGACTTCACGCTCCAGTTCCGGCTGAACCTCCGCCCCACCTACCTCATGACCCAGGCCACCGTGTCGCATCTGCTGGGCGAGGGCACGCCCACGGATGCCTCGATCGTGTGCGTAGGGACCCGGGCTGTTCTGCGTCCGTTCAGCGGCGCCGCCGGCTACATCTCCTCCAAGGCCGCCGTGCTGGCCTTCATGGAGGCGGTGGCCACCGAGTACCGCGACGACGGCATCCGCTGCAACGCCATCCTGCCCAGCGTGATCGACACCCCCGGCAACCGCGCCTCGATGCCCAACGCCGACTTCTCCCGGTGGGTCAAGCCGCAGGACATAGCGGCCGTCATATCCCACCTGCTCTCGCCGGACTCGGGCCCGGTGAGCGGCGCGGCCGTCCCGGTTTACGGGCGGGCGTAGGGGCGCGGCGCCAGCCCCGCGTCCGCGCTCGGGCCACTGCCGCCGCTCGGTCGGCGGGGAGTGCTCGGGCCGCTGCCGCTGCGGTGGCTGGGCGCGCTGCCGGCTGAGCGCAGCGGCGATTCGCTCCGTGAATCCGAGCGTGTCCGATTTTCACCGAATGGCGTGGAAAATCGGACACGCTCCTCGGTTTGCCCCGCCCCGTGGCGTGTCACCCCCGGTTGCCCCGCCCGCCCCGGGTTTGCCTGCCCCCCAAATCGGACACGCCCCCCGGGTCTGGCCCCGCCCCCAGAATCGGCCCCGCCTCCGGGTTGACCTCCCCACCCCGCGGTTACGATCGTTGAATGACTCGGAAGTGGTGGACGCTGGGCATTGTCTGCGTGGCCACGTTCATGCTCCTGCTGGACATCACGATCGTGAACGTGGCGCTGCCCACGATCGCCCACGATCTGCAAGGCAGCTTCTCGGACATCCAGTGGGTGATCGACGCCTACACGCTGACGCTGGCGGCGCTGCTGTTGACCGCCGGCGCGCTGGCCGACCTGTTCGGGCGCCGGCTGGTGTTCGTCCTCGGCGTTGGGCTGTTCTCCGCCGCCTCGCTGCTCTGCGGCCTCTCGCCTGACGCGCTGTTCCTGATCCTGGCCCGGGGTGTCCAGGGCATCGGGGGCGCGATGATGTACGCCACCGGGCTGGCGCTGCTGGCCCAGGAGTTCCACGGGCGCGAGCGCGGCACCGCCTTCGGGATCTGGGGCGCGGCGATTGCCGCCTCAGCCGCCATTGGTCCGCTGATCGGCGGGGCGCTGACCGACGCCTTGGGCTGGTCCTCCATCTTCTTCATCAACGTCCCGGTCGGATTCGTCGTGATCGTGCTGACGATGGCCAAGATCCGCGAATCCCGTGATCCAGAGGGTCAGCGAGTCGATTGGCTCGGCACCATCACGTTCACGGGCGCCCTGTTCCTGCTTGTCCTGGGTCTGATTAAGGGCAACGACGAGGGCTGGACGAGCCCGCTGATCCTCGGCCTGTTCGGAGGCTCGGTCGTCCTGCTGGTGGCGTTTGTGATCTCGCAGATGGTGCAGGAGCACCCCATGTTCGATCTCCAGCTCTTCCGCAAGCCCACGTTCACGGGCGCCGCGGTCACTGCGTTCACGATCGCCGCCTCCCTGTTCGCCAGCTTCCTGTACATAAGCCTGTACCTCCAGACCCTCCTGGGGTACTCGCCGCTCCAGACCGGCATCCGCTTTCTGCCGCTCACGATCGTCTCGTTCTTCGGGGCGATGGCCGCCGGCCAGCTCGCCAATCGGGCCCCGGCCCGGCTGCTGCTCTTTGTCGGCCTTGCCCTGTCCGGGATCGGGATGTTGCTCTGGCGCGGGCTCACCCCCAGCTCCGACTGGACCGCCCTGCTGGCCGGATTCATCGTCGGCGGACTCGGAGTTGGAATGGTCAACCCCATCCTGGCCTCCGCGGCCATCGGGGTCGTGCCCCCGCAGCGCAGCGGGATGGCCTCAGGCATCAACAACACGTTCCGCCAGGTGGGCACCGCCACGGGAATCGCCGCCCTGGGGGCGGTGTTTCTCAGCCAGCTCACCAGCCATCTCACAACCCTGCTGGCCCAGACGCCCGCGGCTTCTCACGTGGACCAGATCTCGCGGGCAGTGGCCGCAGGCGGTGCCCAGAGGGTGCTGGGCTCGCTGCACGGGGCGCTGCGAGCACGAGCTACGACGGCAATCGAAACGGCGTTCACCGCCGCCATGAATGACATCCTTCTGGTGGCCGGGATCGTGGCCTTCGTCGGCGCGGCCCTGGCCCTGATACTGGTCCGCCGTCGTGATTTCGTGACCTACGCGCCACAGGAGCCCGCCGCTGTACCGGCTTCGTAGGCGAGTCGCGCCTCGGGCGCGGAGCTCATGATCCAGCCTCTGTTCGAACACCGCATGAAGCTCGCGGGCTACCAGACCCGCGTGCTGGAGCTGGAGGGAGACGGCGTCCCGGTGGTGTTCTTTCACGGGTACGCCGACAGCGCCGACACGTGGCGCCAATGCCTGGCCGTTCTGGGTCGCCTCGGCCGGCGCGCCATCGCGATTGACCTGCCCGGCTTCGGTACAGCGGATCGCCTGCGCTCGCAGCCGATCCTGCCCCAGCTCGACGCCTTCGCCAGTGCCGCGCTTACCTACGCGGCCGCCGACGCCGGCGGAGCGCTGGCCGTGGGCAACTCTTTGGGCGGCTGCGTCGCTCTCCGCCTGGCCGAGCGTCACGGGGAACGAATGGCCGGCGTGGTGGCCGTTGCGCCCGCTGGGCTGGAGATGAGCCGGCTGCTCTACCTGGTGGAGCGCGATCCGCTGCTGCGCTCCCTCCTGGCCCTCCCCACGCCGGTGCCAGCCGCTGTCATCCGGGGTGCCGTGGCCCGGTTGTACCGTGAGCTGGCGTTTGCCCGGCCCCGGGCCGTCGACCGCGCGATCGTGTCCGCCTTCACGTCACATCACCGTGACCGGACCACCGTGGCCCGCTACGTGGCCACCGCCCGCCGCCTGATTCCCGAACTTCGTGATCCCTATGACCTGGCTCGCATCTCCACCCGTGTGCTCGTGGTGTGGGGCGACCAGGACAGGCTCGTGTTCCATCGCGGAGCCCAGCGGATCCTGGAGCAGGTTGCCGGCGCTCGCCTCGAGCTGATGGCCGGGATCGGACACTGCCCGCAGGTTGAGGCGCCCGACCGCTTCGCCCAGATCCTCCTGGACTTCAGCTCGGACCTGGCGACCGCGGCCTGAAGCTCGAACCGAGCCTCGACTCACCGTGCGAACTGCCCGTGGAATCCAAACGGGATGTGATGTGGCACCTCGGCTCGGGCGAGCTCGTCCAGCGACTGGGCGTCCAGGACGAGCAGGAACGAGTTTCCCTTCCTGCCGTCCAGCACGACCGAGAGCAGCACGCCCTCGTCCTCGTCCTTGGCCTCCGGCGCGGCCACGAACACGGGCTCGCCCGGGAAGGCCCCCTCCTCATGCCACACCCGGCTGGTGCGCTCCACCACGTCGCCCTTCACGATGCGGTCGATCCAGCCTTCGCCCGTCCCCACGCCCCACACGTAGCGGTAGGGGCGCTCGTTGCAGCGCCGGTAGTTGATCCGCGGGAGCTCGATCGACTCATCCAGCAGCCGCTCCACCGTCACGCTCCCGCTGCCCGGCGAGACGCGGAATCGCTCCAGGTAGGCCGGGGTGACGGGCTTGCCGGCCCGCAGCCGCTCCATGTACAGGTCCTCCACGATTCCGGCGTCCGGGAAGGTGCAGACGTCGACCACCACATCCTCACCGTCCTCATATGAGTTGACGTGATGGAAGCCGAACCGCGCGTCGGCTTGAAACGGTCCGACGGTGGCTCCGCCCTCGCGTGAGAGCAGGTGGATTCGCGTCCCCAGTTCAGGCTTCCAGCGGAAGTTCTCAATGTACGGGCGACCGCTGAACGCCAGGCTCAGAGGGTTGACGACGAACGGGAACTCCATCAGGACCAGCCACTGCTCCGTCAGACCGAACGAGTGCATGTACGCCGGTTCGCGCACCGACGTGCGCGCCAGCACCTCCGCAGAGCTGCTGTCCGGCGGCACGTGGAAGAAGCGATAGCTGGTGCGTGGTCCCAGCTTGGCCGCATAGTTGATCATGCCCTTGCTACGGCGGTCCATGTGTGGATGCGCGGTCGTGAGCTGCCCCGGCACCTTGTAGGCCACGCCGGCGGCGTCCAGCGTCTGGCTGTCGAACTGGACGGGAATCGGAGTCTCGGTCATGGCGACAAACCGCTCGCCCAGCTTGACCAGGTTCACGTTCGCGTTGTCGGTGAGGGCCGGGGAGAACATCGAGCTCACCCGCTGGAACAGAGAGCGGCAGGGATCGGTGGCGAACTCCGCGTAGGACAGCCGACCCTTCTCACGCGCCGCGCGGTAGGCCTTGGTCTCCAGGAAGCGGTTCGCGTAGGAGACCTCCTGATCGGCGAACGAGAAGCGATGCAGCATGGCCTGGCCGTCGAACCAATGCTTCATCTGCTGAGCGGGGAGGTCCCAGAGTGCCGGCCCGGTGCGGATCAACGACCCGGTGAGCCAGCCGGGAAGCGTGCCCTGGACATCCAGTCGGTCAACCCGAATCTCCTTCTCCAGAGAATCGAACCCGCGGCGAGGGCTGATGGCGGTGACCGTGCTCATGGTGATCCTTTCATCGGAATCATTCAAATCGAACGGTCCGTAGCGTACTATAAGATCGAGCGGCGTGTCAAGCCTTCGCCTCACCACCACCTCCTACGCCGTGCTCGGCCTGCTGGAGCAGTGCCAGCCCGCGACGCCGTATCAGCTCAAGCAGGTCGCCCAGATCAGCATCTTTCACTTCTGGACGATTCCGCACACCCAGCTCTACACGGAGTGTGCGCGGCTGGCCGAGGCCGGGCTCTTGGCCGAAGAGCGTGAGGAGACCGGCCGCCGCCGCCGCACCTACAGGCTGACTCCAACGGGGCTCGAGGCGTTGGACGGCTGGCGATCGAGCCCGAATACGGAGCTCTACGAGCTTCGTGATCCGGGCCTGCTCAAGCTGTTCTGCGGCGCTGACCCGGCGACGCTGGCCGCGAGCGAGCTAGAGCGGCACGAGCAGCGGCTGGCGCTCTATGACCAGCTGGCGCGGGAGGACGAGCAGATGCCTGAAGGGATGCGGCTGGCGCTACAAGCGGGCCGCGGGCACGAGCGTGAATACGTCCGCTTCTGGTCAGGGCTGCTCAGCCGCGAGGGCCCCGCCAACTAGGCACTCACTCGTCGAAATGGCCTGCGAACACGGCGAACGGGGCGCCCTGCGGATCACTCGCCACGCCGAAGCTCCCGTCGAAGACCTCCATCGGCCCGATCCACCTCCTGCCTCCGAGCTCGACCACTCGCGTCAGGTCCGCCTCGACGTCCTGGCTGCCGAAGTAGACGACCCAGTGCGCGGGCTCTCCCGGATTCTGGGGACGGATCCCTCCGTTCTGTTCGCCGTCGGGGCGCTCCAGGACCAGGTACTCCGTCTCATTGAGGGTCCTGCGCTCCGTCGTCCACCCGAACAGCTCGCCGTAGAACCCCGCCGAGGCCTGAGGGTCAGGACTGGCCAGCTCGTTCCAGCAAAGCGCCCCCGGGGCATTGACCAGCGAGGCACCGATGTGGCGCCGGGGTTCCCAGACCAGAAAGAACGCTCCCTGCGGATCCTGAGCGACGCCCATCCGTCCCACGTCAAGGACGTCGAATGCCGGTGCATGGACCGTCCCTGAGAGCTCCTGGATCCGGGCCAGCGCCGCGTCTGCGCTCTCCACCGTGATGTACGAGTTCCAGGCCGGCGGAGCGCCGGCATCACGCTGCTGCTGCGGCTGGGGCGAGATGGCCGCCACCGCGGCACCTGCGAGATTCATCATCGAGTAGTGGACGCCGTCGCCCACCGGCTGATCGTCCGCCTCCCAGCCGAAGAGCCCGGTGTAGAACGCCTTGGCGCCGTCCTGGTCAGGGGTTGCGAGGTCGACCCATGAAAACGTTCCCGGTGTGTATTGCGTTCGGTTGGCCATGATCCGAACCTACCACCGGACACGCACCCGTGGTTGTCCTGAGTTGTAACCGAAGGCACGCCGTATATCGTCCGGACCATGGCTGACTACACCAAGATCAACTTCGCAGACATAGAGGACATGGCCGCGGGTCGCGGGCTCGACCTCGAGGCCCGCTTTGGCCGATCGCAGATCGAGTCCGAGCACCTCGGCGTGACCAGGTTCCGCTACGGCCCAGGCGTCCGCCCGCCGTACGGTCATCGCCACCGTGAGCAGGAGGAGGTATACGTCGTCACGGCCGGCTCGGGCCGGGCCCGCCTGGACGACGAGATCATCGACCTGAACCCCTGGGATGTCATCCGGGTGGCCCCTCAGGTCATGCGCGCCTTCGAGGCTGGGGCTGATGGCCTGGAGCTGATCGCCATCGGCAACGATCGGCCCGAAGGCGGCGACGGGGAGATGGACCAGAACTTCTGGACCGATTAGTGCGCCGAATCCTGATCACCGGCGCCGCGGGCATGCTCGGGCGGGATCTCGTCAAGGCATGCGGCCTGGCCGGCTTGGATACGGTCGCCCTGACTCACGCCGAGCTTGACATCGCCGACGCTCAGGCGGTCGAGACGGCCATGAGAGCCGCCGCGCCGGACCTCGCCGTCAATTGCGCGGCGTGGACGGACGTCGACGGCGCCGAGAGCGCTCCGGACCGCGCACTGGTGGTCAACGGAGCAGGTGCCGGGAACGTGGCTCGATCGGCGAACGGCTGCGGCGCCTGGACCATCCACATCTCCAGTGATTACGTCTTTGACGGATCCAAGGCGGAGCCCTACGTGGAGTCGGACCCGACAAACCCGGCTTCGGCCTATGGCCGCTCCAAGCTCGCCGGTGAGATGGAGGTGGCCGAGAATGCTCCAGACCGTCACACGGTGGTTCGGTCCTCGTGGCTGTTCGGCCTGCACGGCCGCTGCTTCCCGGACACCATCCTCAGGCTGGCCTCTGAGCGCCAGGAACTGAGCGTGGTCGATGATCAGGTTGGCTGTCCGACGTTCACCGGGCACCTGGCCGCGGGGATCGTCGCAGTCGTACAGGGAGCGCCCCCGCCGGGGATCCTCCACCTGGCGGGCGCGGGGTCGTGCTCGTGGTTCGAGCTGGCCACCCGGGTCGTGGAGCTCGGCGGGGTCCAATGCAGGGTCACGCCGGCGCGGACCGAGGACATGCCGCGTCCGGCACCTCGCCCCGCCCACAGCGCACTGGTCAGCGAGCGCCCGGACGCGCCCCAGCTTCCTAACTGGCATCAGGGAATCGAGGACTACATGGCCGCACGGACGAGCGCCGCGCGTCACGAGAGCGAGGTCGGGGTTTGAGGCTGCTCGTGTGCGGCGGGGCCGGGTTCATCGGCTCGACGTTTGTCCGGCTGCGTCTCCGTGAGCACGGGGATGAGGTGACCGTCCTGGACAAGCTGACCTACGCGGGGCGGCGGGAGAACCTGCACGACGTGATCTCAGACATCAGGTTCCTCCACGGGGCGATCGAGGAGCCGAAAACTGTCGCTGAAGCGGCGGCCGGCGCCGATGCCATCGTCAACTTCGCGGCGGAGACGCACGTGGACCGCTCGATATCGGGAGCCGAGGCATTCATCGTGACCAACATGCAGGGCACGCACGTCCTGCTGGAGGCGGCGCGTGAACGGGGCATCCGCCACCTCCAGGTGTCGACGGACGAGGTCTATGGCTCGATCGAGTCCGGGTCGTTCACCGAGTCCTCGCCGCTGGCCCCCTCGAGCCCATACAGCTCCACCAAGGCAGGCGCCGACCTCCTCGTCTGGAGCTACTTCCAAACGTACGGACTGCCCACGCTCATCTGTCGGGGATCCAACAACTACGGGCCCTATCAGCACCCGGAGAAGATGATCCCCCTGATGATCCTCAACGCGCTGGCCGGCGACCGTCTGCCTGTGTACGGGGATGGGCAGAACGTGCGCAACTGGCTGTTCGTGGAGGACTTCGCCCGGGGGATCGGCCACGCGCTGGATCACGGGACTCCCGGGGAGGTCTATAACTGCGGCGGCCCGGATGAGTGCCAGAACATGGAGGTGGTCAGGCGGATCCTGGAGCTGTGCGGTGCCGAGGACTCGTTGATCGAGCTCGTGCCCGACCGCCCCGGCCACGACCGCCGATACTCGCTCTCCTCGGAGAAGCTGCGCCAGCTTGGCTGGGATGCCCGGACGGACTTCGCCGAGGGCCTGGAGCAGACCGTCCGCTGGTACCAGAAGAACGACTGGTGGTGGCAGCCGATCCGGGCCGGCGACTACCGCGAGTACTACGAGCGCCAGTACGGCCAGACACTCAAGCGCTGAGGTGAGCCACGCCGGTCAGGCCGCTGCGCTGGAGCGCCTGGAGTGCCAGGTGGTGGACTGCCGCCGGTGCTCGCGACTGGTGTCGTGGCGGGAGGAGGTGGCCCGGACGCGACGAGCTTCCTTTGCCGACCAGGAATATTGGGGCCGGCCCCTGCCGGGCTTTGGAGATCCCAAGGCCCGGATCCTGGTCGTGGGCCTGGCGCCGGCCGCTCACGGCGGAAATCGCACCGGCCGGATCTTCACCGGCGACCGGTCAGGTGATTGGCTGTTCGCGTCGCTGTGGCGAGTCGGCCTCGCCAACCAGCCCCAGTCCGTGGCCCGGGACGACGGCCTGAGCCTGAGGGGCTGCTGGATCAGCGCGGTGGTGCGGTGTGCTCCGCCCGCCAACCGCCCACTGCCCTCCGAGCGTGACAACTGCCTGCCCTACCTGGTGGCAGAGCTCGCTCTCCTCACCGAGGTCAGCGTGCTCGTCTGCCTGGGCGGTTTCGCCTGGGACGGAGCGCTGCGCGCTCTGGGCCGACATGACGCCACCATCCCCAAGCCCCGCCCCAGATTCGCCCACGCCGGACGAGCATCGGTGGGGCGGTGGACCCTCATAGGCTGCTACCACCCCAGCCAGCAGAACACGTTCACCGGGCGACTGACCGAGCCCATGATCGACGAGGTGTTCAAGCACGCCTCGGAGGTGGCAGGACTGGATAGGCTGTAGCCGATGTCCAGGGAAGACCAGGGGGTCGGGTCCTCGGAGCCGAGGTCGGGGAGTTGGGAGTTGCCGGCCCCGCGAGAAGTCTTCGACATCGCCCACGACGGTTTCCTGAGCCTCGACGCGGAAGGCCGGATCCTGCACGCCAATCCGCGGGCCGAGGAGTTGTTCGGTTATGAGGGCGGCCAGGCGCGGGGCATCGACCTCGTCACCCTGGTGGCCGAGGACGAACGCGAGTTGGTCCGGGAAGCCCTGCAGTCGTTGACCGTCGACGGATCCGAGCGACAGGTCAAATGGCACCTGAGCGTGCGAGCGCTCAGAAGCGACGCAGCTGAGCTCCCGGTGGAGATCTCCGCCACGGGTATCTCATCGCTGGCGGGCTGGACGATCCACGCCTGGATCCGGGATGTGTCCGAGCGCGTGCAGCTCCTGCGCGAGCTTGAGGACCAGCTCCGGGGCGATGCCCCGGGCATGACCCAGATCCTGGATGCGCTGGCCGAGGCGGTGACCATCAGGGACCCCCACAACCACATCATCTACGCCAACCGGGTCGCCGTGGCGCAGATGGGCTTCAGCTCGCTGGAGGAGCTCCAGACCCGTCCTCCACAGGCGATCTTCGACGACTACATCGTGCAGGACGAGCATGGCCGGGATCTGGCCATGGGCGACATCCCGTCCGTTCGCCTCCTGTCAGGTGAGGCGGGCGCGCCGCTGCTTCTGCGCACGGTTCATCGCGTCACCGGTGAGATCAAGTGGAACCTTCTGAAGTCCACGCTGATCCACGACGATGCGGGCGAGCCGGTGGCCGCCGTCACGGTGATCGAGGACGTGACCCGGGAGAAGACGACCGAGCTCCGCCAGCGCTTTCTGAGCCGGGCCACCGACAACCTGATGTCCTCACTGGACTACCAGGAGACCCTGCGAAACGTCGCCTGGCTGGCGGTGCCTGAGATCGCCGACTGGTGTGCCGTGGACCTGATCGACGAGGGCGGGCAGCGCGAGCAGGTCGTGGTGGCACACACCGATCCCGCCAAGCTCGTCCTGGCCGAGCAGCTCCGGGCCTACGACCCTCGGCAGGCCAATACTGAGACCGGCGTCGGCCGGGTGGTGGCCAGCGGAATCAGCGAGCTCTACCCGGATGTCACCGACGACATGCTGGTGACTGGTGCGGTTGACCAGGAGCACCTGCGGCTGTTGCGGACTGTCGGTCTCCGGTCGGTGCTGCTGGTGCCGCTGCGAGCGCGCGGACGCAGTCTCGGCGTGATGACGCTCGTCATGGCGGAGTCCCTGCGGCGGTTCGACGATCGGGATCTGGAGTTCGCCGAGCAGCTCGCCGGTCGAGCGGCCATGGCCGTGGACAACGCCCGGCTGGCCACGGCTCGCCGGGAGATCGCGGAAACGCTCCAGCGCAGCCTCCTGCCAGATGCCGTGCCCGCGATTCCGGGCTGGAGCGTCGCCACCATGTACCGGCCGGCCAGCGTGTCGGACGAGGTTGAGGTGGGAGGAGACTTCTACGACTTCTTCGAGACGCCGGAGGGCTGGATCGTGCTCCTCGGCGACGTCACCGGCCGAGGCGTGGAGGCCGCCGCCATGACGTCGCTGGTTCGTCACGGTGCCCGCTTCCTGGCCAAGCAGGAGCACAGGCCGAGCCGCATCCTCCATCGTCTGAACGACGCGCTGCGGGAGCAGCCGGGGCTGTCACTGTGCAGCGCGCTCTGCGCCCGGCTGGAGGAGGGATGCGCCGTGATGAGCTCCGCTGGGCATCCGCCACCCCTGATCATTCGGGACGACGGCCGGATCAGGGAGATCGGAAGCCCGGGCCCGCTCCTGGGGGGTTGGGAGACGAGTTCCTGGCGGGACCGGACCGTGCCCGTCGGACCGGAGGAGACGCTGCTCATGTACACCGACGGAGTGACCGACACCCGGGGCGAGCACGATCGCTTCGGAGCCCGCAGGCTGCGCCGCGTCCTCAAGACGCTGGCCGGAACCGGCCCCGGAGCACTGCTCAGCGAGCTCCAGGCGGCCCTGGATGACTTTCAGGTGGAGGGACACTCCGATGACACCGGGGCGGTGGCGCTGAGGCCGGCGGGCGCTGAGGTTGTGAGCGGCGCCGCCAGCGACAGCGAGGCCGCCGAGCCGGTCAGCTGAGGAGACGGTGGTCAGCCCGCAGTCAGCCTTCGGCCTGAGCGTCTCTCGAGGAGACGGTGCCCAGCTTCGCATCGTCGCACGGGGTGAGCTGGACAGTGAGGCCTCGACGAAGTTCATGGATGCCTTCTGGCGGGCTGTGTCCGGGGCAGACGGAACCGCCTCGCTCGCGCCCCAGAGTCCGGGCGCGAGCCCCCAGGTCACCCTCGACCTGAGCCAGGTCAGCTTCATCGACTCCACCGGCCTGCGCGCCCTGATCATGATCGAGCAGGAGAGTGTGCACCGGGAGCTCCCGCTGT
>JBJMLC010000099.1:0-21525 GCA_045805485.1 Solirubrobacteraceae bacterium | reverse complement strand
GAGATGCTGGTCAGCGTGCCGCCAGACCAGGTGCTGACCTGGGTCGTGAAGGAGTACAGCCCCTCGTTGCTGGGCGCCGTGACGCCGGCGTTGAAGCCTGAGATTCCGTACCTGATGTCGCAGGTGCCCCCGCCGCTCAGGGACACACCGTTGGTCGTGATCAGGCTCCCGCCCGCCACCGGCGTCACGGTGGGGAGATTGCCGTCCCCCTCGCAGCCGTCGCTGAGGCCGTTGGCGTCGAAGCCGCTCGGAGACGGCGTGGGCCAGCCCGTCGGGACCAGCAGGGTGATCTGGCCGTTGCTCAGGCCGCCAGCCGGCGCGGTGTACGTGAAGTCGAAGTAGTTGGAGGCCGAGCCCTGAATCGCCTTGGTGGGCGAGACGGCCATCGTGCCAGAACCGTCAGGCGCGGTGACGGACACCTGGGGAGAGCTCGCCAGGGCAATCAGGTTGTTGTCGTTGGTCGCCTCCTCCTGGGCCGTGAACGTGTACGGCGTGTAGCCACCACCTGAGGCCGGAGAGGTGGCCCCGGGACCGCTGGCCTTATTGCCGTACACCACCGTGCACGAGCCGCTGACGGCCAGGTTGACTCCGGAGACGCTGATCGTCGACCCGGAGATGCTCACGGTGCCGCAGTTGGAGGTCGTGGCCCCGGCCGCCGAGGCGGTCGTGGAAGGAGCGGCCCAGCCCGCGGGCACGGCGATCGCGAGCTTGCCGTTGGAGTTGGTTCGCGTGGCGGTGTATGTGAAGGTCAGCGTGTTGCCGCTCGTGCCGGACGTCACGTGGGTCGGGGAGACCGACATCGTCCCGGTCCCGTCGTTGCCGACATTCACCACCGGCTGGCCGGAGATACTGGTCAGCGTCCCGCCCGAGGTCGACTTCTCCTGGGTGGTGAACGTGTAGGCGCCGGTGGTCACGGGAGCCGTGACCCCTGAGTTGAAGTTGGGGATGCCGTACTTGATGTCGCAGGTGCTGCCGGCGTTCAGGTAGACGCCGCCGATCGTGATCAGACTGCCTCCGGACACCGAGGTCACCTGGGGCAGGTTTCCGTCGCCCTCGCAGGGGACGCTCAGGCCGTTGGCGTCAAAGCCACTGGGCGACGGCGCGGGCCAGCCCGTGGGCACCAGGAGTGTGATCTGCCCGTTCGAGGTGCCGCCGGCGCCGGCGGTGTACGTGAAATCCAGGTAGTTCCCTGTTGACCCGCTGACCACGTACGTGGGGGATACGACCATCGTGCCGGTGCCGTCCGAGGCCAGGGCGGGGGCCGCCTTGATCCCCAGCACGAGCAGCACGACCGCGGCCCCCACGACGGCGACGATCGCCCTCCACCGCCAGGCGGCGTTGCTCGGTGCTATGGACACGATGAATACCCCTTTCAGGCTGCTGAGCGGCTGCTCTCGCAGCACGAACGGCTATTGATCGGTGGTCCCCTTGTCCCCAGGCCGGCGGCCGCTTCTTGCGCCCCGCTGCCGGCGAAGGTAGCCAGAATTTCGGTCGGCTGTCAATAAGCTGTCAGCAATATGACTGACGCTGGACAGATTACGGACGACGCGCGGCGGGCCCGGACGCGCTGTGCCCCGTGAGCACCTTTCAGAAGCTGGCCGACCTGCCGCTCCAGGTTGAGGGCTACGAGCTGGAGGGCCTTCGGGCCCAGGTATCCAGCGGTTTTGAGCGGCTGAGCACCGTCGTGCACCTGCACGGGGGTGGCCTGCAGGGCGTGGGCGAGGACGTCGTGTACGACGGTGAGGACCAGGTCGTGCTCCAGGAAGCAGGGCCGGTTCACGACCTGGCGGGGCGCTACACGCTGGCGGAGTTCTGCGAGCTGATCGACTCGCTCGACCTGTTTCCCGTCGCGCCCCAGCGCGAGGTCTCTCGCCTGTACCGCCGCTGGACGTTCCACAGCGCGGCCCTGGACCTGGCCCTCCGCCAGGCTGGGCGGCCCCTGCACGAGGTGCTCGGCCGTCAGGCTCAGCCGGTGACCTTCGTGGTCTCCCTGCGCCTCGGCGAGCCCCCCAGCCTGGAGCCCATCGAGCGACGGCTGGCCCGCTATCCGACGCTGCGCTTCAAGCTCGATCCCACGAGCTCATGGACCCCCGAGCTGATCGAGGGTCTGGTCCAGACCGGCGCGATCGACTCGGTGGACTTCAAGAGCCTGTACAGGGGCACGGTGGTCGATCAGCCGCCGGACCCCGTGCTTTACCGGCGCGTGGTGGAGGCGTTCCCGGAGGCCTGGATCGAGGATCCGGATGTCATCACCCCGGACACCGCCGAGGTCCTGTCCGCGTATCACGACCGCATCACCTGGGATGCGCCCATCCACTCCATCGAGGACATCGAGGCGCTGCCCTTCCCTCCCCGAATGGTGAACATCAAGCCCTCACGGTTGGGCGGCCTGCCACGCCTGTGCGCCGCGTACGACTACTGCACCGAGCGCGGGATCGGAGCGTATGGAGGCGGTCAGTTCGAGCTCGGTCCCGGGCGGGGTCAGGCCCAGTACCTGGCCTCGCTGTTCCACGCCGACACGCCCAACGACCTGGCGCCGGCGGACTTCAACCAGAACGACCCACCCCCCGGGCTACCGGTCAGCCCGTTGCCCGTGGCCGCGGATGAGGTCGGCTTTCGGTGGGGGTCGTAGGCGGGGGCGCCGTCGCCCGCGCGCCATGCGCTCCTCAGAACAGCAGTGCGTGCTGCGGGAACGGCTTCGCGTAACCGTCTCTGCGAGCCACCGGGAACTCAGGGATCTCCAGCTGGCCCTGCCAGTGCTCGGCCAGTGAGACGAATGCCGGGTTGCGGAGCGCCGCCTCCAGGGCGTCGAACGTGGACCGCAGGCGCTCCCACTGCTCCTCGATCGGAGCCAGGCGCTCCAGCTGGCGGTCAAGCTCGTCGCGGGTGCGCTGGGACTCCTGCTGGAGGGCGAACATGATCGAGCGGATCTGTCCGTCGACCAGCGCCCGCCTCCGGGCCTGAAGCGCGCCCAGCCGGGCCCGTCGCCGCCTCAACGCCCGGCGAGCCGTCATGGCCCGCACCCACCCGTGAGCCTCGTCGCACGCACGCTGCAGGAGGCGGACCTCCCTGGCCGTCTCCTCCTCCCGCTCCAGGAGCCGGGACGCCCGCTGCTCAAGTGTCTCGATGCTCGAATCGATGCGGTCGATGTGGTTCTGGCGCAGGTGCAGCACTACCCTGCGCCTTCGACGTGAGGGGGCGGATTCCTTGCTGGGGGCCGCGTGGTGCCCCGTTTCCGAGCCTCCTACGCCGCCTCGAACTCGATCGACTCGATGACCGGTGGCTCCTGGGGGCGGTCGTGCTGGTCGGTGGGCAGGCCCTCGATGGCGTCCACCACGTCCATCCCTTCGGCCACCTCGCCGAAGACGGTGTGCTTGCCGTCCAGCCAGGGGGCGCTGCCGGTGGTCACGATGAAGAACTGGGATCCGTTGGTGTTGGGGCCCGCGTTGGCCATGGCCAGCGCGCCCCGAACGATCTTGTGGTCGTTGATTTCGTCCTTGAACGTGTAGCCGGGGCCGCCTCGGCCTGTCCCCTCGGGACAGCCGCCCTGGATCATGAAGTCGCGGATCACCCGGTGAAAGATGACCCCGTCGTAGAAGTTGTCAGAGGCCAGCTTGCGGAAGTTGGCCACGGTCTCAGGGGCGTCATCGTCGAACAACTCGAGGGTGATCGTCCCCTGGCTGGTGTTCATCTTGGCTGTGCTCATGCCCGGCACACTACCCGCGCGCGAGCTCGAGCCGCAGCGTCTCGCCCCGAACCTCCTGGCCGCTGACCGACTCGATGACCCGGCCGGCCTCGGCCGCGGGGACCTCCAGGAACGCGAATTGCTCCAGGACTCGGACGTTGCGCACCGCCTCGCCATCAAGGCCAGTGGCGGCGGTGACGGCGTGGATGATGTCGGAGGGCTCAAGGCCTGAGGCCCGGCCCGCCGAGACGATCAGCTTCTGCACCCGACCGTCCCCATTCGCCGGGACATGCGGCTTGGAATGCCGCCGCGGCTTGGCCACCACTGGCGTGGGGGCGACGTGGGCGCCCTTGACCCAGGGAGAGAGCTTGACCCCGGCGTGCTTCTCGATCGCCTGGATGTCGCGCTTCTGCCGGGGCTCGAACAGGGTGATGGCCCGGCCGCTCCGGCCCACCCGGCCCGTGCGCCCGATGCGGTGCACGTACATGTCCGGCGAGGTGGGCGCGTCGAAGTTGATGACGTGGGACACGCCTGAGATGTCCAGCCCGCGCGCCGCCACGTCCGTCGCGACGAGCAGCGGCAGCCGTCCGTCCTTGAAGGAGATCATCACGCCATCCCGGGTGCCCTGGGTCATGTCGCCGTGCAGAGCCCGCACGTCCAGGCCCCGATCTCGCAGGCGGCGGTGGAGCTCGTCGCAGCGGATCTTGGTCCGCACGAACACGATCGCCTGCCGGGGCCGCTCGCTCTGGAGGACCTCGATCAGCTGATCGACCTTCTCTCGCGGCCGGGCCTCCAGCGCGAACTGCTCAACGCTCTCCACGGTCAGGGTCGCCGTCTTGACCTTGACCGTCACCGGGTTGTACAGGTACTGCTCGGCCAGCCGGCGGATCGGAGCGGGCATGGTGGCGCTGAACAGCGCGGTCTGGCGGCTGGAGGGCGTCAGGGACAGAATCCGCTCCACGTCCTCCAGGAAGCCCAGGTCCAGCATCTCGTCGGCCTCGTCCAGGACGACGAAGCGGCAGGAGTGCAGCATCAGCATGTGGCGGGAGATCAGGTCCTTGACCCGCCCCACCGTGCCCACCGCGATGTGGCCGCCGGAGCGCAGCTGCGAGCTCTGCCCGCGGATGGGCGCGCCGCCGAAGACCGCCACCACGTCGACCCCCTTGCGCGCGCCGTAGGCCCGGAGCGCCTGGGTGACCTGGATGCAGAGCTCACGGGTTGGGGTGAGCACCAGCCCCTGGAGCTCATCCTCGCTGGGATCGACGTACTGGAGCATGGGCAGGCCGAAGGCGGCCGTCTTGCCGGAGCCGGTCTGGGCCTGGCCGATCACGTCCTTGCCCTGGAGCAGCGGAGGGATGGACTCCTCCTGGATTGGGCTTGGGGACTCGTAACCGACGTCGTGAACCGCGGCCAGGATCTGGTCGGATAGTCCGAGTTCGGAGAAGGTAGCCACATGGTGAAGATAGCCGTGTCGTGATATAGTTCGGTACCTAATGATTTGGACCCGAACGATCCTGCGGTCTCCTCGCGGGCCTGCGAAGAGGAACGAAGGCCTGTGAGCACAACCGAACAGCGCGTCGAATCCACCGCTGGCAATCGCATCGAATCCCACGTCTGGCTGATCAGCAGCGTGGTGATCCTCGGTATGGCGATGTCGATCCTGGACACCACGATCGTCAATGTCGCGCTGGCCACGCTGGGGCGGGAGCTTCACTCCACGATCAGCCAGATCCAGTGGGTGGTGACCGGCTACATGCTCGCCCTGGCCGCGGTGATCCCGCTGACCGGGTGGGCCGCCGAGCGTTTCGGGACACGGCGGATGTACCTCGTCTCACTGGTGCTGTTCACCGCCGGGTCGATGCTGTGTGGCATCTCCACCTCCACCACCGAGTTGATCATCTTCCGTGTGGTTCAGGGAGTCGGCGGCGGGATGCTGATGCCGCTCGGGATGATGATCATGGCCGGCGCCGCCGGGCCAAAGCGGATGGGCCGCGTGATGAGCATCGTCTCGATGCCCATGATGCTGGCCCCGATCCTCGGCCCGACGATCGGTGGGCTGATCGTGGACAACGCGTCGTGGCGCTGGATCTTCTACGTCAACGTTCCGATCGGCGTGGCCGCGGTCATCGCCGGCTGGAAGATCCTCCCCCGGGTCAAGATGGGCGACCCCCGGCCACTTGACTATCGCGGCCTCATACTGATGGCCCTCGGCCTGCCGCTGCTCACCTACGGTCTGGCCGAGGTGGGAATCACCGGCAGCTTCACGGCCACCAGGGTGATCGTCCCCTGTCTGGCCGGCCTGGTGGCCATCGGCCTGTTCATCCTGCACGCCCTCAGGGTCCGCTATCCCCTCCTGAACCTGCGCCTGTACAAGCGGCCCACGTTCTCCAGCGCCTCGGCCGCCACCTTCTTTTTGGGCGCGGCTCTGTTCGGCGGCATGATCCTGCTGCCGCTGTACTGGCAGCACGTCCGCCATGAGAGCGTGCTTGACGCCGGGCTGCTGATGGCCCCACAGGGCCTGGGCATGGCGCTCGTAATGCCCGCCGCCGGGCGGCTCACCGACCAGTTCGGAGGCGGGCCGCTGGCCCTGATCGGGGTGGTGGTCACGACGCTGGCCACGATCCCCTTCGGCTTCATCGGCGCCCACAGCTCGATCGCCGGCCTCTCGATCGCCATGCTCATCCGCGGCATGGGCATCGGCATGGCCTTCATGCCGGCCATGACCGCGGCGTTCGCGGCCCTGGAGAAATCGGAGCTGCCCGACGCCACCCCACAGCTCAACGTGGTGCAGCGCGTCGGGGGCTCGCTCGGGACCGCGCTGCTGGCGGTCGTTCTCCAGCGCGCGCTGGTCGGGTCGAGCTCGCTTGGCGACGTGGCGTCGGCCTACGGAACCGCGTTCTGGTTCTCGGCCGGGTTGACCGCGCTGGCCATCATCCCGTGCATCCTTCTGCTACGGGCCGAGCGGGCCGCCCGGGCCGAGCACCCGGAGACCATCGGTCCGGCGGCAGAGGCGGCCATGGAGGCGGTGGCGGCATGAGCGTCCAGACCCGCGGACGAACCGGTGCCCTGGAGGCGCTGGGCCGCGCCTTCAAGGGGGCGATCGCCGCTCAGCGTCGCCTGCGCGGCCGGGAGACCCACCGGCCTGGCGAGCTCAGCTACGCGCAGTACGGGCTGCTCTTCGCTCTGTCCGATGGAGCCGCCCGCTCGTCTCGTGACCTGGCGGTGGCGGCTGATGTCTCGCCGGCCACGGCGGCCGAAATGCTGGATGGGCTGGCTGCCTCAGGCCTGGTGGAGCGCACTCGCTCGGCCGACGACAAGCGGATCGTGCTCACCTCGCTGACCGAGCGCGGCAAGGATCTGGTCGATCAGCGCCGGGCCGAGTACGAGCCCCGCTGGCGGGCCGCCGTCGCCGACTTCAGCGAAGCGGATCTGCTGGCCGCAGCACGCGTCCTGGACTCGCTGCGACAGATGTTCGACGAGCTGGCCGAGACCGAGAGCTAACTGACCCGGCCGTCCAGATGGTGCGTCGCCTTCCCGGCCCCGCGGACCGAGAAGCTGATTCCCCGGTCATCCCCGCGCTCGGCGAACTCCACGGTGGCCGGGAGCAGGATCGGCTTGCGGAACGTCACCTCGACCTTGAAGCGATCCGGCAGGTGAGGATCCAGCGCGGCCAGGCATCGGGCCTTGGTCCACATCCCGTGGGCGATCGCCGTGGGGAAGCCGAACAGCCGCGCGCTCAGCGGGTGGATGTGGATGGGGTTCAGGTCGCCTGAAACGCTGCCGTAGCGCCGGCCCAGGTCACCGGGGAGCCGCCAAATGGCGGTGACCGGCAGCTCCTGACCGGCCTCCTCCTGGGGGTCGGGCGGGCTGGACTGACGGTCGGGCGGGCTGGACTGACGGCCCCGGCGCAGGATCGTCGAGGTCTCCTCCCAGACCAGCTCATCCTCCACACGGGCCTCCGAGCGCAGGGTGAAGCTGGTGCCCCGAGGGTGGGGCTGCAGCGGGGTGGCCCACACCTTGAGTGACAGCGTCTCGGAGGCCAGGATCGGCCGGTGCGAGGCGATGGCGTTCTGGATGTGGACAAGCCCCAGCGCGGGGAACGGGAAGGCCGGGTCGGTCATCAGATGCAGATGAAGCGGGAAGGCCAGCATGTGGGGATACGTGCAGGGCAGCTGGTCACGCAGCGGAAAGCCGCACACCCTGTCGTAGGCGGCCAGACGGGCGCGGTCCACCTGTGCGTCCTGGAGCACGAGCGCGGTGTCGGGCACGTCGCTGGCCCGTCCCGAGCCGCCCACGAGCGGCAGTCGCGACGCGCCGGGGATCATGGCGGTGCCCGCCCGGGCGAACAGGGGGAGCATCCGCGGGGTACTGCTCAGGACACGGTCGGGGCTCATCAGGCTCCGATCAGGCTCTGGCCGCACACCCGGACCACGTTGCCATTCACGCCGCCTGAACCGGGGCTGGCCAGCCAGGCCACCGTCTCGGCCACGTCGACCGGCAGGCCGCCCTGGGCCAGGCTGTTCATTCTCCGGCCCGCCTCGCGGGTGGCCAGGGGCATGGCATCCGTCATTGCGGTCTCGATGAAGCCGGGAGCCACGGCGTTGATCGTCACGCCGGTCTGACCGGCCCTGGAGGCCCAGGCCTGCACCATTCCGATCAATCCCGCCTTGGAGGTGGCGTAGTTCGTCTGGCCCGCGTTGCCGGCGATGCCGCTGATGGAGGAGACGCACACGATGCGGGCGTTCTCCCGCACGGCCTGGCGCGTGAACAGCGCCGCATCGATGCGCTGCGGAGCGATCAGGTTGACGTCGATCACCTGCTCCCACAGCGCCGCGTCCATGCGGCCGAGCGTCTTGTCGCGGGTGATTCCGGCGTTGTGGACGATCACGTCCAGGCCCCCGTGCTCCTCGAGCACGTGTGAGGCGATCTGCTGCGGCGCCTCATCATCGGTGATGTCGGCGGTGAGGGCGGATCCTCCGATCCGCTGGGCCGCAGCGGTCAGCTCGGCGCCCTGCGACGGGACATCCACACCCAGCACATGCGCTCCGTCGCGGGCCAGGACCTCGGCGATCGACTGTCCGATGCCCCGCGAGGAGCCTGTGACCAGGGCCACCCGGCCGTCCAGCGGCCGCTCCCAATTCACCTCGGACACCGATCCTGTACCGGGGCTGATCCGCACCACCTGGCCCGAAACATAGGCCGACCGGGGCGACAGGAAGAAACGAAGGGCCGACTCGGCCTGCGCCGCTGCCCCGGGGGCCACGTAGAGCAGCTGCGCCGTCGCTCCCCTTCTGACCTCCTTGCCGATGGAGCGCACCAGCCCCTCCAGCGCTCGCTGGGCGATGGCCTGTCCGGGCTCCTGGCAGTCCTCAGGTGGAAGACCGAGGACGATGATCCGGCCGGACGGCCGCACCCGCCGGATCGTGGGTCCGAAGAAATCGAAGGCCTGACGCAGGCCTGCGCTGTCCTGGATCCCGCTGGCGTCGAAGACCAGCGCCTTGAAGGTGTCCTCGTGCCCGGCCACCTCAGGGTTGAAGATGCCCGCATCCAGGCTGGCGTCAGCCGCCGCCCGCCGCACGTCGTCCTGGAGGGGCGTCTGGGCCTCCGCGCCGATCGCCGACAGAACCGAGGCCACCGCACCCACCAGCTGCGGACCCGCGGCGGCCCCCAGCAGGACGGGACCGGAGACGACAGGCTGACCCGGCTCATGGCGCTCCAGGGAGACGGGGGTGGGCAGCCCGACCTGCTTGGTGATCATCCGCCCGAGCGGGGTGTTGACGAGCTGGGTGTACCGATCAGCCACCGGGCGCCTCCATGATCGCGGTTACCCCCAGGCCCCCGGCGGCGCAGATCGAAATCAGACCGCGACCGCCGCCTCGCTGGTGGAGCAGCTTGGCCAGACCGGCGATGATCCGTCCTCCGGTGGCGGCGAAGGGATGACCGGCGGCCAGCGACCCGCCGCGGACGTTGATCCGCTCACGGTCGATGCTGCCCAGCGGCTCCGGTCGGCCCAGACGCTCGCGGCAGAACACCGGGTCCTCCCAGGCCCGCAGCGTGCACAGGACCTGAGCGGCGAACGCCTCGTGGATCTCGTACAGATCGAAATCCTGGAGGGTCAACCCGTGGCGATCGAGCAGCCGGGGCACGGCGTAGGCCGGGGCCATGAGCAGCCCCTCCCGCCGGTGGACGTAGTCCACGGCCGCGGTCTGGGCGTCGATCAGGTACGCCTGGACCTCCAGACCGTGCTCGGCGGCCCAGTCCTCGCCGGCCAGGAGCACGGCCGAGGCGCCGTCGGACAGCGGAGTCGAGTTTCCGGCTGTCATCGTGCCCTCGGGGCCACCGAACGCCGACTTCAGCCGAGCCAGCTTCTCCACGCTGCTGTCCGGGCGGAGATTCTGGTCGCGCTCCAGTCCCAGGTACGGAGTGACCAGGTCATCCAGGAAGCCCTCCTCGTATGCCGCGGCCAGCTTTCGATGACTTTCGGTGGCCAGCTCGTCCTGCTCGGCGCGGCCGATTCCCCACTCGCGGGCCATGATCGCCGTGTGCTCGCCCATCGACAGACCGGTCCTGGGCTCGGCGTTGCGCGGGATCTCGGGCATCAGCTGCTGGGGACGCAGCCGGGCCAGCGCCCTCACGCGAGCGCCGGTCGACTTCGCCCGGCTCAGCTCCAGGAGCACCCGGCGCAGGTCCTCTCCCACAGCCAGCGGGGCGTCCGATGTGGTGTCGACCCCTCCCGCGATGCCGCACTCGATCTGCCCCAACGCGATCTTGCCGCCCACCAGAATGGCCGCCTCCAAGCCGGTCCCGCAGGCCTGCTGGATGTCGTAGGCCGGCGACTCCGCTGCCAGCTTGGAGCCCAGGACGCATTCCCGCGTCAGGTTGAAATCCCGGCTGTGTTTGAGCACGGCCCCCGCCGCCACCTCGCCCAGCGCCTGTCCGCCCAGGCCGTGCCTCTCCACCAGGGCATCGAGGGTGGTCGTGAACATGTCCTGATTCGAGGCGTGGGCATAGGGCCCGTTCTGGCGTGCGAACGGGATCCTGATGCCGCCGATGACGGCCACGCGGCGTGGGGAATTCATGTGGGCACTCCTGCAGACGGTCGGCTACCCGGCCTAGGCTAGCTCCACCGGGCCTTGATTGACGCGTCAGTCAGTCTCCGCTGTCAGCGGTGGCTTCGCCCGGCGAAGGAACCCACTGATCTCCCCCACCGGCCGCGGCGGGCTCGGCCTCCGGCTGGGGGACGTTCGTCCCCGATTCGGCCGCCGCCACATCCCTGGGCTCATCGGCGAGTGGCGGGGCGGGCTCATCGGCGCGAGCCGAAGCGGCCGAGGTGGACCCCGATTGTTCCCCACCACCAGCCCCATCATCAGCCACCTCCGTGGTGGTTCTCGTGGCCGTGGTGAACGCGCCGCCGGCCGTGGCCCGGCGAAGCAGCCGGGGCGCGAGCACGCGCGACGCCGCGGCGAGCCAGTACGGACGGGGGACGTAGCGCTCCGGACGACCGCCCGGACCAGCTTCCACGATCGCCTCGGCGACCACCTCCGGCTTGGACACGATCACCCGGGGCAGCTCGCGGGCCGGGAAGCCCTCGGTCCGGATGAAGCCGGGGAGGACGAGCCCCACGTGCACCCCGTGCTCGCGCTCCTCAGCGGCCAGGGCGTCACTCCATCCGGCGAGCGCGAACTTGCTGGCCGAGTAGGCGCCCGAGTTGGGGCGCGAGACACGGGCGGCGGTGCTGGCGACGTTGACGATGGCCACCTGCCGCCCGTCCTGCGTCACCTCCTGGGCGGTGCGTCGCAGCAGCGGCAGCAGAGCCTCGGTCAGCTTGACCGGAGCCTCGAAATTGAGCTTCATGTGGCGCTCGATGTTGCTCCACCCGGTGTCCGCGAAGCGGCCCCGCCAGGCGGCGCCGGCGTTGTTGACGAGCAGGTGAAGCCGGCCGTGCTGTGCCTCCACGGCGTCCCGGATCCGGGCAGGAGCGTCATCGGCTGTGACATCGACCGCCACGACGGTGGCTCCGCCCACCTCCTCGGCCAGACTCTCCAGGCGATCCTGGCGCCGGGCCACCAGCACGAGGCTGGTGTCCGGCTCGCGGGCCAGCCGGCGGGCCGTGGCCTCGCCGATCCCGCTGGAGGCGCCGGTGATGAGGGCTACGTAGGAACCGGTCAACTCCGGTCAAGCCTAACGTCGGGCGCGGGCCAGCAGGAGACCCTGTTATGCGGAGTCCCGCTCCCCGCGGGTCAGATAGCGTCCGCGCACCTTGAGCAACAGCACGCTCGCCCTGATCAGCGTCCCGTTCGTGACCGGCGTGATCGGCTACACCACGAACTGGACAGGCGTGCTGATGCTGTTCTACCCGGTCCACTTCCGGGGCTTCCGGGCGCCATGGCTGCAGGCGCTGGCCCGCATGTTGCCCTACCGGCTACGCCAGATCCCCGGGCTCATGGTGGGAGGCATCGGGTGGCAGGGGATCGTGCCCTCGCGCGCCGCCAAGATGGGCAGCCTGTCCGTGGACAGCGGCATCGCCAAGCTCGGAACGCCCAAGGAGTTCTTCCGGCAGCTTGATCCCGAGAAGATCGCCGAGCAGATCGCGCTCAGCACGCGCGGTGAGATCCCAGCGATCGTGTCCCGAGTCATGGAGCAGGAGCAGCCGCAGCTCTGGCGCAACCTGCCGCCCCGGCTGCGCGGTCTGCTGGTCCAGCGTGTCCAGGAGCAGTTGCCGGGGATCGTGCGCTCACTGACCAACGAGATCGCCGAGCACCTCGATCAGCTGGTCGACGTCAAGCTCATGGTGATCAAACGCTTTGATCCTGAGCTGGCCAATCGCGTGTTCCTGGACATGGGTCGGCGTGAGCTGAAGTTCATCCAGAACTTCGGCTTCGTGTTCGGCTTCCTGCTGGGAATCCCGGTCGCAGTGCTGACCCACTTCGTCACGTTCTGGTGGCTGCTGCCGATCCTGGGGATCGTCATCGGGTACGTGACCAACTGGGTGGCCCTGTGGATGATCTACGAGCCCGCCGAGCCGCGGGGGTGGGGGCCGTTTCGCTGGCAGGGCCTGTTTGTGCGCCGCCAGCGGGAGGTGGCGGACGTCTACGCCGGCATCGTGGCCGAGGAGATCCTGACCGTGGCCGAGTTCGGAAAGGAGCTGCTCCAGGGCCCCAGGTCCGATCGGACCCGCGCGCTGATCGAGTCCTCGCTGCGGCCGGCCATCGACCGCGCCGCGGGCCCGCTCCGGCCCGCGGTCCGAGTCGCCGTGGGGCCCCGGGATTACGAGTCGCTGCGCCGGGCCTTCGCCACCGAGCCGATCGAAACCGTGATGGGACCACTGTCCGATCCCGAGTTCAGCGCAGCCCAGAGCAAGACCATGCGTAAGCTGATCGCCGAGCGGATGCGCGAGATGGCGCCCGAGGACTTCGCGGACATGCTCCGCACGGCAACCCGGGAGGACGAATGGCTCCTCCTGCTTCACGGCGCCGTCCTGGGACTGGCCGGCGGATTGATCCACCTGGGAATCTTTGGATGAGATGATGAGGCCACCGCCATGACCGGACGGGAGCTAGAACGGATCGAACGCCCGCCTCCCAACCAGGACAGCCCGGTGGAGGCGCTGTCCGGGCTGGTCCGGCTGGCCGCGGGATTCTGGGTCAAAGGTGCCGGTTGGGGAATCGGGACCTCGATGCGGCTGGCCCGCGCGGCGACGGATCCAAGGCTGGCCGAGCAGCTGGTGCGAGAGGTCGGAGACGGGGTGCGGGGCTATGCGCGAGAGTTTCTGGGCGTGGCCGAGCTTGATGAGAGGGTCAGGCAGCTCGCACCCGAGCCGATCAGCGGTACCGACGAGCCGGGGAACGGAGCAGGCGCGTCAAGCCAGGCCCTCCGGGCCTACGGCGAGGAGCTGCTTCGCCGTTCGGCGGACGTGGAGCTGGACGAGGAGACGCACCCGGCCTATGCGCGGATCCTGGAGGCTCTGGCGCCTGACGAGGCCCGCATCCTCCGGCTGCTCGCCACCGGCGGCGACCAGCCGGCAGTCGACGTCCGGTCGGGTCAGCTGCTTGGCCTGAACTCCCAGGTGGTGGCCGAGGGGCTGAACATGATCGGGCCGGAGGCCGGTGCGCGGTATCCAGACCGCGTGCCGTCCTACCTGAACAACCTGTACCGGCTGGGGCTCATCTGGTTCTCCAAGGAGCCCATTGAAGATCCGGTCCGCTACCAGGTCCTGGAGGCGCAGCCGGCTGTTCTGGATGCGATCAAGGGCACCAGCCGGGCGAAGTCGGTCCAGCGGAGCATCGGGCTGACTCCGTTCGGCCGGGACTTCTGCCTGGCCTGTCTTCCCCTGTAGCGGCGTTCGAGCTCCGGGCTGGCCGTGGACGACTTCGGGACCGGCTACTCCGAGCTGAGCTACCTCCAGCAGCTGCCGATGGACATCCTCAAGATCGATAAGGCATGCATCGACCGGATCGGCCAGCACGCAGACGAGGAGCGTCTGCTGAACGGAATCATCAAGCTGGCCCACGACGTCAACCTGTCCACGGTCGCCGAGGGGGTCGAGACCCCCGAGCAGGCACAGGCCCTGCTGCGGCTGGACGCGGAACTGGGGCAGGGCTTCCATTTCGCGCGGCCCGCCAGCGCCGGGGTGATCGACGGGCTGATCAGCCCAGCCACACCTCCGGCTCCGAGCCTGGCCTCCACAACCCCCGCGGCATCACCTGCGTGATGAATGGCAGGGCGACGTTGCCCGAGGCGTCGACTGCGATCAGCCCGCCGGTGGCCTGAAGGCCGCCGACCTGCTCGAGAGCCTCTGTGGCCGCGGTTGATACCGAGGCCCCGGAGCGCGTCAGGACGGCGACCTCGCGGGCCGTGGCGTTCCGGATGAACGCCTCGCCGTCTCCCGTGCACGAGATCGCGGCAACAGCGTCAGCCCACGTGCCGGCCCCGAAGGTCGGACAGTCACCGACGCGGCCCGGCGGCTGACCGCCGATCCCACCGGTGGAGGTGGCGGCGGCCAGGATCCCGTCCGCGTCCAGGCAGACCGCCCCGACGGTGGCGCGGTCTGGATCGTCGTGGTGGGGCGCGCCCGCCCGCCCCGACGGCGTGCCGGGCGGGTGCGGCTCCCTCCCTCCCAGGTGCGCGCGCTGGCGGTCGGTGACGAAGTATTCATTTGGCTGCTGCTGGGCGCCGGCCAGCGCCGCCCGCTCATCGGCGGCGGCCCCCACCAGCAGCACCTGCGGGGAGTCAAAGACGGCGCGGGCAGCCAGGATCGGGTTCTGGGTGTGCCGAACGACCGCCACAGCACCCGCGGCCCGATCGGTTCCCCGCATCAGCGCGGCGCTCATCTCCACCGACCCATCGGCGCACAGCGTCGACCCCCGGCCGGCGTTGAACAGCTCGAAGTTCTCCATGACCACGACGGCCTGCTGAACGGCATCGGTGGCGCCACCGCCAGCGTCCAGAGCGGCCCGCCCGGCATCCAGGGCTCCGAAGAGGGCCTGACGGCACTCCTCCTGGTGATCGCGCAGCTCCTGGCCATGATCGCCGGCGCCGGCGTGGATGGCGATGACCGGCCGCTGGAGGCCCGCCCCGCCTGCGAGCTCAGTCAAGGATCGAAACCGCTCCGGTATGGAAGGAGTAGTAGCCGCCCACGATCTGGAGGTCCCCGCCGCGCACACGCGCGGCGATCATCGGGGCCTGGGCTACGGCCCGGACGGTCAGCTGTGTCTGGGCCTTGACCATGCGGTCGATCCGATCCTCGGCGTTGGCGGACTCGGGGGCCGGGGGCAGGGTGTCGTGGGCGGGACGCAGGGCGTCGACGATCGGGCTCAGGGTGGCGTCGGCGCTGGCGCGGCCCTCGAGCGCGTCGATGGCCGCGGTGACCGCGCCACACCCCTGATGGCCCAGCACGAGCATCAGCGGCGTCTGGAGAACGCCGGCGGCGAACTGAAGGCTGGCCATGACGACATCGTCGTCCAGCACGTGGGCGCCGGTCCGGATCACGGCCAGGTCCCCGATGCCGCAATCAAAGACGATCTCGGGCGGCACTCGTGAGTCGATACACGAGAACACGGTGGCGAACGGCCGCTGCGCATCAGCCAATCCCTGGCGTCGCTCCACGGACCGATTGGGGTGGGCCAGCCGGCCGTCGACCCACCGTCGATTGCCCTCCATGAGTATGTCAAGGGCCTGCTGGGCAGTCATCAGGTCCAGGGCTACCCCCGGTCGTCCCAGGGCATCCTGCGGGAAAGCCTGGCCGCCCGGCGGGGCAGCCCGGGGCTCTGTTCGGGGCACGCAATAGTTATGGCACGACTGAGGCGGGAACGCGATTCCGCTGCCCCCGAACGTGCAGGTCTCGACGGCTCGTTTCAGTAAGCTCGAATACTCACACCGAGGGGCCTGCCGGCGATCCCGGCGGCCCAGGAAGAGGTTGGCTGGAGATCCCAGCCGGCCACAAAGTGAAGGGAAGACGAGAGGATGGCGACTGATATCGCTGAGCCCGCCGAGGGCGCCGAGCCTGGCGGTGCGGCAGGTCCTTCCGGGAGCGAGGAGCGCTCGCACCTCACGATCGAGGATCGCGTGTGGCTCCTCAGGGCGATGCTCATGATGCGCGGCGTGGAGGAACGCGCGATGACGCTCTACCGGCAGGGCAAGGTCCCCGGTTCGTTCTACGACGGCTACGGCCAGGAGGCCGTCTCGGCGGGACCCGCGTTCGCGATGGCTCCGGAGGACCGGCTGTGCGTGCTCCACCGTGACCTGGCGGCACACATCATCCGGGGCGTGACCCCGGCACGGATCCTGAGCCAGTACCTGGGCCGCCAGGCCGGCGTCACGGGGGGGCGAGACGGGAATGTGCACTTCGGCGACCGGCGGCTGGGGTGCGTGGGGATGGTCTCCATGCTGCCCGACATGATGCTCGTGGCCACGGGCATGGCCATGGCGTTCAAGCTGCGCGGCCAGCGCCGCTGCGCGCTGACCTGGTTTGGCGACGGCTCCACCTCCCGAGGCGATTTCCATGAGGCGATGAACTGGGCCGGGGTGCAGAAGCTGCCGGTGATCTTCGTGCTGGAGAACAACCAGTACGCGTACTCCACCCCGCTGGACAAGCAGTTCGCCGTCGACCCGGTGGAGCGTGCATCGGCCTACGGGTTCATCGGGGTGACCGTCGACGGCAACGACGTGGAGGCCATGTTCGAGGCCACCCGAGCGGCCCGCGAGCGGGCCCTGGCGGGCGAGGGCCCGACGCTGATCGAGGCGCTGACCATGCGCATGCACGGCCACGCCGCCCACGACGACATGAAATACGTCCCCAAGGAGCAGGTGGAGGAGTGGCGCAAGCGCGACCCGATCGAGCAGCAGGAGAACCGGCTGCGGGCTGCGGGTATCGACGTGGACTCGGTGCGCGAAGAGGTTCGGGCCGAGATTGACGCCGCCACCGAGGAGGCCCTGGCCGGGCCGATGCCTGATCCCGCGACGGCCACGGACGGAGTGTTCTGCGAGGGAGAGGCCGAGCCGCTCGGAGACGGCCACGCGCCGTGGAGCGGGTTCGCTGGTGCGGGTGAGCGGGCGGAGACGACATGAGCGGTTTAACGCTGGCCACCGAGACGGGAGCGGGCGCATGAGCACGCTCACCTACCTGCAGGCGATCTCCTCCGCGCTGCGCGACGAGATGCGCGAGGACGAGCGGGTCCTGGTCATGGGCGAGGACATCGGCGTGTTCGGTGGTGCGTTCAAGGTGACCGACGGCCTCATCGATGAATTCGGCGCCGACCGCGTCATGGATACGCCCCTGGCGGAGTCGGCCATCATCGGTACGGCGATCGGGGCCGCCGTCGTGGGGCTGCGGCCGGTGTGTGAGATGCAGTTCTCCGACTTCATCTCGTGCGGCTTCGACCAGCTGGTCAATGTGGCCGGCAAGATGCACTACCGCCAGGGTCTGGCCGTGCCGATCACGGTCAGGCTGCCCTCAGGGGGCGGCTTCTCCGGCGGGCCATTCCATTCTCAGAATCCCGAGGCCTGGTTCATGCACTCCCCAGGGATCAAGGTGGTGGCTCCCTCCACGGCCCAGGACGCCAAGGGGTTGCTCCACGCCGCCATGCACGACCCCAACCCGGTCTGCTACATGGAGCACAAGCACCTGTACAGGCGCGTGAAGGGAGAGGTGCCCGACGGCGTTTTCGAGACGCCATTTGAGGCGAGGGTCGCCCGCCCGGGCAGCGACCTGGTGGTGATCGCCTACGGCGCCATGGTGCACGTGGCGCTGGAGGCCACTGCGGACTTGGAGGACGCCTCGATCGAGGTTCTGGATTTGCGGACGCTCGTGCCCCTCGACGAGGAGGCCATTCTGGACTCCGTGGCTCGGTGCTCGAAGGTCGTCGTCCTGGACGAGGCCAACGCCACCTGCGCCGCCGGCGCCCACGTCGCCGCGCTGATCGCTGAGCGCGGATTTGAGAACCTGGACGGCCCAGTGGTGCGGATCGCCACCCCCAACGTCCCGATCCCCTTCTCACCCCCGCTCGAGCAGGCCGTGCTGCCGAACGTCGACCGCGTGCGGGAGGCATGCCGTGAGCTCCTCGAGTACTGAGACCGGATCGGCCCCGGCGGGTGGCGGCGCCACGCTCGTCGACGTCACGATGCCCCAGATGGGGGTGTCGGTGGCCGAGGGAACCGTCGTGGCCTGGCGGTTCGAGATCGGCGACCGGGTCCAGGCCGACGAGACCATCTGCGAGATCTCCACGGACAAGATCGACACCGAGGTTCCGGCCCCGGTCGGCGGAGTCCTGGCCGAGATCCTGGTTCCGGTCGAGACCACGGTGGACGTGGGGACGCCGTTGGCTCGGATCGCTGTGGGTGATGGGGCCGCGGGCGGGACGCCGCGCGCTGGCGAGCCGGGCGGGGCGGGCGCTCCTGCTGAGTCTTCCTCCCCATCTGCCTCCCCCCCTGGTGATGCACCGGAATCCGGCGTCAGCGGCAACGGAGCACGTGCGGCGGAGCCGGCCGCTGCTTCGCCGGCGGATGCGCCGTCACGGCCGAGCGGCTCCCGCCGCTACTCGCCCGTCGTCCAGCGCATAGCCGCCGAGCACGACGTGGACCTGGACGCCGTGCCGGGTACCGGGCGGGGCGGACGCGTTCGCAAGCAGGACGTCCTGGCGTTCATCGAGTCGGGCGGCTCCGAGCCGCCTCTGCACATCGAGAGCCCGTACCGGCCCGACCCGGCTCCGGCCGGGGCTCCGACTCCGGCTGTTCCCGCGTCGGCGGCTGGTGCCCCGGCGGCCGCCGGAGGCCAGCTGTCGCGGATGCGGCGCCAGATCGGGGAGCACATGAAGCGCTCGCTGGAGGTGTCCGCCACGTGCACCACCTGGATCGAGGCCGACATGGCCCGAGTGGAGACGGCGCGCCGCGGCCTGGGGGTGACCGCGCTGGCGTTCGTGGCGCGGGCCTCGATCGACGCGCTGCGCGAGTTCCCGGCCATCAACGCCTGGATGGAGGGCGACAAGTACACCCGCCACAGCGACGTCAACCTGGGCATCGCCGTCTCGCTGGGCGACGACGGGCTGATCGTCCCCGTGATCCACAGGGCGCACGAGCTCTCGGTGGAGGGACTCGGCGCCCGCATCCGAGACCTGGCCCTGCGGGCTCGCTCGCGCCAGCTCACCGCGGATGACGTGCGCGGGGGCACGTTCACGATCACCAACCCGGGGCAGTACGGATCGATCATGGCCACCCCGATCATCAACCAGCCGCAGGTGGCCATCCTGGACTTCGAGGCCGTCATCAAGCGCCCGGTGGTGGTGACGGACGCGGAGGGGAACGACGCGATCACCATCAGGCCGATGACGATCTTCGGACTGAGCTGGGATCACCGCGCGCTCGATGGCGCGCTGGCGGCCCAGTTCCTGGCCAGCGTCAAGCGGCGCCTGGAGGAGCTCACGCTGTGAGGGCCGGGCCGTCCGGGAACGCCGATTCGGCGGACGCGCCGGCCCGTGCCGCGGACACGCCGGCCCGTTCCGCGGACACGCCCGCCCGTTCCGAGCTCTGGGTGTGCCACCTGGGGACGCTCGAGTACCGCGAGGCCCTGTCGCTACAGGAGCGCATGCGTGAAGCCCGTCAGCTCGATCGGGTGCCCGACCTCCTCCTGACGCTCCAGCACTGGCCCGTGTACACCCGCGGCCGGCGCTCGGGCAGCGACGAGCTGCCGATGGGCGAGGAGTGGTACCGGATGCAGGGGATCGACGTGGTGGACACCGACCGGGGTGGGAAGGTCACCTACCACGGGCCGGGCCAGCTCGTGGGCTACCCGATCGTTCGCGTCGACGACGTCGTGGAGTACGTGCGGACGCTGGAGCGGGCGCTAGTCGCCACGCTGGACAGGGAAGGGATCGTGGCCCGCGCCCGGCCTGAGGAGGGGGCGGCGTACACCGGCGTGTGGGTCGAGGATCGGAAGATCGCGTCGATCGGAGTCCACGTGGCCCGCGGGGTGACGACCCACGGGTTCGCGCTGAACGTCGAGAACGACCTTCAGCCGTTCAACTGGATCGTGCCCTGCGGGCTGAGCCATGTGCGGATGACGTCGGTCATCAAGGAGACGGGCCGTCTGGCGGGCCAGCTCAAGTGTGTCCGGCGGCGGGCGGCGTTCGAGGTGGCTCGGGAGTTGGGGCGCAAGCAGCGGCTGGTGAGCCTGGCGCGGCTTGAGGCGGCCATCGGTCGCGCGCCCGCGCTCAGTCGCTAGCCGGCGACGAGCTTGACGAGCGTTGGTCCCAGCTCGTGCGGGCGGCGAAAGATCTGACGCCAGGTCGTGCGCAGCGTTTTCCATCCGGCAAGCATCGCCCTCTGGTCTCGCCTCGGATCGCGCTCCTTTGCCTGACGGGTGCCGTGGTACTTCGCCCCATCGGTCTCGACGATCAGCCGCTGAGGCCGCCACAAGAAGTCGGCCCTGATCATCGGCTCGCCATCACCCAGGTCGACCCACTCCTGGACGAGGGGCTGTGGGAGCCCGAAGCGCCGGCAAAGCCTGAACATTCCCTCCTCGAGCTCGCTCTGCGTCGGCGTACTCCCGATGTAGTGCTCCTCCAGGACTCTTCTGACGGCCTTGGCGCCGGGACGCGTGGCGTTGCGGGCGAGCTGGTCCTCGATCGCGTGAAGGTCGAACACCTCCAGGATCTCCGACTCGTCGAACGCGCGCTCCAGCGGGCGCTGTGCGACCACCTCGGCCAGGTCCAGGAGGGTCCGGGCCACACTCGTGACCGGGATGTTGTCTACGAGGGTGATGTCGTCTGGGGTGAGGTTTCTGACGGAATGGATGTCGATGCCCGCACGGCGTCGGCCGGATCTCCCAGGGACGGTGACGTCGATCTTCGCGCGGAACGTGTCTCTCAACCCATGAAGAGCCGCCGCAGTTCGGTGCGACAGGACGGCGTCTGGGCCGCATGCCAGGACAGCCGCCATCCAGTGGCCCTTCCGGGTCAGGAGCTCACGGGGAACGAGCGAGTAGACCGCCTGGTGGATTCTGTGGAGGCGGGACCGAGCCTTCCGCTGGCGTATCAAGCCGCTCGTGAATCCCAAGTCGCGCAGCTGGTCGAGGCCGAAGACACAGTGCTGCGCCACGCCGAGCGCCACCAGGGCCTCATCCAGGGGAGCCGGACCTAAAAACGTGACAGATGGAGACGTTTTTCGCACCGGCTCGCTCATGGCAGCCTCGCTCATGGGACCCCCCCATGCTCCCGCGAATCGGGTGACACGTGGGTAACCCTGGGCAACAACTCTGCCTCGGAGTAGCCTCTATTTTGTGAGCGAGCGCGCGTCTGTAGAGATGATCCAGGCGACCCGGTCCAGAGCGAACCCTGGAGGCATCAAGG
>JBJMLC010000098.1:0-4994 GCA_045805485.1 Solirubrobacteraceae bacterium | reverse complement strand
CGGTGGGGCTTTCCGCGCTGCTCGTCTCCACCTCCAAGCAGATGCCCGCCTGCGTGCGCGAGCTCCACGAGCGCGAGCTTCAGTTCCCGGTCCTGGTCGGCGGCGCGGCCATCAACCGCAACTTCGCCCTGCGCGCCCTGTATCCCAACGGCAGCGAGACCGACACGGTCTATGAGCCCGGCGTCTTCTACTGCAAGGACGCCTTCGAGGGGCTGGCCAAGATGGATCGGCTGATCGAGCCCGAGGCCCGTAAGGCCCTGGTCGCGGAGACCCAGGAGGCGGCCCAGCGCCTCCGAGAGGAGCCGACGGCCAAGGAGGACGACCTCCCGCCGCTGACTGACTCGTCAGTCACGTCCGGGGCCGCCATCGACGTGCCCATTCCCGAACCACCGTTCTGGGGGGTGCGGGAGATCGACCCGCCGATGGACGAGGTCTACCGGCACATCGACACGCACGTGCTGTTCAAGCTCCACTGGGGCGGGCGCGGCGTCAAGGGCCAGGAGTGGCAGCGCCTGGTGCAGGACGACTTCCAACCCAGGCTGGAGCGGATGTGGCGAGAACAGGACTATCTGCATCCCCGGGCGCTGCTGGGCTACTTCCCGGCGAATTCTTCAGGCAACGAGCTGATCGTGTGGGATCCTGAGGCGCCGGGTGAGCGGGAGCTCGAGCGGCTCGTCTTCCCCCGCCAGCCCCGCCACGATCGCATCTGCCTGAGCGATTTCTTCCGCCCGCAGGACTCTGGGGAGATCGATGTCGTGGCCCTCCAGGCGGTGACGGTTGGGGACGAGGTCACCAAACTGCTGGGTCGCCTGGAGCAGGAGGGCGAGTTCTCCGAGCAGCTGTTCGTCCACGGCCTCGGCGTGCAGACCGCAGAGGCGATGGCCGAATGGCTTCACGCGCGGGTCCGGCAGGACCTGGAGATCCCCCTCACTCAGGGCCGCCGCTACTCCTGGGGCTACCCGGCGTGCCCCGAGCAGTCAGAGCACGAGAAGGTCTTCCGACTGCTGGACGCTCCATCCATCGGGCTCCGGCTCTCCGGTGGCTACGCCGTCGAGCCTGAGCAATCGACCCTGGCCGTGGTCGCCCACCACCCCCAGGCCGTGTACTTCGGAATGAAGTCAGGCTCCCTGCCCAAATCCGATCGCCAGGCGGCCGACGAGGTCATCGCCGACAGCGACAAGGACCCCACCCGCCTCGGGCAGCTCACCGACGAGGACCCCTCCGGCGAGGAGGAGCCCGCGATGGCCGGCCGGAGCTCCGATTAGCCGAAGTGGGAGATCAACCGCTTCCCGGGCTGGTGGAGCGCTCCGACACCGCGATCCTGTTCAAGCGCGCCACCGACGACCAATCCTCCATCACCCAAGCCTGGACGGACCTGGAAACGGCGATCGGATCGTTGCGTGGCCGGAGGTTCTACGGCACCTTCGACCCGGCCACCCGCGAATACCGCGCCTGCGTGGAGGTCCGAGACGACGACGATCCCGGAGCGCTCGGACTCGAACCGGGAATCCTCCCGGGCGGCAGATTTGTCCGCGAGCGCCTTCAGGGAGAGCCGCCGGCGGTGTACGCGCTGATCGCGCCCACCTTGGAGAGACTGGCCGAGCGCCCAGACGCCGACCCCGCCCGCCCCAGCATCGAGTTCTACCGACGCCGGGACGTGATCGAGCTGCTGCAGCCGGTGTCCTAGCGGCGCGCCCTGACCCGCGGGGCGCCCAGGTCCAGGCCCCGGTAGCGCCCGTAGGCCTGAAGGCGCACCCGCCCCAAGCCGCCGCCCGAGCCGCCCGCGCCCTGCGACAGCACGGCGATCGCGATCACGTTCGGACCGTGCTCCCGGAGGACTCCATCCGGCAGATAGAACAGGTGCTGGGGCCCGGTCTGGTTGGCGTAGCGGCCCATCATCCAGCCGTTGACGAAGATCAGCGCCTCGTAGGCGTAGCGGGCCCTGTCCCTGATGCGCAGGCCCACGGGCACGTCGACCCCGCGCGGGAGGTTGAGTCTGAAGTGGGTGCGGTACCAGCCAACGCCAGGCGGCACACCGCGCCGGGACCAGCGATCGGGCAGCTTCACCGAGTGCCACGCGGAGTCGTGGAATCCCGGCTCATACCACCCGTTGCGCTCCCCGTACAGGCCGCCGTTATTCATCGGGCCGTGCAGCCTGTCCGCCGGATGCTCGCCCCCGCGGTCGCCCTGGATGCGCCACGAGACCGTGGTGCCGGCGCCCTGGAGCGAGGCGTTCGTCAATCCGCGCGGCTGCTTTTGGAGTTCGACCGAACTGGCCAGATCCTCCTGGTGGCCGTCGTTCTCGGCCAGCACCGAGATGACGTTGTCCTTGCCCGGGCGCAGCGCGTGCGCGGGGAAGGTGAACGTCTGGGCTGACGATGAGGCCCACGTGCCCAGAAAGTGGCCGTTGATCCAGGCCGAGCACGTCGACGGGCCACCGCCGGTGGCGCACGTCAGCGACACGCCGCTCTCCTGCCCGCTGGCCGTGAAGTGACCGCGGTACCAGACGTTCCCGTAGTGGAAGCCGTAGTCATCCATGAACAGCACGGGCGTTGGGCTGCCCGCGGCGGTCCACCAGGCGACGTTGTTGGTGGTCAGGTGGTCGGCCTTCGTCCAGTGCGAGTCCGGGAAGTGCAGCCTCGCCTCCGGTGCCTCGGCGTGGAAGCGCCAGTGGCCCAGAGAGGGCAGGGAAATCGCCGGCGGTCCCTTCAGCCGCGCCTGGATCGTCCCGTCCCGGCTGCGTCGTGTTCTCACCCGGACCCCGTTCCAGGTCACCGACCGAAGGCGCCGAGGCGCGGCCAGGATGCCAAGGGTCGTGGGTCCCGCGGCCCGGGATAGCCGTCCAGACCACGCCGAGGTCCCAGTCGCTCCGCCCAGCTCGCGGCCCCGCGGGAACGACGCCGAGGTGTCGCCCGTCATGGCCAGCACCCCCCGGCCGATGACCGCCGCGCGGACCAGGTACGGGCCGTAGCTGAGCACCGGCCCGGCCGAGGTCTGGGTCAGCCACAGCCGGCCCGAGTCCTGCTCGCCGTCGATGACGACCAACAGGTCGCCCCTGGAGCTGTGAACGAGGAGTCGGGTCAGGCCGCGGTGGAGGTAGTTCAGCCGGAGGTCGTGACGGCCCGCAGTCCAGGTCGAGGCCACGTGACCCTGGAGCACGCGCACGGTCGGACGGGCCCGGTAGCGGAGGACGGTCTCACCGGGATCGCCGTCGCTGCCGTAGAGCACCAGGACCTGGCGCCGGCCGATGCGCGCGTTGGTCATCAGCTGCGAGGTGGAGTACACGAGATGCTCGGCGCCCAACCGATAGTCGGCCACCAGCGTCTTCATGTCCCGGCCGTGGATCCTGATGGCGGTTCCCCGCTTCTGGGGGACGCGGGGGTACGTTCCGTCCGGGGTGCTCAGCGACAGGGTGGTTCTGGCCTGGGCGGTGGACGTGGGGTCGGAATGGCGCAGGAAGATGAACTGCGTGTGGGTGGTCGGGTTGACCCGCAGCGCGTAGAGCAGGTCGGAGTTGCTGCCCTGGGGGGTGCCTGACCGATCGGTCACGGTGAGCGGGCCGACCGCCTGGGCGGCGTACCCCATGCGCTTGAGGTCGTAGTACTTCGGCGTGAGCTCCCGGGCCTCGTCGACCGGGGCTCCGTAGTCATAGGAGGTGTAGTCGGTGGGGACGGCCTGCCAGCCCCAGCTCGTGCCTCCGTATGCCATGTAGAGGCTGCGCATGGTCACCCCCTGGGCGCTGGCCGTCTGGTTGAAGATCTTTTGGAACGCCCCGTTGGTGAGGTGGTAGCAGCTGCGGTACCCCTTGCCGCCCCAGGGATCGAACGATCCGCCCTGAAACTCGGGGAGGAACTCGGGCGTCTGCGGAGCATCGAGCCGGGCGTTCTGCTCGATGTGGTCGATCTGCAGTGACAGCCCGCCGCTCCAGGCTCGGGGATGCGTGCAGTCGAAGCCGTTGGGATAGATGTCAGGCCCATCGACGTCCACGATCGGCTGCCAGGTCGGCCCCACGATCAGGTTGGCGGTGGTGGGGACGTTGATCCCGTCCGCCTTCACCTTGGCCACCTGCGCGCGCATGTAGGGATCCTTGTCGGGAGTCCGCACGAGCTCGTTCTCGATCTGGTATGCGATCACGTTTCCCCCGCGGGTGATCTGGTGGCGGGCGATGATCGGGTCGACGGCCGAGAACCATTGCTTCCAGGCCGTGGTGTAGTCCGGCGCGCTGGTGCGCGCGGCGCCGAGCTGCCTGGTCAGCCAGCCGGGGAACCCGCCGGCGTCCACCTCGGCGTTGATGTATGGCCCCGGCCGCGCGATCACGTACAGGCCGGCCCGCTGGGTCATGGCCAGCAGCCGGTTGATGTCCCGGATTCCGCGCAGATCGTAGGAGCCAGAGGTCGAGGAGCTGTACTCCCAGCTGAAGTACAGCGAGACGGTGTTGAAGCCTCCGGCCCGCAGCTTCTGGAGCACGTCCATCCACAACCGCGGGCTGGGCAGCCGGAAGAGGTGGAACTCGCCTGACCAGATGACCAGCCGGTGTCCGTCGATCTTCAGGGAGTAGCGGTCGTAGGTGACCTTATGCGGGCGCCCGAACTGCGGATTCTGTACGTCGAAGGCGTAAGCCGGCGTGGCGGTGACGGCCAGCACGACCAGTACGCCGAGCGCCGCCGGTGCGCCGGACCTGGATCGCATGGCGCGGGATCGTATGAAGCCCGGGAGTGATGCGCGCCGGTTGCGAGGGCGCCGACGGGCTCAGCGCAGGCCCATCAGGACATCGACCACGAGCTGGTCAAGCGCCTCATTGAAGTACCCGCGTCCGGCCAGCGCGTCGAGCTGCTCGACCTCCTGCTTCAGCGCGTCTGCTTCGCTCGCCCCGGCGCACGTGGCCTGGGCAAGTTCCGGTGCGGAGGCCGCGGCCAGCGCCTCCTGAACCTCCGGCAGGCTGTCGAAGTGACGGACCCGATTGGCCAGCGCGGCGTACGTGCGCATGCAGCCGG
>JBJMLC010000097.1:0-19935 GCA_045805485.1 Solirubrobacteraceae bacterium | reverse complement strand
GGTGGGCTTCACCGGCGGCTCGATTCCCGAGGTCCGGGTCAACCGCCTGCTCCTGAACAACGTCGACGTCGTGGGTGCCGGCTGGGGCGCCTACGTCATGAGCAAGCCCGACGTGACCCGGGAGATCGGCAAGGAGATCATGCGCCTGGTCGACGAGGGCTTCGTCCGCCCGGTGGTCGGCGCCCACTTCCCCTTCGAGCGCGCCTCCGAGGCGCTCAAGCTGATCGACGAGCGCGGCGCCACCGGCAAGGTTGTATTGGACGTCTGAGGCTCGGCCCGGCCGGGATCCGCGCTAGGTGGGGACCCGCGGCGGGTGTATTTCCACCGGTACCTGCGGCGTGGGGAGCCCGCGCTCGATCCGCAGCCGCTCCGTCTTGGCAACCCCGTCAAACGAGCGCGTGTTGTACCCCCGGGCCAGCGGTGCCGGCATCAGGCGGCGGGCTGCGCGGACCGCCCGGACCGTCGCGGAGAAGGCCGTCCGCTGACGCCCCGTGAACGTCAGCCCATAGAGCTCCCGCACCCGCTCGGGCAGGCTCCCGAGCATGAGCAGGTCGTGGACGCGCTTGCCGGGTTGCTGAACGGCGGGCATTGGAATCTCGAAGGCCGTGGCGTAGCCGATGTACCGGGCCTCGTCGGTCAGGAACACCTCGTCGCTGGCCAGACGATCCCGGTAGTAGGCCCGGAACTCCGCATACGACCCCGGGCATTCAGAGCGGGGCAACCCGAACAGCTCGCCGAACCGCAGATAGTCCTGCCACAGGGCCTCACGCTCGGAGTCGCTCAGGCGACGCACGAGCAGCTCGTAGAAGCACTGCGCCGATTCGGCCATCACGGCCACGGTCCAGAGCATGAGCGACGGATCCAGCGCCGAGTACGGAGTGCCGGCCGGGAAGACTCCAGCATCCTCGGGCAGCACGCCCTGGACCGACGTGTGCAACCGATTGACGTACGCCAACACCTGATCCGCCTCGTCCCGGGTGCCGAAGAAGATCGTCTCGAATGCCTTGGCGGTGTGGACCAGGCGCTTGAACGGTGTGAGCTTGGCGTAGGAGTGCTCGCTCGTGCCCACGTAGTTCAGCGGCGACAGCGCCCCGATGCACAGCGCGCGCTGACCGTAGAACAGGCCGACCAGATGCTCGTCGTGGACCTGGCGTAGCATCGACTGGCCACGCGGGAAATAACCCTCTGTCTCTCGACGCCTACTCATTCCGCCGCGGGGTAGTCTGGCATGCTGCCGCGAATGCCTGGGGTGATCGAGCGTTTTCGCGACCGGCTGCCGTTCGGCCCGGACGATCCGGTCGTGTCGCTGGAGGAGGGGTCGACACCCCTTCTGCCCGCGCCGCGCCTGTCCGAGCGCGTGGGGGCCGAGGTGTGGCTGAAGATCGAGGGTGCCAACCCCACCGGTTCGTTCAAGGACCGCGGGATGACCTGCGCGGTCTCGGCCGCCGTGCGGGAGGGCGCAACGGCGATCGTCTGCGCATCCACCGGCAACACCGCCGCCTCGGCCGCGGCGTACGCCGCTCGGGCCGGTCTCCGGGGAGTGGTCATCGTCCCTGAGGGGAGGATCGCGGCCGGCAAGCTCGCCCAGGCGGTCATGCACGGGGCGCGGGTGGTGGCCCTGCGCGGGAACTTCGACCAGGCGCTAATGCTCGTCCGGGAGCTGGCCTCCCGTCATCCGATCTCGCTCGTCAACTCCATCAACGAGTTCCGGATCGAGGGTCAGAAGACCGCCGCCTTCGAGATCGCCGAGGCCCTGGACGGCGAGCTGGACGCGTTGTGCATCCCCGTGGGCAACGCCGGCAACATCACCGCCTACTGGCGCGGGTTCACGGAGGGGGGCCAGCGCCCTCGAATGTTCGGCTTCCAGGCTGAGGGGGCGGCCCCGCTGGTGCGCGGCGAGCCGGTTGAGCACCCGGAGACCGTGGCCAGCGCGATCCGGATCGGAAACCCGGCTCGCTGGGAGGATGCCATGGCCGCCATGAGCGATTCCGGCGGGGCGATCCGGGCCGTCACCGACGAGCAGATCCTTGACGCCTATCGGTTCCTGGCCGCGGGCGAGGGGATCTTCTGCGAGCCGGCCTCGGCCGCCGGGGTGGCCGGCTTGCTCGAGTACGGCCCCGGCGACGCCGAGCGTCTGGTGTGCGTCCTCACCGGCCACGGCCTGAAGGACCCCCAGACGGCGCTGGATCAGGCGCCGGCCGTGGTCGCCTGTGATCCGGATCTGGGCGCGATAGAGCGCGCCGTACTGGAATGACACTGCGCCGCCGCCGGCTCGTGCGCGTTCCCGCCTCCACGGCGAACCTGGGGCCCGGGTTCGATGTCCTGGCCGCTGCCCTCTCGCTTCAGCTCGAGGTGGACGTCAGGGAGACCGGAACGTTTGCCGTGCACACCCAGCTGGACGTCCCTCGTGACCGGAGCAACCTGGTCGTCCAGGGGTTCGAGCGGCTGCACAGCGCGGACGGATTCGAGTTCAGCATCGAGTCCGAGATACCGCTGTCAGGCGGCCTGGGCTCCAGCGCCGCCGCCCGCCTGGCGGGGCTCATGGCGGCTGATCACATCTTCGAGTTGGACGTAGACCTTTTCGCCCTGGGCGCCGAACTCGAAGGCCATCCTGACAACGCCGCCGCCGCGCTGGACGGCGGATTCGTCATCTGCGCCGACGGGGGCCGGACCCGCTTTGAGTCGCCGATGGGACTCGAGGCCGTCCTCGTCGTGCCATTCGAGCCGGTGGCCACCGAGGCCGCCCGCGCCGCTCTGTCCGCCGAGGTCCCCCTCGCTGACGCCGTGTCGAACGTGGCCCATGCGTCCACGCTCGTGCTCGGTCTGGCCACGGCGGACTGGGAGCTGATCGGCAAAGGACTCCAGGATCGTCTGCATCAGCCGGCTCGGGCCCACCTGTATCCGCGGTCGGCCGAGCTGCTGGCGCACGCCCCAGAGCTCGGGGCGCTCGGAGCCACGATCTCAGGCGCGGGACCGAGCGTGCTCGTGTGGTGTCAGTTCGAGCAGACGGGCCAGGTCCTGGCCGCTCTGGAGAAGGAGACGGCGGGCTGGGCCACCGTCATGCGGGTCACGTTCGAGTCCCGCGGGGCCGACGTGCGCGAGCTCTAGTCAGCCCACTCGCTCGCGCTGACCCCCCGCGATCTGGCTCCGCAGGGTGGCCAGGCGGCGTCGGGGAGGCTCGAGCTCCAGACGCCGAAGCAGCTCATCAGCGACGTCGACGTAATCCACGGCCAGGTCAGGTCGGTACTCCACGATCGACTGCGCGCGCTCGGCCGATTCGGCGTACGCGATCGACGCCCTGACCACCGTGTCAATCAGCTTGTCGTCGAAGTGCGCCCGCAGCGAGTCGAATGCCTCCCGTGAATGCCGGGTCCGCATGTCCGCGATGTTGAGCACGATCCCCAGCCACTCCAGGTCAGAATTGAGATTCTCGCGCGCCAGCTCTATCACCTCCAGAGCCTGCTCCACCCCCTGGAGGGCGAAGTACTGAGCCTCGGCGGACAGCAGCGCGTAGTCGGCGGCCACGAGGGCGTTGACGGTCAGCAGGCCCAGCGACGGCGGGCAGTCGATCATGACCAGGTCGTAGTCCCCCTTTACCTCCCGGAGGGCCTTCTTGAGCGCCAGCTCACGACCCATCCGCCCGCCGAGCATGAGCTCCGCCTCGGCCAGTCCGAGGTTGGCCGGAACGATGCCATCGTGGATGGCCTCGGCCATTTTCGCCCGCCCACCCAGCACGTCGCCGATGGTGGGGGTCGCCTCCGGGTCGACATCGAGGTAATCGGACAGGTTGCCCTGCGGATCAAGGTCGATGGCAAGTACGTCCAGGCCGATCCGGCGGAACACGTCGGTCAGCGTCCGCACGGCGGTCGTCTTGCCGGTGCCTCCCTTCTGGGAGAGGACGGACATCGTGGCGGCCATCTCGGCCTGACTATAGGCGAGCGGCTCCGCCGCCGGTTGTCACCGAATCACGGGCGTTGAGCTACGCGGTCCCAGTGTCCGCCAGATGCGTGTAGCGGACGCCGGAAACGGCCGGCAGCTCCATGAAGTACAGCCGATGGCGGCCGATTACGATCTCGTCGCCGTCGGCCAGGGTGCTCCACTCCACCCGCTCGCCGTTGACGAACACGCCGTTGAGGCTCCGGTCGTCAAGCACCCGCAGGCCATCAGGCTGGCGCACGATCAGCGCATGTCTACGTGAGACCGTGGGGTCGTCGAACCGGATGTCCGCGGCCAGGCTTCGTCCGATCCGCGTCCATTCGCGCTCGAGCGCGAAGGCCACCAGCTCCTCATCGTCGGTCCGGTACGCCAGATACTGGCCCGGATCGGTCAGGCCCTCCCGCACCTCGTCCAGCCAAGCCTGATCGTCGGTCTCAGGTGCGAGGTCGACAACCGTCGTCTGGGCCGTTGTGAACAGTGATGCTCTTACGAATGAGTCGCCCCCGCAGTTGGGGCAGGTAGGAAGCTCATCCACTGCGTCCAGTGAAACTGGATAGTCGCAATCCGTGCAACGAAAAGTGCCAGTCCCGGCAACATTGCCTGACGTCCACGCTTTCATTGGGGCACTATCTCCTCGCCACTAGGGCTGTTCGGTCCTCCCGAGCACACCCCCGGTTGAAACATCGTACAAGGGGTGTCAAAGCCGATTTCCCGCCCGTTTTGTTGGGTTTTTCGAAGGTCGCACGACGACGGAGACCCCCGTCCCTGGCCTCTGCCTGCCCATCGAGATTAAGAACATGTTACCCCCTAAGTGGCGCAAAAAACGTCAGGTTTACACCCCATTTTTCGCAACCGGAAACCGGTCTGTCTTGCGCCGTAGGGTGACCGGAAACCGGTCTGTCAGCCCGCCGGGTCGCCCAAAATGGCTCCCGGCGCCATCCCCGGCTGCGCCGCGGCTCCGCGCCGGTCGTCCCGGTCTAGAGGGCTTTCCCCGTACGGCCGACCCGCGCCTGATCCCACCCGGTCAGGTGGCCCTGCCTGCGAGATTTCGGGCCTCGGCAGGAGCACTGGCTCCCCCGACGAAAAAAGCCGCAATGAGCGCCCTAAACGACATCGAGCGGGAGATGGCCGAGCTGGAACTGGCCCTCCTGCGGCGCGGGGTGGACGACCGAGCAGCCGGCCAGGAGTGCTGCACGCGGTGCCGGCGCTCGCCTCTGATCGGGGAGTGGGTGTACACGTACGAGCGGGATCGCGTGCTGTGCGAGCTCTGCCGCTCGCTGTCACGTGAGGCGCCGACGGATTCCCGGCTCGTCCACACGCCGGCCTTCGGCAGCAGCCTGCGGATTCTGGACCAGCGCGCCGCGTAGCCCGGCCGTCGCGCCACGCCGCGCCGTCGCGCCGCGCCGAGCCGTCGCGCCGAGCGGCCGCCCGCGGCCGTGTCGGCCCTCCGGGTCACCCGGCTTACAATCCGTCCGCCGTGGACCCGTTCACCGTCTCGACGACCATCTCCCTGCCCCGGGAGGAGGTGTTCGAGTACCTGGTGGACATCGCCAACCACGCGGAGTTCTCCGACCACTATCTGACCAACTGGCACCTCCTGCGTGAGGACTCGCGCGGAGTGGGCGCCGGGGTGCGGTTCCGCATCAAGGCCCCGCTCAACCGCTTCTCATGGGCCGACCTCTCGATCACCCAGACCCAGCCGCCGTACCGGATCGTCGAGGAGGGCCGGGGCGGCAAGTACAACCGCATCCGAATCCTGTCCACATACGCGCTGTTCGAGGCGCCGGAAGACACCACTCGGGTGGAGTTCACGATGGAGACCGAGCCGCTCCTGATGTCTGACCGGCTGATGGAGTCCCTGGGCGGCACGTCTTGGACCAAGCGGAAGGCGGCAAAGGCCATCAGGCGCCTGAAGACGATCCTGGAGGAAGGGCGCGATCGAGGCCGCCGGCCCACCGTCGCCGCCGGCTGACCGGCTGCCTCGCCGGCCGGACCGCGGCCAGCGGCGACCGCGACGAACCGCGAGCGCGACCGCGACGAACCGCGACAGGTCGTTGAATACACTTTGGGTCCCTTGAAGGTCCGTCTCCCGTCTCGTCTCCGGCGTCCGCTCCTCATCGGTTGTGGGGTCCTGCTGGTGGTCGGAACGACCGCCTGCGGCAGGGTCTCGAACCCCTCCAGCGAGGAGAACGATGGCGTCTACGAGCAGGGCGGGAACATCACCTACCAGCTGCAGGTCTCCCGCCAGCTGAATCCGTACTCCACCGAGGACTCGCAATACGTCAAGGGGATGCCGCCCTCCGACGCCAAACTTCTTGCCGCTCAGCTCTGGTATGGCGTGTTTATGTGGGCCAAGAACCAGACCCAGAGCGACCAGACCACGACCAGCAACTTCGACATCGTCGACACCACCGGCCGGCACTATTACCCGCTGCCCGTGTCCAAGACGCTCAATCCGTACGCCTGGGAATCACAGAAGCTCTCACCCGACAGCATCGAGCCGTCGCCCAACACGACCGCCTATTTCGGGCCCACCCAGGGCGGGCTGCTCCTGTTCAAGCTGAGCGACGCCGTGTACAGCAACCGGCCGCTCACGTTGGAGATCCGCTCGCCCAGCGGAACCGTGCAGGCGACGATCTCGCTGGACCTGTAGTCAGCGTCCACACCCCCGGCGCCCGCGTCCTCAGTGCCGCGACAGCCCGGCCTCCAGGACCTGACGGATCGCCGGAGCCGCCGTGGCTCCGCCCGCGCCCGCGGCGGTGAACAGCGCGCCGGCCACGATCCGCGGGGCGCCCACGGGGGCGTACCCCACAAACCAGGCGTCGGTGTTCTGAGGGTTCGACGCCGTGGGGTTGTTGCTGTTCCCTATCTCCGCCGTGCCCGTCTTACCAGCCACCGTCACGCCGGGGATCTGGGCGGCCGTCCCCGTCCCGAACTCCACCACCGCGACCATCAGGCGCTGCATCAGCCCGGCCACTCGGCGGCTGGTGACGTGAACGAAGCGCGGCGGTCGGTCGGTGCGGAGCGTGGGCAGCGGGCGTCTGCCGTGCATGGCGATCGTGGCCGCCACGTCCGTCATCTCGAGCGGACTGGCCAGCACGCGGCCCTGACCGATGGCCGAGACTCCGACGTCCAGCGGTCCACCGATCTCCTTCGCCGAAGGGATCTGGCTCTCGGCCGCGCCGGGGATGTAGAACCGATGGTTGAACCCGAACCGCTCGGCGGTGGAGACCAGGCGCGTCGCCCCGAGCTTTACCCCCAGGGGGGCGAAGACCGAATTGCACGAGACCGCGAACGCGTTGAGCAGCGTCCCCCCGCAGGCCTCGCCGCCGGCGTTGTGCAGCGTGTAGCCATCGATCGTGGCCTCGGTGGCGATCGGGAATGAGTCGGTGAGCTTGACGATCCCGGCCTGGAGGGCCCCGGTCGTGGTGATGACCTTCATCGTGGAGCCGGGGGGCTGGAGAATCGAGAAGGCCAGACCCGCCAGTGCCAGCAGCTGCCCGGTCCGAGGATCCATGGCCGCGATGCCGCCGTAGCTGGACCCCAGCGCCGTGGCGGCGGCCGTCTCCAGTGACGGATCGATGCTCGTCCTCACGGCCTTGCCGCGCACCGGTCGGGTCCGGGCGAGAACCCGGGTCCCGGCCCTCAGCGTCCCGCCGGGCCGGCCCGCCAGCTGGCCCTGGAACACGCGCTCCAGGCCGTTCATCCCCACCTTCGCGTCCGGGGGGTAGCCGAGCAAGGCGTAGTGGCTTGTCTGCGCCGCGGGGATCGGGCCGAGGATCCCCACGATCGAGGACGCGACGCTCGGGATGGGCGAGATCCGATCAGGCCCCTTGGCCAGCGGGACGCCGTTGCGGGCCAGCAGCGTGGCCCGGGGAGGGAGGGACACCGATCGTGACAGCTGCTCGCCCGGCCGCAGCCCGGGGAACAGCAGGGTCGAGGCGAAGGTGATCCGCGGCGCCGGACCGGTGACGTTGTACGGGACGAGGAGCGTCTCCCTCAGCGTTCCGAAGATGGCCGTGCTGGCAAGCATCTGCACGGGCACCTCGCGGCCGTTCGGGCTGCCCACGTGTCGAACGCGCAGCGAGCGCAGCGTGGCTGTCTGGGCCGCTGCCCGGTACTCGGACACGAACTGCGCCTGGGTCAGACCCCGGCGAGACCGGCGGTCGAGCAATGAGTACATATGCCCGAAGTCCTGGCGCGCCCAGGCGTTGGCGTACGCCCGGACCGCGCCCCGAACGTCCGGGCCGCTGTTGCCACCCACGATGGCGCCGACTGCAAACGCGGCCACGGCCACGACCACGAGCGGCAGCCCGTGCCTATACCGGCGCCGGCGGCGGGTACTCAAGCTACCTCCGCCCCGATGCACTTCAACGATCGGCCCTGATCGCAAGGCGCAGAACGGTAGAGGATTCCCGGGCTGGACCCGCCGTTGAGTCCGGACCGCCCAGGACTAACCTCCTTCGATATGACCGCGGTGGATTGGGTGATCGTTGTCTTCGTTGTCCTACTCGCCATCTACGGCTATCTCCAGGGCTTTCTGGTCGGCGTGCTCTCGCTGGCCGGATTCGTGATCGGGGCCTTCGTCGGCACCCGCCTGGCCACGCTGCTCGTACCCCACGGCGACCACTCGCGTTACGCCCCGCTCTTCGGCCTGCTGGGCGCCCTGCTGGCCGGCGGAGTCCTGGCCACGGGGTTGGAAGGGGTGGGCCTGCGGGCCCGTGCAGCGCTGCGCCTCCCCGGCCTGCGCACCGCGGACGGCGTTCTGGGGGCGTTTCTCACCGCCTGCGTTGGGCTGGGGATCGCATGGATCGTGGGAGCGGTGGCCCTCCAGGCCACCGGCTCAAGGACGTTGCGCACCGACATCCAGAGCTCGGTCATTCTGCGGAAGCTGAACCAGATTCTTCCCCCGTCCGGGCCCATTCTGAACGCGCTGGCGAGATTCGACCCCCTGCCGGCGATCCGCGGCCCCGCCGCCGACGTGCCGCCGCCCACCCGCCAGATCCTCTCGGCGCGGGGTGTCCGGGCCGCCCCCCCAAGTGTCGTCCGAGTGCTGGGCACGGCCTGCGGACTGGGCGTGGAGGGCAGCGGCTGGGTCGCCGCCCCGCATCTCGTGGTCACCAACGCTCATGTGGTGGCGGGCGAGAGCGACACCACCGTCGAGGTGGGCGGCCGCGGCCCGGGCTACTCGACCCAGCTCGTCGCCTTCGATCCCAACGACGACGTGGCCGTGCTCCGCGTGCCGGGATTGAATGCGCGTCCGCTGGGCCTGGCCTCGCACCCGGCCTCCGGCGCCCCCGTGGCCATCCTCGGCTACCCCCTGGACGGACCGTTCAACGAGGAGCCCGGCCGCATCGGCCAGACCCAGCAGGTGAGCACCGAGAATGCCTACGGCCAGGGCCCGGTCACCCGCAGCATCACCCCGCTGCGGGGCCTGGTCCGCCCCGGCAACTCCGGCGGTCCGCTCGTGGACGCGTCGGGCCGCGTGGCTGCCACGGTGTTCGCCGCCATCACGGAGTCCACGGGGCCGAACGGGCCGGGCGGTATGGCCGTGCCCAACTCGGTCGTCGCCCCGCAGCTCGCCCTGGCCAAGTCCCGGGGCACGCATACGGTCAGCTCAGGGCGCTGTACGGGGTAGGGGACGCGGGAACTCTGTATCCCGAAAAAAGCAGCACCCGGGGGTGGGCGGTGGTCTGCAACACCGCCCTCCCCGTAGGTGCTTGTTACCCCCCGGTGCCCGTAGGCGGTGCGCCCGCGACACTCTCGGCCATTTGTAACACCACGTCCGGCTCCAGTGCCCCTAGGAGGTCGGGATGGTGGTGTGCGAGGTGCAGCTGAACGGCGTCAAAGAGCTCCTCATCGGAATTGCCTGCGAGTACCGCCCCGCACTCACAATTGGCAATCCGCCGGTGCTCTCTAACCATGGTGCTTGCTTTGGTCCCGACCATAGCCGTCGCTTTCCCTCATGCGCCCCGCCGAGTGTGTATTTGGGTGGCCCCATTCCACGGCCGGAAGGATGCGTCCGGGCCGTTGGCGATACGTTTCCAAAACGTTTCCACATTTCTGAGTGGTGGACTGCGCCCGAAAACGAGGCGGTTTCGCCTCTAATTCCCCCTCCAAACGATGGGGATTCGAGCGGCTCCGCCTCCAAGAACGCGAGCGTTCCACGGCTCAGGGGAGTGGTTTCGCCCTCAGCGGTTGACCCCCACAGGCCGCCACGAGGGGGAGAGAGGTCAATTGTCGGTCGGAAGCGCCACCGAGAGCACCCGGGTCCAGCTTTGCGGACAGCTGTCCGTGGAGCTGGACGGAGTGCAGGTGGCTCAGGACCTCAGAGGACGGCAGGTCCGCCTGCTCCTGGCCTACATGCTGCTCAACCGGCTGCGGGCGATCGGGCGAGAGGAGCTGATCGGCGCGCTGTGGCCCGCCCAGGCACCGGTCTCCCAGGACGCCGCGCTGCGCACCCTGCTCTCGCGGCTCCGCTCCGCCCTCGGCGCAGAAACGCTGAGCGGCCGCGATGAGCTCAGGCTCTCCCTGCCCGAGCCGGTATGGGTCGACTTCGAGGCCGCCCGCAACGAGCTGGCCCGGGCCCTGGTGGCGCTGGACCGTGATGACGCCCGGGCGGCGTGGGGCCTGGCCCAGGTGCCTCTCAACATCGCCACCCGTGGCCTGCTGCCCGGCGCGCAGGCTGGGTGGCTAGAGCCGCACCGGCGCGAGCTTGACGACATGCGTCTCCAGGCGCTGGAGATCATGGGCGGAGCGGGGGTCAGATTGGGCGGAGCCCAGTTGGGCACCGTGGAGCGGGCCGCCCGGGCGCTGATCGAGGCCGAGCCGTACCGGGAGTCCGGCTACACGCTGCTCATGCAGTCCCATGCCCTCAGGGGCAACGTGGCCGAGGCCGTTCGAGTTTTCGACCGGCTCCGGACCCTGTTGCGGGAGGAGCTCGGCACCGCTCCCTCCCAGGACGCGATCGCCGCTCACGACCAGTTGCTGCGAGGCGAGGGCGGAAACAAGACCACGATGATCGCCAGCTCGCCGGCCGCGCCCGGGGAGCTACCCGCCGAGCTCCGAGCCCGCAGCCAGGTCCCGCTGGTGGGCCGGGACCGGGAGCTCACCGAACTCGCCGAACTCTGGGAGCACGCCACTCGCGACCAGGAGGCCAAGCCGTCAATCCTGTCCCGGCCCACCCGCATCGTGGTGCTGGCGGGCGATGCCGGGATCGGGAAGACCAGCCTGGCCGCGGAGCTGGCTCGCCGGGCCCACGAGGACGGGGCCGTGGTGCTGGCCGGACGGGCCCCCGAGGAGGGTCTGGCTCCCTACCAGCCGTTTCTGGAGGCGCTCAGCCACTACTTCGCCACGGCCAGCCTGGACGATATCCGGGCCGTCGTCAGGGAGCACGGACCCGAGCTGTCCCGGCTCGTGCCCGAGATCCGGCGCCGGGTTCCCGAGCTCCCAATCCCGCCGGCTGAACCTGACAGCGAGCGCTACCGGCTGTTTGAGGCGGTCGTGGGGCTGCTCAGCTCGGTCTCCCAGCAGGCTCCGATCCTCCTGGTCCTGGACGACCTGCACTGGGCCGATCGCCCAACCCTGCTCCTGCTCCGCCATCTGGCCCGGGCGCTGCGGCCGGAGCGGCTGCTGATGCTCGTGGCCTTCCGCACCGAGGCGGCCACCGACGTCCTGCTGGACGCTCTCACCGAGCTCCGGCGAGAGACCCTGTCGACCCAGCTGGACATCCGGGGCCTGCGGGAGCCTGACACCGCCAGCCTGGTCCGGCTGCGAGCCGGGGAGAGGCCGTCCAGCGCGATGGCGCGGGAGATCCACCGGGAGACCGAGGGCAATCCGTTCTTCATCGAGGAGATCGTCCGCAACCTGGTGGCGGCCGGGGTCAGGGTTGGGTCGGCCACCGCGTCCGAGCTCATCCGCCTGGAGCTTCCAGAGGGAGTGAAGCGCATGGTCGCGCGCCGGCTGGAGCGCCTGGACCCGCGCACGATCGAGTTTCTCCGCGTCGCGGCCGTGGCCGGCCGGGACTTCGACGTCGAACTGCTGGAGCAGCTGGTGGACCTGGATGAGGGGGAGTTCCTGGCTGCCCTGGAGGAGGCTCTGGCCGCCGGCGTGCTGCTGGAGTCCACCGCCGTCTCCAGCCGCTACAGCTTCTCCCACGCCCTGATCCGCGAGGCGCTGTACGACGGCATGTCCTCCCCTCGCCGAGCCCGGCTCCACCGCCGCGTCGCCGAGGCCCTGGAGGCCTCTGGCCAGCCCTCGCTCAGCTCCCTGGCGCTTCACTTCACCCGCGCCGCCGGCCTGCCGGACAGTGAAAAGGCGATCTCCTACGCGCTCCAGGCCGCCCAGGAGGCCACCGAGGTGCTGGCCCATGAGGAGGCCATGGAGCATTACGCCCGGGCCCTGGAGGTCCTCACCCGAGCTGAGCCCGAGGCCCTCCCGCGCCGGCTGGAGCTGCTGCTGGCCCTCGGCGAGGCCTGCGTGCGGACCGGAGAGCGGCGCCGCGCCCGGGACGTCCTGCTGGAGGCGGCCGAGCTGGCCGATCGCCTGGACGACGTCCCGGGTCTGGTTCGGGCCGTGGTCGGCGCATCCCGGCGCTACGTCCAGCAGCCCGGCATCGCCGACGAGGAGCTGATCCGGTATGTGCAGCTGGCCCTGGACAGGAGCGCCGGCCAGCTGACCTGCGACCGGGTCAGGTTGCTGGCCCGGGCCTGCGGGACGTTCTATTACTCCGACCAGCGGCCCCGGACGCAGGAGCTCAGCCTCCAGGCCGTGGAGATCGCCGACCAGCTGGACGACCCCGAGGCCAGGGCCCACGCCTGCTCGGCGCGCCGCGCGGCCCTGTGGGGCCCGGCTCATCTGAGCGAGCGGCTCGAGGCCTCCACGGCCATGCTCACGGCGGCCCGCGCGGCGGGCAGCCTGGAGCTCCAGCTCCATGCCCACGCCTGGCTGGTCGTCGACCTGCTCGAGAGTGGCGATCGCGATGGCGTGGATGCGCAGATCGACGCCTTCGCGTTGGGAGCCGAGCAGCTGCGCCAGCCGCTGTTCCGCTGGCAGACGCTGGTCTGGCAGGGGATGCGGGCTCTCCTGGACGGCTCGCTGCACCAGGCCGAGGAGGCGGCCACGGAAGCGGTGGCCGCCGGCGCCCCGGGGGAGTCGGTCACCGCCCCGCAGTACCACCTGATGCAGCTGGTGGCCATCCGGCGCGAGCAGGGGCGAACGGCCGAGCTGGAGCACGCCCTCCGGGAGATTGCGACAACCAATCCAACCCGGCCCGGGTGGCGGGTGGCCGTGGCCATGATCCTGTGGGAGACGGGCCGCCGCGAGGAGGCTCGGACGGCCGTGGACGACGCGGCGGAGCAGGGCTTTGAGGACATCCCCGCCGATGGCGAATGGATAGCCACCGTGGCCATGCTGGGTCAGCTGTGCACGCTGCTGAAGGACCGGGAGAGGGGCGAGCTCCTGTACGAGCTTCTGGCCCCGTACGCCTCCAACAACATCGTGCGCGGCTTCGGGACGACCTGCCTGGGCCCGGTGGCCCGCCTGCTCGGGCGGCTATCGGCTCTGCTCGGCCGCCGTGAGGAGTGCCGGGAGCACTTCGAGTCCGCCCTGACCCAGGCTGCCGACCTCAGGGCGCCGGTACTCCTGGGCCACGCCCAGCTTGATTACGCCGAGGCGCTGGGCAGAGGGGCTCGCGCCGCCCGGCTGATCGACGACGCCGCAGCCACGGCGCGGGAATTGGGCCTGATAGCGCTGGCCCGTCGCGCCGAGGAATTGGGGCGTGCCCTGTAGCCAGCGCCTGACGGAGCGCTACCCTGCCCCCACCTATGAGCAAGACCCTGGTCATTGCCGAGAAGCCTTCGGTGGCGCGCGACAATCTGGCCAAGGTGCTGCCCGGCCCCTTCAGCAAGGGCGAGGGCTATCTGGAGGGTCCTGAGCACGTGCTGACCTGGGCGGTCGGCCACCTGGTGCAGCTGGCCGAGCCCGACGAGTACGACGACAAGTTCAAGAAGTGGCGGATGGCCGATCTGCCGATCGTCCCGGAGCGCTTCAGGCTCGTGGTGCGTGACGAGCGTTCCAAGAAGCAGATGAACGTGATCAAGCGCCAGCTGGGGCGTGACGACCTGGACCTGGTGGTCAACGCCTGTGACGCCGGCCGGGAGGGCGAGCTGATCTTCGCCTATCTGTATGAGAACGCGGGCTCCAAGAAGCCGGTGCAGCGGCTGTGGCTGAACTCGATGACCAAGCAGGCCATCGAGGAGGCCTTCGCCTCGCTGCGGCCGGCGGACGAGCTGGCCTCGCTGGAGGCGGCGGCCCGCTCACGCTCGGAGGCCGACTGGATCGTCGGCATGAACGCCACGCGCGCGGCCACCATCCGCCTGCGCTCCTCCTTCGACGGCGCCGTCTCGCTGGGCCGGGTGCAGACGCCCACGCTGGCGATTCTGGCCCGGCGGGAGGAGGAGATTCGCGCCTTCACGCCTGAGCCCTACTGGATCGTGGACGCCACCTTCGATCCCGTCCAGGATCGCCCCCGCGTCTATGAAGGGCGTTTCCACGCCGGGGCCAACCCACGGGTCAAAACCGAGCAGGAGGCCGCTCAGATCGTGGCCGCCTGCCAGGGCCAGGTCGGGGAGATCGTCAAGCTCGAGAAGTCAGAGCGCAAGGAGCGCGCGCCCCTGCTCTACGACCTCACCAACCTTCAGCGTGATGCCAGCTCTCGTTACGGCTTCTACGCCCGGCGGACGCTGGCCGCCGCCCAGCGGCTCTACGAGGAGCACGCGGCCCTGACCTATCCGCGGACCAACTCCCGGTACCTGCCCAGCGACATGATCACGGACATCAAGCCGACGGCCCGGGTGGTGGGCGAGCGAGCCGAGTACCAGCAGGCGGCCCAGTACGTGCTGGGCCTTGACGTGCTGCCCCTGGGCCGGGTGGTCAACAACGCCAAGGTCACCGACCACCACGCGATCATCCCCACTCGAGCCGACCGCCACCCGGTAGACAAGTTCGATGAGGACGAGCGGCGCATCTACGACCTGGTCGTGAGGCGGTTTCTGGCTGCTTTCCACCCGGACGCGGTGTTCGAGAACACACGCGTGGAGACGAAGGTGTCCGAACACATCTTCCGCACGCGCGGCAAGCTGATCCTCGTCCCCGGATGGCGCGGGGTGTACGGCGAGTCGGCCGACTCGGACTCCCAGGACGACGACGAGGGCAAGGAGCAGCAGCTGCCTCGCCTCCAGAAGGACGAACAGGTCGAGGTCCAGCAGGTCTCCTCAGAGGAGAAGGAGACCAAGCCCCCCCGGCGCTACAGCGACGGCTCGCTGGTCGTCGCGATGGAGACCGCGGGCAAGCTGGTGGACGACGAGGAGCTCCGCGAGGCCATGAAGGACTCAGGGATCGGGACCCCGGCCACCCGGGCGGCCATCATCGAGCGACTGATCTCGGTGGGCTACCTGGAGCGAGACGGCCGGGCCCTGGTCGTGACCGAGAAGGGCCTGAACGTGATCCGCCTCCTCGGCGAGCACGCCCTGACCTCCCCGGGCCTGACCGGAGACTGGGAGGCCCGGCTGGCCAAGATCGAGACCGGTCAGGACTCGCGCAAGGCCTTCATGGGCGACATCGTGGCCTTCACCGAGGACACGGTGGGCGAGCTGGACACCAAGCTGAAGGGCGTGCGGATCCCTCGGGCCAACCTCGGGCCATGCCCGGTGTGCGGCCGGGACATCATGGAGAACCGCAAGGGCTACTCGTGCTGGTCGCGTGACGACCCCGGGTGCGGGTTCGTGATCTGGAAGGGCAAGGCGGGCAAGCAGCTGGCCATCGGTGTGGCCCGCGAGCTGATCAAGACCGGCCGGACCGAGAAGGCCGTGACCGGGTTCAAGGGCCGCTCAGGCAAGAGCTTCCGGGCTCGGCTGGCCCTCCAGCAGAGCGAGGAGGGCAAGTGGCGGGTGGAGTTCGATGAGCCCTGGGCCAAGGAGGGGGCGAAACCTCCGGAGGCCGAGGAGCCAGCCCCGGAGCCCAGGGCCGCCTAACAAAAGACCCCCAAAGCTGGCCATATCGGCGATTTGTGCCGATAAAGACAAATCATGCTCACGCAAATGCATGAGGAGGAGCTGACCCGAGCCTACCGGGAGACCGCATTGCTGGTCGGCGGCGGTGCCGCGCTGGTCGACCTGGTCACGGCTGTCGGCCAGACCATGGCCCTGGACGCGGATCGGATGCGCCGGCTGGAATTCGGCGGCCTCCTGCACGACGTTGGCAAGGTTGGTATCCCCAGGGAGATCCTGGACAAGCCCGGTGCGCTCGAGCCCCACGAGCGGGCGCTGATCGAGCACCACCCGATCGCGGGCCAGGCCATGCTGGAAAGCCTCGGCGGCGTGCTGGGGGAGGTGGGCCGCATCGTCCGCTCCTCCCACGAGCGCTATGACGGCCTGGGGTATCCCGACGCTCTGGCGGGTCACGCCATCCCCGTCGAGTCCCGGATCATCTCCTGCTGCGACGCCTTCACCGCCATGACCACCGACCGGCCCTACCGGGCCGCGCTCCCCGTGCACGAGGCGCTGCACCGACTGCGCAAGAACAGCGGGACCCAGTTCGATCCGGGCGTGGTCGACGCCCTGCTGGTGGTCATGGCCGGCGAAGAGCCCGGGGTGGCCACCGGCTGAAGCAGTTGGCCGGGCCACAGCTGGATGACTCCAGCGCGGCCCGGCCGTGGCGAGGCTGGATGCCGAGCGGGCCTGCGCTGGAGGCCCGGCCGGGGGCGTGCATGCACGCCCCCGGGGCCCGGCACATGTGCCGGACCGAAAACATCTGATCAGAGCGCCACCATAGGCCTCATGCCGCTGACGCTCGTCCTGGGACCCGCCAACTCGGCCAAGGCCGGTGAGACGCTCGGCGCCTACGCCGCCGCCGCCCCCGGCGGAGCGCTCCTGGTCGTGCCCACCGCGGCCGATGCCCGGCACTACACGCGGGAGCTGGCCGAGCAGGGCGCGACCCTGGGCACGGTCCTCACGTTCTCGGCCCTGGCCGGGGAGATAGCCCGCCGGACCGGGTATCGAGGCCGCCGCATCTCATCCCTGGCCCGGGAGCGGCTGCTCCTGGGTGTCCTGCGCGGGCTGCGCTTCGACGTGCTGGCGCAGAGCGCCCAGGCCCCGGGCTTCCTGGCCGCCGCCGCGGATCTGATCTCCGAGCTTCAGCGCTGGCTCGTCACCCCGGAGCGCTTCGCCCAGGCGCTGAAGAGGTGGGCGGCGGAGGACTCGCGCCTGGAGCCGTACGCCAACGAGGTCGCCTCGATCTACCTGGGGTACTCCCGCCGCCTGGAGCGCCTGGGGCGCGTGGATCGCGACCTGTATGCCTGGCGGGCCCTGGACGCCCTGCGAGGGGCGCCCGGGCGCTGGGGCTCAAACCAGGTCTTCTTCTACGGCTTCGACGACCTCCATCCGCTTGAGCAGGACGCGGTGGTCACCCTGGCCCAGGCCGCCGGGGCCCAGGTCACCCTGTCGCTGACCTACGAGCCGGGGCACACGGGACTTCAGGCTCGGGCCCGCGTGGTGGAGGACCTGCGCCCGCTGGCCGAACGGGTGCTCGAGCTGCCGGCGCTCGACGACCACTACGCGCCCGCGTCCCGGGCCGCCCTGCACCATCTGGAGCGATGGCTGTTCGCCTCCGCGCCGCGCCTGGACCCGGGCGGCGCCGTGCGGCTGTTGGAGGCGGGCGGCGAGCGGGCCGAGGCGGAGCTGGTGGCGGCCGAGGTGCTCTCGCTGCTCCGGGCCGGGGTGCCCGGCGAGCAGATCGTGGTCGTCTCGCGGTCTCTGGGCGGATCGGCGGGCGCGCTCGAGAGCGTGTTCGCCGACTACGGCATTCCGGTGGCCATCGATCGGCAGCTGCTCTTCGGCCAGACCGCGCTCGGCAGGGGCCTCCTCGGGCTGACCCGGTGCGCGTTGCTCGACGACCAGGCCACCCCTGAGGACCTACTCCAGTACCTGCGGACACCGGGGGTCCTGAATCGTCGTCCGGAGCGCGCCGACGCCCTGGAGGCCGAGGTGCGGCGCGATGGGCTGAGGACAGCGGCTCAGGCCGTCGAGCGGCTGGGCTTCCGTCTGGAGGAGATCACCTCGCTGCGCCAGGCCGAGAACCCCGCCGCCCAGCTCTCCCGTGAGGCCCGCCGGCTGATGGCGCTCCCGTTCGCCGAACGCGCTCCCGTCCTGGAGGCTCACGAGGAGCTCGACGCCCGGGCGCTGTCCGCGCTGCTGGCTGCGCTCGGTGAGCTTGACGAGCTCGGCCTGGTGCCCTCCGGAGCGGAGCTCGTTGGTCTGCTGGAGCAGCTCGAGGTGAGCGGTGGCCGGCCCATCCGCCCGGGAGCGGTTGAGATATCGGAGCCGTTGGCGATCAGGGCCCGGCGCTACCGGGCGGTGTTCGTATGCGGCCTGCAGGAAGGGCAGTTCCCTCGCCCCGCCGCCCCGGAGCCGTTCCTTCCCGAGGAGCGCCGCCGCCAGCTGGCGGCGGCCAGCGGGTTGCGCCTGCGGCCCACCGAGGACACCCTGGGCCGGGAGCGGTACCTGTTCTATTCCGCGGTCTCCCGGGCCACTGAGCAGGTGGTCTTCAGCTTTCGCAGCTCCGATGAGGAGGGGAATCTGGCGCTGGCCTCGCCGTTCATCGACGACGTGGCCGAGCTGCTGGTGCCCGAGTGGATCGAGCGCCGGCGCCGGCGCCTGCTCAGCGACGTCGTGTGGGCGCCGCAGGACGCGCCCACCGAGCGCGAGCTCCGCCACGCCCTCGCCGCCTCCGGCGTGACCGCGCCCGAGCCGCCGCGCCGCATGGCTCTCTCCGAGGCCGCCCTCGGCCATGTCCGGCACAGCCGGATCGTCTCCGGGGGCGCGCTGGAGATGTACGCCGACTGCCCCGTCCGCTGGCTGGTGGAGCGCGAGCTCTCGCCGCCGCGCTTCGGCCCCGACCCGGAGCCGCTGGCCAGGGGCGGCTACATGCACCGGGTGCTTGAGGAGGTCATCGGGCGCCTGGAGGCAGCGGTCGAGCCGCAGACGCTGCTTGATGCCGAGCGGATCCTGGGCGAGGTCATGGAGGAGAGCCCGCCCCAGATCGCGCCCGGGCGGGCCGCCTCGGTGCGAGCCGGGGTGACCGCCGGCATCGAGGCCGACCTGCGCCGCTACCTGCGCCACGAGGCTCGCGACGGGAGTGACTGGGAGCCCCGGGGGCTCGAGCTGCGCTTCGGCTTCGAGGATGACGAGGGCTCGCTGCCCGCCCTGGTCCTGGGAGATGAGCCTGACCCCGTCCTGGTCCGGGGTGTGATCGACCGGGTGGACGTCGATCCGGTGGGCGGGAGGAAGGCGATCGTCCGGGACTACAAGAGCGGGTCCGCTCGCCAGGAGTATCAGGGGGCCCGCTGGTCCACCGATCGCCGGCTCCAGGTGGCGCTGTACATGCTGGCCGTGCGCCGGCTCATGGGGCTTGACCCGGTGGGTGGGCTCTACCAGCCGCTGGGAGGGGGCGATCTGCGCGCGCGCGGGATCTTCCTCTCCGGCACGCTGCCCAGCGACCGGCTGGTGGCCAACGATGCCCGCGAGCAGCCTGAGCTCGACGCCGAGCTCCAGGACGCCGCCGCCCGGGCCGTCGAGCTGGCCCGGCGCCTGCGCACCGGCGAGCTGGAGCCCTGCCCGCAGACCTGCTCCCGCGACGGATGCGCCCACCCCGGCATCTGCCGGAGCCAGCTGTGAGCGCGACCGCTCAGCGCGAGTGGACCTCAGAGCAGCGGGACGCCATCGCCCGCCGTCAGGGCGACCTGCTCCTGGACGCCGCCGCGGGCAGCGGCAAGACGTCTGTGCTGGTGGAGCGGTTCGTCGAGTCGGTAATGCAGGACGGGCTCGACGTGTCGGCCATCCTCACGATCACATTCACGGAGAAGGCCGCGGCCGAGATGCGCGAGCGGATCAGGCTGCGACTGCGTGAGCTGGGGGCCGTGGAGGCCGCCCGGGACACCGAGGG
>JBJMLC010000096.1:0-11445 GCA_045805485.1 Solirubrobacteraceae bacterium | reverse complement strand
GCCGCTGATCTGCGTGCTCCAGCTCCAGCCCAAACGGTCCTCCGACCACAAAGCACAGATCCCGACCCTCCCTGCGTCTGGACTCGATGAAGGCGCTGAAGGCCATCGAGTCCATGGACTGACCATCCCGGTCCAGCAGGCACACGAACGCCCGCTGCGGCAGCCGGCGCGTGACCTGCTCCCCCTCGCGCACCTCCAGAGACTCGAGTCGGACATGGCGCCCCAGGAGCTTCTGGTAGTGCTGCACGTCATCGGCGAAGGGCGGACGCAGCCTGCCCACCGCGACGACAATGATCCGCACGATGGGATACTACGTCGCTATGGACGAACAAGAGCGCGGAGAGCGCCGGATCAACATCCACTTCTCGCCGGAAATCATGGCCGGCACGTACGCCAATTTCGCCTACGTCAGCCACTCCGTCTACGAGTTCACGCTCACCTTCGCCCGCGTCGACCACGAGGTCGAGGACGAGGAGATTCCCGGAGTGGTGGTATCCCGCATCAACCTCTCGGCCCGGTTCATGCGCGAGTTGATCGACGCCATGCGTGACAACTACTCCAAGTGGGAGACCCGCGAGGGGATCAAGAATCTCCCGGAGTACGGCGGCACCGGCGCGCCGGAGCCCGAGTCGGAATAGCTAGCCGGACCGGGCGCGATCCCCGTCTCGCCCAGCATCTGCCTGCTGGACCGGGATGGTCAGTCCATGGACTCGATGACCTTCAGCGCCTTCATCGAGTCCAGACGCAGGGAGGGTCGGGATCTGTGCTTTGTGGTCGGAGGACCGTTTGGGCTGGAGCTGGAGCACGCAGATCAGCGGCTCTCCCTGGGCGCCATCACCCTCCCTCACCAGCTGGCCCGGGTGGTGCTGCTGGAACAGCTGTACCGGGCCCACAAGATCATCGCCGGCGAGCCATATCACTATTGAGATGGCATCCTCGCGAACGTGATCCAATCCACTGGTCCACTGGCAGACCTCCAGGCCCAGGTGCTGGCGGCCGCCCTGGCGCTGAGCGGGGGCGCCTCGAACGAGCCCCCGGCCCAGCTGCGGGTGGAGCGCTCGCGGCGGGAGGGCCAGGGCGATTACTCCACCAATGCGGCGATGCTGCTGGCACCCCTGGCGGGAGGCAATCCTCGAGAGGTGGCCGAGCGGATCGGCGAGGTTCTGGAAGGCCTCCTGGGTGAGGATCTGGAGCGCGTGGAGGTGGCGGGCCCAGGATTCCTGAACCTGTTCCTGTCCGACCGCTGGCACCGGCAGACGCTGTCGACGGTCCTGACGGCGGGCGCGGGCTTCGGGTCCGGGGGGACGGCCAGCCCCGAGCGGATCGTGATCGAGTTCGTCTCGGCCAATCCCACCGGCCCTCTGGTGGCGGCCAGCGGCCGGCACGCTGCCTACGGGGACGCCCTGGCCCGGATCCTGGAGCATCACGGCCACAGCATCTGGAGGGAGTACTACTTCAACGACGCCGGGAATCAGATCCGCCTGCTGGGCGAGTCGGTTCGGGCCCGGGCCAGGGGAGAGGAGGTGCCGGAGGGTGGCTATCAGGGCGACTACGTCCGGGACCTGGCTCACGAGCTGCCCGGGGCGGCTGATCGAGAACCCGATGACCTGGCCCAGGCTGCGGTGGACCGCCTGCTGGGGCGGATCAAGGGCACGCTGGAGCGCTACGGCGTCCGCTACGACGGATACTTCAGCGAGCGCCAGCTCCATGAGGGGTCTCCGAGTGCCGTCGAGCGGGCGCTGGGTGTGCTGGAGGAGGCGGGGCACGTGTACCGCTCCGAGGGAGCCGTCTGGCTGCGCACCACGACGTTCGGCGACGACAAGGACCGCGTGGTCATCCGATCAAACGGCGAGCCCACGTATCTCGCCGCGGACATCGCCTACCTCCAGGAGAAGCGTGAGCGGCGCTTTGAGCGGCAGCTCATGCCCGTGGGCTCAGACCACCACGCCTACGTTCGGGAGCTCAAGTCGGCCATGGCCGCGCTGGGCGGGGACCCAGAGACAGTGGAGGTTCCCATCCTCCAGTTCGTCCACCTGGTGCACGGCGAGGGTGTGATGGCCATGTCCAAGCGGGCTGGCTCCTTCGTGATGCTGGACGACCTCCTTGACGCAATCGGGGTCGATGCCACCCGCTTCTTCATGCTCCGCAGCTCCCATGACCGAACCCTGGAGCTGGACCTGGAGCTGGCGGCCAAGCAGTCGGCCGAGAACCCCGTGTACTACGTGCAGTACGCGCACGCCCGGATCGCCTCCATGCTCCAGAAGGCGCCCGCTGAGACGGTGCAGGCCGCGATCGAGCCCGGTGTGGACTGGGGCTCGGAGCCTCTGCATGCTCCCGAGCGAGACCTGGTCAAGCGGATTGCCTCCTTCCCTGAGGAGGTGGCGGAGGCTACGCTCAGGAGGGCGCCGCACCGGATCGTGGCCTACTGCCTGGACCTGGCCCGGGACTTCACGTCCTTCTATGAGCAATGCCGGGTCGTGGGGGTCGAGCCCGGGGAGCTGGAGGCGTTCCGGCTCGCCCTGTCGATCGCCGCCCAGCGGACGATCGCCACCTCGCTCGGCCTCCTGGGGGTCAGCGCGCCCGAGTCGATGTAGGCCGGGCTGCTGGGGCAGCTCGGGGAACAGACGCAGCCAGGCGCCCCGCGGGGCCGCCAGGACGTCGGGCGTCCCGCGGGGGCGCCAGGGCGTCGGGCGCCCCGCGGGGCCGCAGGGCGTCGGGCGCCCCGCGGGGCCGCAGGGCGTCGGGCAACCGAGCGGGGGCGCCAGGCACCTCACGAACAGCCATAACGTCGCGATCTGGACTTTTCGTGTGCCGAACCACGACGTTGTTGTCATATATCAACCACAACGTCGAACTCCTCAGCCCGGAATGCGAAGAACGTGACGTTGTAGTCGTTCTGAGCCCCCATTACCCCTCAGGCACCCCCAGCGCCCCCCCCGTGGAATCACTGGCTAACCGCCGTAGCGGCTGAGCTCCTCATCCAGACGCTGCGTCTCCCCCGGACTCAGCGTCACCGAGCCGTTGGCCGGCCGGGCCGCGGGCGAGACCTCCGCGGCCGCCTCGATTCGACGGGTCCGGCGGCGCCACCGGGGCAGCGTGACCGCCAGCACCAGCAGGCCGATCACCACCAGCGCCGGCGGCAGGACGTACAGGGACAGCGAGAACCCCTCCGCGGGCGGCTTGCCCAGCACGGAGGGACCGTATTGGGCCACCAGCTGCCGCTCGATCTGGGCCTTGGTCTCACCCCGGTGGATGAGCATCAGAATGAAGCGCCGCTCGGCGTCGGCCTGCGGTGACTGAGCAACCGCCAGGGGCTCGTGGCAGACCACGCACATGACGTCGTTCTCGATATCGGTGAGCGACGCCCGAGCCGGCGCGGCCAGAGCGGCCGCGGGCCCGCCCAGCAACGCCGGCCCGCCGAGGAGAGCGAGCAGGGCCACCAGAGCGATCAGTCGGCCCCTCATGAGCGCTCCGCCAGGATCCGGGGCAGGACCCTGGCCAGCCACGTGTCGTTGAGCTGGTAGCGCCGCACCGCGGCCACGTCTCCATGCCGGTCGATCACGAACGTCTCCGGTATGCCGTTCGCCCCGAAGGAATGGCTGAAGCTCCCACTGACGTCACGGACCACGGGATACGTGACGTGGTTCTGGCGCACAAAGGTCTCGGAGTCGCTGGAGTTGTCCTGGTAGGTGACGCCCAGGACGGTGGCGTTGTGATGGACGAGCTTGCGCTGCTCCTGCTCCAGGATGCCGGCCTCGGCCACGCACGGCTGGCACCACGAGGCGAACAGGTTCAGCACGACCACCCGTCCGCGAAAATCACGCAGGCTCTCGCTCTGTGACGAGCCCAGGATGGGCAGGCGCGTGCCCGAGTCCGGCACCGGGGGGCGAGTGCCGTGGGCGATCTGCGAGTCGATGGAGGTGTTCTCGCCCTGACTGCTCACACCAAAGGCCAGCAGGGAGAGCAACGCGACCGCCACGGCGAGGGCGAGACCGGGAAACAGAAACCGGCGCATGGTCCATCTAGGGTAGTGCCGCCCGATGTGGTCGGGAGGCGTCTGGGCCTGCCCGTGGCGCCCGGGGCGCGGCGCGCTGAGCGCCCGCTAATGCCCGGAATGCGAGTTGCCGCCCCTGGCGTTCGGGTTGCCGCCGTGGGCGTTGCTGGTGGTGGTCGTGGTCGTGGTGGTGGTCGTCGTGGTGGTCGTTCCACCCTTGGCGTTGGGGTTGCCACCGTGGGCGTTGGTGCTTCCGCCGCCGGCGTTGGGGTTGCCGCCGTGGGCGTTGGTGTTCGTGCCGCCGGCGCTGGAGTTGCCTCCCCCGGCGTTGGGGTTGCCGCCGTGGGCGTTGGTGCTCCCACCGCCGGCGTTGGCGTTGCCGCCGGACGCGTTGGGGTTGCCACCGTGGGCGTTGGGGTTCGTCCCGCCGGCGTTGGGACTGACGCCATTGGCGTTGGGATTGACCGTGCTGCTTCCAGCGCCTACACCTGACGCTGAGGACGCGCTTGCGTGGCCGCCGGCCGCGAACTGAGAGGCGCCGAAGCCCTGGTTCGCTCCGGCCCCCGCATGATGCGACCGAGCCGCCAGCGCCGCGCCGAAAAGACCTCCGTGCTGCGCTGCCGTTCCGCGGCCGCCCTGATGGCCCCGGGCGTGGGAGCCGCGGGCTGAGGCGGTCGCCGCCCCGCCGGCGGCCGAGTTCGACGCTCCCTGAGCCGCCCCACCGGCCCGGCTGTGGGTCAGGCGCACGGCCGGCGTGCTGCGATGCTCGAGGTGTTTCACGGCCTCCACCGCGCCCACGGCGCCGACCGTGGCCGTGGCCACGATGGCCATTCCGGTGGCCACCGTCTTGGCGGAGACAGCGACGCCCACGCTCTTGCCCGTTACGCCCGCCAGCAGGCCGCCACCGCCGTGGTGAGCCGACCCGGCGCCGGTGATACGGGCGAGCAGGCCGGTCGCCGCCGCGGCCGGAAGGATGGGGGAGAGGGCCAGCAGCGCCTGTTTGCGAGCGGGGATCGCTTCGGCGAAGGCCGCGCAGCCCGCGCATTCGCGCAGATGGGCTCGCACACGCCGTCCCCTCAGGGCCCGCCTGTCGCCGTCTGAGACCAGGTGCTGGATCTCGTTACACGGCATGGCCCGTCCCTCCGCGAATTCCTGCAGTGCCTGCCTGGCCTCGAACACGGTCTGCTTCGCGGCGCCCAGCGAAACTCCGAGGGCGGCCGCCATCTCGTCGTGTGAGAGGCCGCTGAGCTCGCGCATCACCAGCGCGCCCCGCTGACGCTCCGGCAGGGCCTGGAGATCCGATACCAGCAGGGCCAGTTTGGCCCGTTCCTCGGCTGCGGCCTCGACGGAGTGCGCGGGGGATTCCAGCGTCTCCGGGATCTCGTCCTGAAGGCGCCTGCGCCGGAGCAGCGAAATCGATTCGTTGTGAGCGATCCGGAAGAGCCAGGGCTTCAGCGGCGCGTCGCGCTGGCTGCGAGTCAGCGCACCCAGCGCGGCCGTGAACGTGGACTGCAGGGCGTCCTGTGCGTCGGCCTCGTGGCGCACCATCGAATAGCAATAGCGATACAGCGGCTGGTGGTAGCGCTCGTACAGCGCGCCGAACGCGCGCTCGTTCCCCTCGCCCACCAGGCGAGCCAGGCGCTCGTCGCTGAGCATCCCGAACGGCACGGGCACACTGACCGAGCGACCACGCGCGGGAACTGACATATGGGCTTCCACAGGACACATATCGACCACGCTGGACCGCGCGAAAAGTCAGGGCCTAACACCATAGACGAGAAAGCAGGTTCCTCAAGTGGCTCTAAAGATCTCGTCCGGGGCCGAACAAGCACCTGACTTCCGTGTGGCTGCGGCGTTCTTGGCTGCAAAGGAATGTTGCGGCCTCAGGGAGGCTGCAAGGACGGGAATCGGTCCCCAAGGAGGAAGCAAGGATGAAACTCAGCCACAAGATCAGCACCGTCGCGGCCGCTGCCACGCTCGGCCTCGTGCCCGCCGCGGCGATCGCCCACGGACCAACTGGTTCCCACGGTAATTCTCAGAACGCGCCGGGCCACAGCCACTCCGGCAACGGCAACGCCAAGAAGTACGGCAAGTTCTGCCAGGGCGAGAGCAGGCAGCACGTGTCCGGGCAGAAGGGCACGCCGTTCTCCAACTGTGTCAACGACATGGCCAAGCTGGCCAACAACTCGAATGCCAACCCGCATCGGGTGTGCTCCAACGAGAGCCGGCAGCATGTCGACGGACAGAAGGGGACGCCGTACGGCGCCTGCGTCAAGGCCGCCGCGAAGCTGCGCCGGTCACAGCACGCCCACGGTGGCTCGAATTGACCACTTTCCCAAGCTCGCACGCAGGACCCCGCCTCGGCAGGGTCCTGACGCCCGAGCAAGGATCCGCTCCCCCGGGTCCTTGACATCCCAACCCGCTCAAGCGGGTCGTTGACCTCCCCCCAATCAAGGCCCTGCCATCTCGGCGGGGTCTTGATGTTTTAAGGGTCCTCCGGGATTTCCCCACGCACCCGCCCTCGCCGCCTCAGGGCGGCGGCGGAAGATCGGATTCGAGCGCACTCCAGCCGGCGTCACGCTCGAGCTCGGCCGCGTCGGCGCGCCCTCCGCCCCGGACGCCGAATAGCCGCTTCGCGTGCAGGAGGTAGAAGACGACCAGCAGGTTGATGATCAGGGCCAGGATCTTGAACACCGTGATCCGTTTGGTGAGCTCGTAGATCTCGGGGACGAGCAGGATCGTGGTGGCGACGAACGTGAGGTACTCGGCCCAGCGCCGGCGCCGCCACAGGCCCACGGCCTCGACACCCTCCAGCGCCGCGTAGGCGGCGGCGATCAAGCCCAGGGCGAAGAGCGTGGAGTGCTTGAGCGAGAACAGCTTGCGCAGGTCGTCGATGATCGTGCTGTGCGACGTGCTGGTGGGGCCGCCGAGCGAGCCGTGAATCGCCGCCACCACCCGGTAGAACTCGCCTCGCAGCTGAGCGCGGTGGGACAGAAACGCGAAGATGGCGATCGACAGCAAGGCCAGGACGAGAAAGTGAAGCCCCCGGTCGATCGCGATCAGACGCAGGACGTACTTGTCGCGCAGCGGGCGGCCACGGAGCGGAAGCTTGATGTCCTCACGGTCAGGCGGGTGGTCCTGCGTCGGCTCCTTCGGGTTGGGCAGAGCCAGCCATGAATCGCAGCGCAGGCAGCGATACCAGCGAAACCCGTCGTCCTGCCGCGCGAAGATGGCGTCCTGCCGACGCAGGCTCGCGGCGTCTCTGCCCAGGAGCACGTGACCGCCGAATCCGCATGACAGAAGCTCGTAGCTGACCCGTCGCCGCCGCCGTCGTCCCGGGGCGGAGGTTCCAGGCGGGGGTTTGAACTCCTTCGCGGGCTCTGAGCTCGCCGGTGTCGCTTGCGGCACGGCAGGCGAAGATAGCGGCTAGGAACGAGGGCGCGGCCGTCGAAGTTCACGGGGTGGCTGCTGCTCCCACGTCGATCGACCTTGGCCACCATCGTGATCTGGAGGGCCGGTCACGCGAGGTGTGGGTCCGTCGCGTCCTGCTCTGCGTCCTGCTGGTTGTGCCGGTGCTCGGCCTGCTGGACTTCTTTGGGCAGAGCCCTGGTTCGACCACCGCAAGCTCCGCGGCGGTCACGCTCAATGTCCAGTCTCCCACCCGCCTGCGGAGCGGACTCCTGTATCAGGCCCGCTTCCAGATCGTCCCGCATCAGGACATCAAGAACGCGATCCTGGAGCTCGACCCGAGCTGGCTGGAGGGGATGACCATCAACACGATCGAGCCATCGCCAAGCTCCGAGGTGAGCAGACACGGCCGTCTGGTCCTGTATCTGGGATCGATCAGCGCTGGAGAGAGGTGGAACCAGTACCTCCAGTTCCAGGTCAACCCCACCACCGTCGGGCATCGCAACGGGACCGTCACGCTGTATGACGGGAGGAAACGGCTACTGTCGCTCACCCGCTCGGCGACCGTCTTTCCCTGAGTCATGGACATCGTCCTGCGGGCCATCGTCCTGTTTGCCTTCGTCTTCGTCGTCGTGCGCGTGATGGGCCGACGTGAGCTGGCCAAGCTGGAGCCGTTCGACCTGATCCTGCTCATCGTCCTGGGCGATGCCGTTCAGCAGGGGCTGACCCAGGGCGATTACTCGGTCACGGGCGCGGTGCTCGCGGTGACCACGATCGCCCTCCTACAGGTGGGTGTCACGTTCCTGAGCTGGCGGTTCACCGGCGTGCGACGGCTGACGAAGGGCGAGCCGATCGTCCTGGTGCAGGACGGACAGCCGATCGAGCGAAACCTCCGCCGTGAACGGATCCGACTCGAGGAGGTGGCGGAAAAGATGCGAGGCCAGCAAATCGCGTCGATCGACAGCGTCGCCTGGGCCGTGCTGGAGCCGGGTGGCGACATCAGCTTCATCGAGAAGAAGTGAGCCCAGGCCGCCGGCGGTCGCGTCCACCGCCGGGCCGCTACCTCGCGTCCACCGCCGGGCCGCCGGCGCGCGGGCCTAATAGGTGAAGTTGATCGTGATCTGATTCGCCGGGGCGTGCTTCCGGACCCGGATCGTGATCGGAGCCGTGACGCCGTGTGCGGTCAGGCGCCTGGACACCGCGTCGGCCTGGGCCTGGGAGCTGCTGATCAGACCCACCGTCTTGGTCCCGGCCAGCTCCGCCGCCGCCTTGTCAAGCCGGGTCTTCACCTGGTCCGAGAACTGGGTTGAGCCGGTACCGAGCGGCAGGGTGATCGACGGACCGCCCAGCAGCCTGACGGGGCCGACCGCCGACGCCGGCCCGGACGCAATGCCTACCGCATTGGCGGTGGCGGGAACTCCGAGCGGGAAGTGCTTGAGCAGGTACCGCTGGGTGGCTGTGCTCGAGTTGATGGTGGTCGTGAGGTGCTGCCGCGGAGGGTTGGCAGGCACGCCTCCGGAGGCGACCACAACCCCCTTCATGGTGACCGCGATCGCGCATCCGCCGAGCAAGCCGACCTGGACCTGGCAGGTAACCGGCGTGGCCCCGTCGACCAGGAGCGGAGTGCTGGCGCCGCCCAGCCGCCGCGCGCCCAATAGGACGCTGAACCTGGGATCCGGCGGGGGCACGACCTGGCCGCGGGACAGCTCTACCGCGCCGATGTCAGTTCCGTCACCGCCCGCGGGGTTGGGGATGGCCGTCTCGATTGTGCGCGGATTGCCGCGCTGGTCCTTGGGCGCACCCAGATCGGCATGCCCCTGATCGATGACCGGGCTCTTCCCATTCGGCCGCTTCGTCAGCGTGGGTCCTCCATTGTTCTGGAGCTTTCCGAGACCGGGGTTCTTGTGGAGGATCAGGTGGTTCCCGGTGAGGGGCGCGACTCCCGGACGCTGAATCAGGCTGAAGTCGCCCGTGAAGCCACCGGTCGTGGCCTTCTGACCACGACGGAGGTCGTTGCCCTTCCCGCCGGCCTTGTTGCCGGCGACGATCGTGCTCTCCAGCGCTGCCGTGCCCGCCTGCTCGGGCGAGCTTGAGGACGTCTTGTACTGCCCCAGGTAGATCCCGCCGCCGCCCGTGTCCAGGCTGGCCCTGTTGCCGGCGATCGTGGAGTTCTCCAAGCTCACCGAGCCGGTCTGACCGTTGTTCGGGTTCGTGACGAGGAGCGGCACCTGGGGGTAGGCGCCCCCGAGCCCGATGCCACCGCCGCGATCGGCGGAGTTGCCCGTGACGGTCGAGTCGATGAGGCGGAAAGGTGACCCGATGGCGCCAAAGATCTCGATGCCGCCTCCAAACGACAGGGCCCTCTCTGGGTGAGGCGCGTGGTGCGTCCCGTGGTTGCCCGCGATCAGGCTGTCCTGGATGGTGACCGGCTGGCCGGGTGCGGTGGTGGGGGCGCTGGGGCCGCTGGTGTACTTGTATTGGGCGACAGCGAGACCCGCTCCGTCATGCGCGGTGTTGCCGGAGATCGTGGAGTTGGAAATCCTGGTCGGGTCGTACTTCTTGCCGACGGGCGTGCCCTCAGCCATGATCGCCCCGCCGCTATAGACCGCGGTGTTACCGGTCAACTTGGACCCGCTGAGCGTCAGCCCGTACTTTGAAAGGTCCTCGATGGCCCCGCCGCTCAGAGTGCTCGTGTTGCCCGACAGGGTCGAGTTGCTCACCACGAGCTCCGAGCCGTAGGCGGCCACTCCTCCGCCTCCGCCGAAGTTACCCGGGATGGCCCCACTGGTGCCGGTGGCGTGGTTCCCGGAGATCGTGGAGTCCTGGATGATCAGCGGCATCCCGTACTTGGGCACGGCCGGGCTGTTGTACTTCGGGTTGATCTCAACGCCTCCACCGTGGGCAGCCGTGTTGCCGGTGATGGTGCTGGCCACGATCTGAGCCGGGCCCTGGGCGAAGACGCCGCCGCCGCCTCCCGGCGGGGCCGAGTTCGTACTCGTCGAGTCGCTGATCACGTCGTGATCCAGCTTGAGCGGCTCATAGCTTTGGTCTGATACGGCGCCGCCGGGATCGCTGGTTGACCCCTTGGTGAGCGTGAGGCCCGAGATCTCGTTGCTGTACTGGGCCCCCGGGCCGGCGCCGCTCGTGATCCTGAAGATCCCAGTGGTGCCCTGGCCCGAGACCTTGAGGGTGTCCGCCCCTGGGCCGGTGATCGTCAGACCGGCGCCGGTGGTGATGTCCAGAGGGCTTCCGAGGTCTATCTCCCCCGTCACGGTGGGGGCGAACGTGATGGTGTCGGTCGTGCCGTCTCCGTTGGCGGCCACGATCGCGTCTCGGAGCGAGCACAGGGCGGGAGTACACGCGCCGTCATTGGAGTCGGCGGTCGTGGTCACCGTGTAGGCCGCGGCCTGGGCGTTGGAGACCAGCAGGGCGCTCGCTCCCAGCGTTGCGCCGGCCAGCAATCGTCCGCGGCGAGCCAGGAGGTTCGCGCGACGCGCCGCGCGATCCAGGCGACGGGCCCTGGCACGATGGAACGATCTGACGGTCACGCTTCTCCTCCGCCGCTGGCACTCGAGCAAGCCGTGTCCGGGCCTGAAGCCCCCATCGGATGTCTTGCCCCTTGCGGCGGGGAATATATCGGGGCCGCCTGCAGAACGCTCACAGCTACCATCGCCGGCATCTCTGGGCCAATCTCATCCGAGATCCACGTCGTGCGCGGGGGGGTGGACGATTCCTGGCAGGACGACGTGCTGGCGTTTTGGCGGGACCGTGTGGGTTTCACCGGCCAGCAGGCCGAGCAGCGGCTCTCGGAGGTGGTGTGCCTGGCCCGGCGGCAGAACGCGGTGATCGGGGTCAGCTCCGCGTTCCCCGAGGCCCTTCCGCTGGTCGGCGGTCGCCGCTTCTGGATCTTCCGCTGCCTGCTGGCGGAAGACGCCGAGGAGGAACACGGTGCGCTGGTGACGGCCACGTTCAATGCCCTCGACGCCGAGGGCGGCGGCGGGCCTGAGGGGCTCTGTGTCCTGCTTGACGAGGCCGAGCGCCGT
>JBJMLC010000095.1:0-5954 GCA_045805485.1 Solirubrobacteraceae bacterium | reverse complement strand
GGCCGGTGAACACGCAGCTGGCTCCCTCGTTCCGGCCGGTGATGAACGCCGTCACCATGTGGTCGAGCCCGGAGGTGTAGCCGATCTGGTAGGTGATGGCGACCGGAACCAATGATGGCGCAGCCGGCTCGTTGGCGCTGCCACCGGAAGGGATTTCATTCAGCGTGTCAACCGTGAGGCCGTTGGTCGTGAGGGCCTGGGCCAGATACTCGGCGTTGGTCACGATCGGTGACCAGGTCACGCTCACGTGTCCGGTCGCGTCACAGTTCCCCCTCCACGTTCCGAACAGGGAGTTGAGGAGCTGGCCGCTCGCGCCCTTTGCGACCACGATTCGCCGGTAGTTCATGAATCCCACTCCCTCCACGAAGTCGCCAGGGAGCAGGCCGCCCAGCCGGGCGGAATCCGCCGCCGTGCCGTTGGCCGCCAGGAACGTGTTCGGGGCGACGTCCGTCGCCGTCAGCGTGTGATCGACGACCTTGGCGCTGGTCACGGAGTTGTTGGCCAGCTTCCGGGTCGTCACGGCGTTGTTGGCCAGCTTGCCTGTGGTGACCGCATTGTTGGCCAGCTTCCCGGTGGTCACCGCGCTGTCGGCCAGCTTGCGGGTGGTGACGGCCTTGTCCTTCAACTGCTTGGTGCCGACGCTGTTGACCGCCACCGCGTACGCGCTGCCCCCCAGGGCGACGAACAGCGCCAGGCACGCGACCACGTTCGAGAACGTGAGGCGAGAACGCACCTCCGACATAACCCACTCCCTTCCCGCGCCCCCCAAAGACCCGGTTTGCGCAAGAACACTACTCGGGGTGGGAATCAGTCGCGATCGGCCATCGCCATCGCTGCGCCCACCGTGAGCCCGCCGATGATCCCCACGCCGTCTGAGATCCAGCTGGCCTCCGTGACGACGAGCGGCATCAGCGCCACCACGACCGCGACGACTGCCGTGCCCAGGAGGTCGCCCTCGAAGTCCTCCCCGCGGCGCAGGCTGATGAGGTCCGGGATCGCCCAGGCGATGAGCAGGGCCAGCGCCCCGCCGTTGGCGCCCAGCACGACGGGGTGGGCCAGCAGGGCCACCGTGGCGGCGGTGCCTCCTACGGCCCCCACGGCGAACAGCGCGACCACCGGCGTCGGCCCGTGCCGGCGCTCCAGCAGCCAGCCGTAGATGGCGATCGTGCTGATGGCCACGAACGCGTAGCCGGTGTTGCTGTAGACGAACGGGGTGGTCAGCAGCCGCCACCAGTGATCGCCCGGCTTGTCCAGGATCGCGATCTTGTCGATGCTGACCAGCGAGGTCCGCCACACCAGGCAGCCGACCAGGCTGAGGACGACCAGAACGCTGGTGGCGTAGGGCCGGGACTCGGGCCGGATGCCCGGGATCTCGCCGCGGCGCAGCCGGGGCAGGGTGGGCGCGGGCGGCCGGCGGCGGCGCTTCTCGGTGACCCGGCCCTCGCGGTCGATCTTGGGCGCGCGCTTGCGCAGCCGGTTGCCGCAGTACGGGCACTCGGTGATGTAGGGGCTCACCTCTGCGCCACAGCTCTTGCAGATGACGAAGAGGTCAGGGTTCCCCGTGCTCATCGGTTAGCCGATTGTAGTGTCGCGGCGGAGCCCATTTTTGTTTGTTCCGGCGGGCACATGTGCCCGCCGGCGGTCCGGCACATGTGCCGGACCGGGGGACGGTGCATGCACCGTCCCCGGGGCCCGCGCATGCGCGGGCCCCTACCCCTATACAGCTGAGGCAGCGACGATCTCGGCCATCACCTCGCGCAGGTCGTGGTTGGCCTCGTACACGACCACCTGCCGGGCTGCACCGTTTCCCCGGCTCAGGAGGTCCTCCACGGCCTCCAGCTCGCCCGCCGATCCGAGCTCCTCGCAGTGCGGGCGGATGCGGTCGAGCAGCCGGCGGGCCAGCGCCCGGGTCTGAACGCGCTCGGCGCTGGGCAGGTCGACCAGCTCGCCCTCCAGGCCGTGCCGGGCGGCCAGCCACTTGTTCTCGTCCAGCATCTCGAACGGGTAGCTGGAGAGCTCCTGCCCGGAGTCAAAGTGCTCGGAGAGCTCCTTGACCAGGCCCTGGACGAGCGCGGCCAGGCCGAGGGTGTGCTCGACGCGGGTCTGGGAATCCATCACCCGGACCTCCACCGTCCCGAAGTTGGGGTGGGGGCGGACGTCGTGCCAGAGGTAGGTGTAGTCCTCGATGGCGCCGGCCTGCACCATGAACTCGATCCGGCGCTCGTAGTCCGCCCACGAGTCGTACCTGGGGGGTATGCCGACGCGCGGGAAGGCCCGGAAGATGGGGGTTCGGGTGGAGGCCAGGCCGGTCGCATCCGCCCGCCAGAACGGGGAGTTGGCCGACATGGCGAGCAGGATCGGCACGTGGACCCGCATTCCGTTGGCCACGTGGATCGCCTTGTCGGGATTGTCGACGCCCACGTGAACGTGGACTCCGAAGATGAGCTCCTGGCGGGCCACGAAGCGCAGGGCCGAGATCAGGTCCCGGTAGCGGGGGCGGGCCACGATCCGCTGGTTCTCCCACATCGCGAAGGGGTGGGTGCCGGCGGCCCCGATCGCCATGCCCTTGCCTCCCGCGGTCTGGATGACCTGGCGCCGCAGCGAGCGCAGCTGCTCGGAGGCCTGGGCCGTGTTGGGGCAGGGCTCGGTGGAGATCTCCAGCACCGACTCCATCAGCTCAGGCTTGATCTCGCCCACGGTCGCGGGCTCGAGCATCGACTCGATGGCGTTGACGAGCTCCAGCGACCCCTGGTCCAGGATCATGAGCTCCTCCTCTATGCCGATCGTGTACGCCGGCCCGGTGAAACGGTGCTCCACGGGCGCGGAGCCTAACGGCAGTTCGCTCCGTAGACTGCTCCCGGAAATTCATCAACCCAACGGAGAGGTGGGAATGGCTCTGGGATACGACGGAAAGCTCTACGTCCTCGCGTTTGACCACCGCGGCTCGTTCCAGAAGAAGATGTTCGGAATCGAGGGCGATCCCACGCCTGAGGAGACCGAGACGATCGCGTCGGCCAAGCGGGTCATCTTCGAGGGCATGCTCAAGGCGGTGGAGCGGGGATTGGACGCCTCAGCCGCCGGAGTCCTGGTGGATGAGCAATTCGGCTCCGACATTCCCTCGCGGACCCGTGAGGGCGGGCTGAAGCTGGCGATGCCGGTGGAGAAGTCAGGCCAGGACGAGTTCGACTTTCAGTACGGGGACGACTTTGGGGGCCACATCGAGAGTTTCGATCCCGACTTTTCCAAGGTCCTCGTCCGGTTTAACCCGGAGGGCGATGCCGAGATGAACTCGCGTCAGCTGGCGCGGCTGAAGGAGCTGGCGGACTGGCTGCATTCGCATGACCGTCGATTTCTGTTTGAGCTGCTCGTGCCGGCGACCGACGAGCAGCTGGAGTCGGTGGGTGGCGACGGCGACCGCTACGACGCGGAGCTTAGGCCCGAGCTGATGCGGCGGACGATTGAGGAGATTCAGGCTTTTGGGATCGAGGTCGACATCTGGAAGATCGAGGGCGTCGACGAGCGCTCCGACGCCGCGATGCTCTCCGAGCAGGCCCGTTCAGGCGCAGGCCGGGAGGGTGTGGTGTGCGTGGTGCTGGGCCGTGGCGCATCCACCGAGAAGGTCAGCCAGTGGTTGGAGGCCGCCGCCCCCGTGGAGGGCTTTGTGGGCTTCGCCATCGGGCGCTCGATCTGGTGGGATGCCCTGAAGAGCTGGCTGGCCGAGGAGCTTGACCGGGAGGCTGCCGCGTCCCAGATCGCCGAGAACTATCTGTACTTCATCGGCGTCTACGAAGGGCAGGGAGTGGCCCGTTGATGGACCGTCTGGTGCCGCGGAGCCGCGGAGGATCACGGAAGATCTGGCGCCGCACCGCCGGATCAGAGAGGATTAGCTAACCAATGGCCCGGAGCGTCATGAAGGCCAGGCAGAGCCTGGCCACACTGGAAGAGGAGTTCCGCCAGGGGATCGCGGAGGAGCGCGCGCGTGACAGGGCGCTGCAGCGACACGTCGTCGTCCGCTCTCGTCAGCGGACGATCGAGCGGCGCAAGAAGCTCGGCACGATGCGCTTCTGGCTGCTCGTGCTGGGCCTCATCGCCACCGCCATCGGCGTGACCGTGGCGATGTTCGAGACGCTCTATTGGTTGCTGGGCTAAGAGCTTTGGGTCAGGCGTCAGGCGGTGCCGCCGAGGCCGCGTAGCGCGGCGTCAACCTCGCCCCGTGCGCCCTTGCCGGCTTCCATGCGCTCCTGCTGGATCTCCAGGTAGACCTCCTTGCGGAACACGGGAACGTCCCGCGGCGCCTGGATTCCGACCCGCACCTTCTCACCCATGATCGCCAACACCGACACCTCGATGTCGTCGCCGATCATGATGCTCTGGTTCGACTTTCGGGTGAGTACCAACATCGATGACTGCCTCCCTGCTCGGCTGTGTAATTGAGTCAGGCCGACTCCCTTGCCAACCGGCCTGCCCGCTGGTGGGAGCATACCGGCAGGCGCTTATGCGCACAAGCTTTCGACGCCGCAATCATCCATCCTTCATACCCTGACCTTAGGGTCTGGACCGGGTATTTCCGGGCCGTGTGGCAGGTTCGGGGTTGCGGGCCCGGATCGCCGTGGATACGGGGGGTTTGGGGATCTGATGCGGGTCTGCGTGGGCGGTGGTTTGGCGCTGGCGTGCCGGTCCGGCCTGAATGGATAGTCTGCAAGCCGTGGCCCGCAAATCACTCAGACCAGAGCTGAATCGCATCAGAGCCTGGGTCCGACAGGGTCGGACGGACGCCTGGATCGCCCACCAGCTGGACGTGACCGTCCAGCAGATTCAGGCCTTCAAGCGCGAGCACGGGCTCCAGAACGGGAACGGGGCCGAGGTGGCCGCGGGCGCGGCGGTGGACTACGACGACGAGATCGATCTGCGGGCCGAGGATGACGCGCTGATCGCCGCCGAGCTCGAGGCAGCCGAGGCCCGGCGCCAGGAGTCCGAGGAGGACGAGGAAGAGGAGGAGGAGTCGGACTCGGACTCGGACGAGGAGAACCGCTCCGGCCGCGGCCGGCGGCGAGGCAGGCGCGGCGGCCGCCGCACCCGGCGCCGTCCCACCGGCCCCCTGGAGGCCACCTTTGACCACGGCGAGGAGGGCTACGGGCTGTGGCTGGACCCCGCCGTCCAGGACGACCCTGTGTACGCGGAGTACTGGGCCGGACACCGCCCGGTGGAGGTCACGATCGAGGAGGATCAGATCGTGATCAAGCGCGCGGGCGAGGAGGCTTCGGGGGACGAGGAGGAGTAGGGGGGCGTTCGCGGGCGGGGCTATCCCGGTTCCATGCCCGGGGGGCGGGCCACGGCATGGTCGGCCCGGTAATCGGCGGCCTGCCTGGCGTAGCGGGCGAAGGCCGCGCCCGCCACGGTCGTCATGTCCCACGCCGCCGGCTCGGCGGGAGCGACCCGAGTCGCGATGTCAAAGCACCAGTCGGTTCCCTGCCCGGCGTAGAGCGCGGCCAGCTCCTGGGTGGTGAACGGCCCACCCAGCCGGCGGTGGAGCTCGGCCACGATCTCTCTGGCCACCCGCTCCAGGATCTCGCGGTTGTGCGGATCGGCGGTGGCCAGCCGGCGCTCCCCCTCTCGCCACAGCGAGCTGACCTGGTCGTAGTCCATGGGCCGTAAGGATGCCCGCTGAGGGGTTGCTTTGCGGGTTCCGGCGGGGGGCGGGCCTGGGCTGCTGCGTTTCGGCGGGCCTGGGCTGCGGCGTTTCTAGCGGGCTGCCGCGCTTCTAGCGGGCCGCGGCGCCCGTGATCACGTACGGCCGCTCGCCCTGGCGGATCATTCCCAACGCCCGGGCGTCCCTCTGGATCGCAGTCGGGTCATGCAGCAGCTGCTGCTCCTGCAGCAGCCTGTGGTTATCCCGGGCCAGGCGCAGCGTGGTGGCCATCTCCTGGTTGGCCTGGCTGCGCACCGAGAAGTAG
>JBJMLC010000094.1:0-19534 GCA_045805485.1 Solirubrobacteraceae bacterium | reverse complement strand
AGGGTTGAGCTGAGCGTCTCTCCATTGCAGCGAGCGAGCGGTACCCTGGCACTTGGACAACGATGGACCCAGCCTCTGGCATCGGGATACCGGTGGCCTTCGGCGCCGGGCTGATCTCATTTCTCTCCCCCTGTGTGCTCCCGCTCGTGCCGGGCTACATCTCGGCCGTGGCCGGCGTGGAGCCGAAGGACTTCCGGCCGGCTCGGGTGCTGGGTCCCTCTCTGGCCTTCGTGGCCACGTTCTCGGTCATCTTCATCGCCCTTGGCCTGCTGGGACAGCAGGCGCTCAGAGGGGCCCTGACTGGGCCCACGGCGCTCAAGGTCTCCGGAGCCCTGATCGTGGCCATGGGTGTCGTGTTTCTGTTGGCTCCGTTCGTTCCTCGGCTGGCCGGGGAATGGCATCTGGCCGGCCTGACCGCCCGGGCAGGCCGGGGCGGTCCGATCGTCGCCGGTGCCGCGTTCGCCCTAGCCTGGACGCCGTGCACCGGTCCCACGCTGGGGGCGATCATCACGGCGGCTGGAGCATCACACTCGGCGGCCCACGGCGCCCTCCTGCTGGCCGTCTATTGCGCGGGGCTTGGCGTGCCGTTCATCGTCACCGGGCTGGCCTTCGGCAAGGCCACGTCGGCGCTCGCCGTGGTCAAGCGGCATTACGCGGTGGTCATCGGGGCCGGCGGGGCGGTGCTGATCGCCATGGGCGTCCTGATCTGGACCGGAGAATTCACGCAGCTGAACATCACGGTCAGCCACTGGCTTCAGAGCCTGCATCTGCCGAACCTCAATTCGGATACCTAGGATCGCGGGACGATAGGCGGCCGGCCCCCGGGGTGGGCACACCAACTCCTACCGTAGGGGTTGGACTTAGGCCGACCTAAGCTGGTACCCTCGGGACCGCACATTAGGGTGCCCTAACACTTTGTAAGCGCTTGTCATTTGCCGAGACTGCTGCGTTGGGCGCGCTCGCGGGATTCACGATCTGTCTGGGTCTCCCCGCGGGCCGGATCACGCTGCTCGGCCGCGCCTCGCGCGTGGCGCTGGCCATGTTCTCGATGGGGGTGCTGGCGTTCATCTTCCTGGACGTCCTGTCAAGCGCGCTGGACATCGTCCACACGGGCCTGCATCAGTTCGAGAACCATGAGCGTTCGGTCCTGTACGTGATCTGGCTCGTGGTCCTGCTCGGTCTGGGCTTCACCGCCGGCAGCGCAGGCCTGGCTCTGCTGGAGCAGCGGATGCGTCCCCTGGGCGCTCACCACCCACCGATTGCCGGCGGCGCCACCGGCTCGGTGGCAGCCGTGGAGGCCGACGCCCTGGCCCACGAACTGGCCGTGACTCGGCGGCGCGCGCTGCGCATGGGCCTCACGATCGCGGCGGCGATTGGGGTCCACAACTTCGCGGAGGGCCTCGCCATCGGCGTCTCGGCCCGCGCCGGCGCGATCAGCCTGGCCACCGTCCTGATCATCGGCTTCGCGCTGCACAACGCCACCGAGGGGTTCGGGATCGTGGGACCGCTGGGAGGAGTCCGGCCCTCGTGGGGATGGCTGGCCCTGGCTGGATTGATCGGCGGCGCGCCGACGTTCCTGGGCACGATGGTCGGCTATGCCGTGACCAGCCATTCGCTGGAGCTGGTGTTCTACGCCATCGCCGGGGGCGCGATCCTGTACGTGATCGGCGAGGTCTGGAACGCCATGCGTCGCCACGGCCACCGCGAGCTGGGACTGCTCATGCTCAGCGCCGGGTTCATGGTCGGTGTCATCACCGACCTCGTGATCACCTACGGCGGGGCCTGAGCAAGGAGACCGGCGGCCGAGAGCCCGGGCTTCCGGCCGCCGATCGAATCACTAACCAGAGCAGGGAACACCGCCCTGTCCTTTGCTGATGCCCTGGTAGGTCGTGGGAGCGGCCCTCAGCCCCTGCGTGGGCAGCGTGTCGAAGTTGATCCTGAGTGAGCCGGCGAGGGTGCCCGTGCGAACGTTGCCCTTGCAGTTCGGGTCGGCCGTGAACTTCAGCCGCCCCCGCAACGGCCTGGCACTTCCGGCCACGCGGGCGGTGTCGAGGTTCGACCGGGCCTTGAAGAGCGAGGTTCCACCGGTGAGTGTCAGGAAATGGGTGGCTGCGATCGTCCTGCTGAACGGACCGTACTGCTCGATCGTCACAAGGCTCGGCCCCCCGGGCGGACGGCTGGCACCCAGACTCAGCCCACTGCCCTCGGTGCCGCGCGAGGCGCTGAGGGAGATCGTCCGCTTCTGCGCGCGTGTGGGTCGGCACGTGTAGGCGAGCCTGGTGATCGAAGCCTTCACGCTGTGCAGCCTCACCTTTCCGAAGAACCGGGCCAGCAACTTCACCGTAAAGGTGCCGGTCGCCGTCCCGTAGGCCGTCGCCGGCTTGGGCCCGGTGCACCCTGGCGGCAGCGGAGCCTTCCTGATCCGTCCGTGCTTTCGGAAGGTGATGTCGACCGTGGCCATGCGGCCGAGGGCGAACGTCATTGACCCAGAGGACAGGTCCCGGGAGACGTGACATTGAGCCTTGTGCCCGCCGGTGGCGGAGTAGCTGTGGGTCTGGCTCCACCTGCGAGTGGTCTTGCCGAACGAGATGCTGCCCACCGTGTACGGCGTCCCACAGCCCTCGCCGGCGGCGCTAACCGAGTAGCCGTGCTTGACCGCCACCGGTCCGATCGTGAACAACGGCGCGCCATCGGCCGACGCGAGTGCCGGCGCGGCCAGCACGAGTGTTGCGGCGAGAAGTGTCGCGCGCCGTATGAAACGACGATGAAGCACGAAAGCCCCTTTCCGTGGTCCCGGCCGGATGGGCCAGGTGGTGAGAGGTGGCAGTCTACGTGCCGAGGAGTCCTAGCGGATCAGCTGCTCCGAACGCGCCGCCTGCACCATCTCCGTGAGCGTCTGGTGAGCGTCGTGTCTGGGGCGCCAGCGCAGCTCTCGTCGGGCCTTGGCCGTGTCCATGAGGACGGGTGCGCGGACGCTCTCGATCCATTGCGCCTCGGCGGGAACGAAGGGCAACCGAGCCAGGAGCTCAGCCGTGGCGTCCACCGCCAGCTCGGGCACGGGGATGCTGTACCAGCCCAGGGCCTCGGCCAGGTCGGACATTCTCAGCTCGCCGGGCCCGGCCAGGTTGTAGACCCCCGGACGCCCGCGTCCCAGTACCGCCGCCCGAAGCGCGCTGGCCACGTCATCGTGGTGCACGAGCTGGAACGGAACGCCGGGATCAGGCAGGACCGGTTTGAGCACGGGCAGGAGCTCCAGCATGCGCAGGGCCGGCGCGGGCATGCGCTCGGAGAGCTTTACGTAGGGAATGTTCTCCAGCAGGGCCAGCGCGTCGGCGCCGGCCACGATGCAGGGCCGGAACACATAGGCCTCGGTGTTCGACCCGTCCACCACCGTGCGCAGCACCTCCTCGAGCGCGGCCTTCTGGGCGGAGTAGTAATGGCGGTCGGTGCCGCGGGGAGCCACGTCCTCGGACAGAAGCGGAGGGTTGTCCTCATGGAACCCGTAGGCGGCCACCGAGGAGGCGTAGACGAGTCGCTTGGCGCCGCTCTCCACAGCGGCCTCGAACACGGTTCGCGATCCCTCCAGGTTCACGCGTTCGGTGTCGCTGAGTCCGCCCACGATCAGGAAGGCGAGGTGGACGACCACGTCGGCGCCGTCCACGAACTGGCGGTCAAGCACGTCACCCTGCCGGTACTCCGTCTTGCGCAGACCCTGTTCGCCGGGGTCGAACGGGCGCCGGGCCATGGCCCGGATGCGACCCACCTCGCGGCTGCGCTCCAGGCCGCGCAGAAGCGAGCGGCCGATGTCGCCCGTCGGACCCGTCACGGCCACGGTCAGACCGGTCATGAGTCGCGGCGAGCCAGCTCGCGGCGGGCGGTGCGCCGGAATCGCAGCGCCTTGCGGGCGTTGAGCCGCAGCGTGGCCAGGCGGGAGTTCGGGATCTCAAAGCCACCCACCAGCCTTCGAGGCACCAGCGCCCAGATTCCATCCAATAGCACGAGGTCGCCGCGGACCTGAAAGTTCCGCTGCCAGCTGAAGGTCTCGGCATGGACGTGGGCGGTCAGGCAGGCCAGGCCGGGCTGAAGCGGGACGCCGGTCAGATCACCGTTGATCCGTACCCAGCGCGCCGCCTCATCGACCTCGACAGGCACTCGAACCGCGAATGGGAACCCATCCGGCGAAACGAACGACAGGACGGCTGTGGGGAACTCGCGGCCCAGCTCCCGCAGACGCGGGTCCCAGGCGCTGGCCCCGCCGCGCGGGTCGGCGTGAAAGCGCTCCGGCTCCTCGGAATGGCCGGAGCGCACCTCCTCCATGTGGGACCCATAGAGCTGTGGCTCGCCGGTGACGTCGCCGTCCGGCCAGGCGTAGATCCGCTCCGGGCGGACGTGGATGTAGATCCGCGTGTAGTACCAGCTCAGGCGGCGCTGGATGACGGCCGGAGGAGTGAGGGGGCGAATCCCTGGAAGCTTCTGGAGCGACTCCCGCGCATACCGCTCCCGATTGGCCTCGAGATCGCGATCGTCGACCTCGGCTGTGCCCTGCAGGAGCACCATCGGCGGCGCCTGAAGCCCGCATCCCGTCGGATCTGAGAACAGCAGCGACACCAGCGGATTGGCCCGGGCATCGTTCGCCTTCTTCGGATATCCCAGGCCCGTGGTGACGTCGACGCACGGAGCTCCGGCTGTGTAATAGGGAGTGACCGGCCAGGTGATCGGCTGGCCGCGGCGGTCGACCGTGGTCAGCTCGGTGGTCACAAAGCTCTCAAGACCGCCTGGATCTCGGATGGCAGCGTGGCTGTCACGACGCGAGTATATGGCTGCCGAACGGCCGGCTCGCTATGCCGGGTCGTCGTAGCCGGGCTCACCGGGAAGCACCACGCGAGCCTGCTCGCCCGAAAGGATCACCCGGGGTTGCACGGGACGGATCTCCCTGCCCTGGGCGTAGGACAGCAGCTCAGCGGACGAGCCAAAGAGCGAGAGCTGCTCCAGATGCTTGATCGTGGGGAACACCAGCAGGAGGTCGCCCTGCTGGCCCTCGCGAAGCGCCGCGGCGGGCTCATACCAGCGCGCGCTCACCACCTCATGCCCGTCCACCTGTGGGCTGGCCCCGTCAGGCAGGGCGGCCAGGTAGAACCAGGTGTCAAACCTGATCTTGACCTGAGGGGGCGTGATCCATCGGGAGAATGGGACCAGATCGTCCGTCCCGGCCAGCTTGATACCGGCTTCTTCATCAAGCTCCCGCAAAGCCGCCGCGCGCAGGGCGGGCTCGCCCTCGCCCTCGGCGCGATCCACCGCGCCCCCCGGGAAGACCCAGGCTCCACCCATGAACCTGGACTGTGGGTTGCGCTCCACCAGGAGCACCTCCAGGCGACTCGACCCCCCGCGGAGCACGATCACCGTGGCGGCGGGGCGTGGGGCCGTCTCCTGCCCCTGGGTGAGCTCCTCGCCTGGGGCGGGGCGTCCAATGTCCATGACGGGACCCTAGCGGGCGGGGGGTGGCTCAGGCCATCGCGGCCCGGCGCTCCCATGACGCCTCGCCGCTACATTGTCGCCCGTGAAGTGGATGTGCGAATCGTGCGGGTTCATCTACGACCCCGCCGAAGGCGACCCAGACGGAGGCATCCCGTCGGGCACCGCGTTCGAGGACATCCCCGAGACGTGGTTTTGCCCGGTGTGCGGAGCACGGAAGCAAGACTTCACGCCCTACGAGGAGTAGCCCGGCCCGCGTGCGCCGTCTCGCCCTCTTTATGAGCGGCTGCCTGGTGGCAGCCCTGACCGTCGCTGGCTGTGGGTCCTCGGCGACCAAGACGGTCAAGCTCCCGCCGGGACCCCTTCAGGGCATCCACAAGATCCAGCACGTGGTAATCATCATGCAGGAGAACCGCTCGTTCGACTCCTACTTCGGGACCTACCCCGGCGCCGACGGCATACCGGGGATCATGGGCAACCCGGGTCTCGTGCCCTGTCTGCCGGACCCGCGCGCGGGAGGTTGCGAGAGGCCCTACCACGACCCTCATGACCGCAATGTGGGCGGCCCGCACGGCTCGGGCAGCGCCCGGCTGGACATCGACCAGGGTCGCATGGACGGCTTCGTGGCCGAACAGGAGACGGCCCTTCGCAACTGCGAGGCCACCAACCGGCCCGACTGCGGAGGACAGTCGGGGAAGCCCGACATCATGGGGTACCACAACGGAGCCGACCTGCCGAACTATTGGCGGTACGCCCGGGACTTCGTCCTCCAGGACCACATGTTCCAGTCCGACGCATCCTGGAGCCTGCCGGCGCATCTCTACCTCGTCTCCGGATGGTCGGCCAAGTGCAACGTCCCGGGGGTGGCCGTGAGCTGCTCGAGTGCGATCGAGAACCCAGGCTATCCGCAGGACTTCGCCCGCAAGCTCGGCCTGAAGAACACCGGCCGGCCGGACTATGCCTGGACCGACATCACGTATCTGCTGCACAAGTACGGGGTCAGCTGGCGCTACTACGTGTTCCCCGGCCACGAGCCGGATTGCGAGCAGGACACGGCAATCGTCTGCCACCCCCGAAGCCAGTCATTCCACACGCCGGGGATCTGGAACCCGCTGCTGTATTTCGACACCGTCAAACAGAACCACCAGCGCCACGACATCGCACCCCTGGCCCGGTTCTTCACGGATGCCCGGCGCGGGGCGCTTCCCAAGGTCTCCTGGATCATGCCCAATGACATCGTCTCCGAGCATCCGCCCGGTCTGCTCAGCTCCGGCCAGACCTACGTCACGAGTCTGATCAACGCCATCATGCGCAGCCCGGATTGGAAGAGCACGGCCATCTTCCTGACCTGGGACGACTGGGGAGGGTTTTACGACCACGTCAGGCCACCGGTCGTGGACGGCCAGGGCTATGGCCTTCGCGTGCCCGCGATGGTGATCAGCCCGTATGCCAAGCCCGGTTACATCGATCACCAGACGCTCAGCTTCGACGCCTACCTGAAGTTCATTGAGAACGACTTCCTGGGTGGCCAGCGGCTTGACCCGAAGACCGACGGACGCCCCGATCTACGGCCTGACGTTCGGGAGAACGCTCCGCAGCTGGGGAACCTGGCGTCCGACTTTGATTTCACCCAGTCTCCTCGCGCCCCGGTATTGCTGCCCCTGCGTCCCCGAAGCGACCTGATCAACCCACCCTCGCCCCGCGCCCAGGCGATTGCCCGCGTGCGTCAGGCGCTCGGCGCTTTGCGAATCCGGGTCCTGTCCGCGTATCTGGGCATCTCGCCGGCGCAATTGCTCGCCCAGCTGGCGGCCGGCGTCCCGCTGCGGCGGATCGCCCACGCCCACGGCCGGACACTTGTCGGGGTCCGGCGGCTGCTGGCTACGCTGCAGCCGGGAGCCGGCCCACGGCGACATCGGCGATCGCGGAGGCGGTGATCGCCACCAGCCGGCACAGGTCCGGCTCTGAGATCGCCAGCGGGGGCATCAGGACAACCACGTCATCCAGCGGCCGGATGATCGCTCCCCGGGCCCGCGCGGCCAGCGTGACGAGATGGCCCAGTCGCTCTTCGGGGCGGCCGGAGAACAGCTCGATTCCCACCATGAAGCCTCGCTGGCGGACCTCGCGCACCAGCGGCAGGATGGCCACGCGGCGAGCCAGGGTCCGCTCCAGCAGCTGGATCTTCGGTCCCAGCATCTCCAGGGTGTGCTCACGATCGAACACGTCAAGCGTGGCCAGCGCCGCGGCGCAGGCCAGCGGGTTGCCCGTGTACGTATGGCCGTGGAAGAACGCCCGGAGCTCCTCAGGGTGGCCGAGGAACCCCTCGTACAGACGCTCCGTGGTCAGGGTGGCGGCCAGCGGCAGATAACCGCCGGTCAGCCCCTTGCCCACGCACAGCAGATCTGGCGTGACCTCCTCGTGCTGGCAGGCAAACATGCGACCTGTGCGCCCGAAGCCGGTGGCCACCTCATCACAGATGAGCAGCACACCGTGCTGATCGCACAGCTCCCGGACGCGCCGCAGGTAACCCGGCGGGGTCACCAGCACGCCGGCCGCACCCTGAACGAGCGGCTCGACGATCACCGCCGCCACCTTGTGGCCGTGCTCGGTCAGGAGGCGGTCAAGATGCTCGGCATCGCCCGCCCGGGCCTGCCAGGCATCGAACAGGAGAGGCTCGTACAGCGAGTGGAACGCTTCGATCCCGCCCACCGAGACCGAACCCAGGGTGTCGCCGTGGTACGCGTTCTCCAGCGAGATGAAACCGGTGCGCTGCGACTCGCCGCGCTGCCGCCACCATTGAAAGGCCATCTTGAGGGCTACCTCAACCGCGGAGGACCCACTGTCGGAATAGAACACCCGGCTCAGCCCGTCCGGGGCAATGGCCAGGAGCCTTTCCGCCAATGAGATGGCGGGCTCGTGCGACAGGCCGAGCATCGTGGAATGGGCCACCCGCCCGAGCTGCGCGGTGACCGCCTCGTCGATCGCCGGGTGGCGGTGGCCGTGGACGTTGCACCACAGCGAGGACACCCCGTCGATGTAGGCACGGCCGTCCGTGTCGTAGAGATTCGTCCCCTCGGCATGGTCGATCACCAGCGGAGGCTCCTCGTCCTCCCAGCCGCGCTGCTGGGTGAACGGGTGCCAAAGGCACCGGCGATCTGAATCGATCAGGGCTTGGGTCGTGCGCACTCTGAACCGCAACCTAGCCGCTGCACCGGTCGGAATCCCGGTGTGACAGCCTCCTTCCGCGCCCGCTGAACGCCGGGCGCCTTGGTCCTAGCGGCGCAACCGATCGAGGATGGCTTCCCAGGACTCCCCGGCGCGATAGGAGGCCTCAGCGACGCCGTGGCGCCAGTTCGCCGACCGCCTCCCGCGACCGGCCCGAGACTGTGCCCCGCCTCCGCCTCCGCCTCGGCCCGCGCCTCCGCCTCCGCCGCGGGCGAAGGCCAGGAGCGCTGCCGCCAGAGCTGCCAGCAGGCCCACCACGGCCAGGAGCACGATCGGCGCGGGCACACCGGCGCTGGTGGGTGCGGTGAGCGAGCGCGGCAGCGGCTCTCCGGCTGGACCGGGCGCAGACGGGAGTGCCCCAGACTGGACGTGGGAGGACGAGCATGCCCCGCTGGCCCGCGCCGCCAGTGCGGCGTTGATGGCGGCGATGAAGTCGGCGTAGTACTGCTGTCCGTAGGTGTCCACTCCGTTCAGTGCGGCGGCCAGCTGCTGGCTGGTGAACTGGCAAGGGGGAATCGACCCGTGGGTCTGGTAGACGTGAAGCACCCGGGCATAGACACCGCTCGGCCCAGCCGCCGCGGCCCGGTCCGGCCACAGGCAGACCGCGCTCAGCCCCCCGGACAGGAGGAGAGCGGCCGTCGCGGCCCAGGCGGCGGGTCTCCGCATCCAGCTGACGCTATCGCGTCTGCTCAGGGGAGCCGACCAGCGTCGGCTCAGGGCAGCCAACCAGCGTCGGCTCAGGGGAGCCGGGCAGCCACCGGGCCAGGGGCAGGGACGCCCCGGCCCGGGCCAGCAGCCCCCCGTCCGGCAGAGGAACACGCGGCAGGACCGAGACCTCCAGTCCCGCCAGCTCCTCGATCGTGGCCCGGTTGGATCGCTCCATCAGGCTGGGGGCGCTGGGCCAGGGGGTCAGGACCACCCCTGCAACGTGGAGGCCGGCCTGCCGTGCCGCCTCCACGGTCAGCAACGTGTGGTTGATAGTCCCCAGGCCCGGTCGGGCGGCGATCAGCAGGGGCAGCCCCAGGTCCCCGGCCAGGGCACGCATGTCGTAGCCGTTCGCGATCGGGACCAGCAGGCCGCCCGCCCCCTCCACGATCGTCAGGTGCCCGGGCTTGACGCGATCCCGAATCCCGGCCAGAAGGGCCTGGGGATCCAGCCGCTGACCGGCCATCTCGGCGGCCAGATGCGGTGACACGGGCGGGCCATAGCGCAGGAGCGTCACCTCCTCAGGGTCGGCGCCTGACAGTTGGGCCAGCAGCTGGTGGTCGTGGGGCCACGGATCCTCGGCGGGCTCCTGCAACCCGGTGATCAGGGGCTTGAACGCCTGGACGGAGCGCCCCTGTGAGCGCAGGGCGGCCACGATCGCACAGGACAGAACGGTCTTGCCCGCCGCTGTGTCGGTGCCCGTGACGAACAGGCCAGCCATGCCGGCGACGAGGCCTAGGCGGCCAAGCGCTCGTCGGCCTCGACGTCGAAGACCGCCGACCGGGGTGCGTGGTGGCCGGCCTCTGCGTCGAAGATCTGCCGGGTCAGCGGAGGATCGTCGTAGGCGTCCGCAGCAACAAACTCAAACGCTTCATGAGGCTCGCGTACCGGGGTGGCGAGGCGCGCCGCCTGGGCCAGCACACGGGCGGCCCAGCGGAGCTCCTCGGTTCGGTGAGAGGCCATGACCGCCAGTCGCAGTCGCGACGTCATGGGTGGGACGGTGGGCGGCCGGATGGGTTGGGCGAAGACTCCCTCGCGGAGCGCCGCCTCGCCGACCTCCACAGCCACCTCGGCGTCTCCCAGGATCAGCGGGACGATGGGCGTGGGATGGCTCGCGGCTCCAAGGCCGGGCGCTCCGAAGCCCTCGCGCTCCAACTCGCGGCGCAGCGTCAGCGCGTTGGCCTGGAGCCGGCGCACCAGCTCGGGCCGTCCCTGGAGCAGATCGAGGGCGGCCAGCGCTCCGGCCACCGCGGGTGGGGGCGGCGCGGTGGAGAAGATGAACGTCCGCGCCGCATTCAGCAGGTACTCCGACATCACCTCGTCACAGGCCACGAATGCGCCGTAGGAGCCGAGTGCCTTCCCCAGCGTCCCAACGATCACGTCCACCTGGTCCTCCAGGCCAGCCTGGGCCACGGCGCCCCGGCCGCCCGGTCCGAGCGTCCCCGTGCCGTGGGCCTCGTCGACCATCAACCTGATCTGATGGCGCTCGGCCAGATCGGCCAGATCCTCCAGCGGGGCCACGTCGCCCTCCATGGAGAACACGCCGTCCGTGACGATCAGGGCCCCCCGGCCTTCGACGTTCTCGATACCCCAGGCCAGATGCTCCACGTCCAGGTGGTCGTAGACGAACACCTCGGCTCGGGAAAGGCGGCAACCGTCGATGATCGACGCGTGGTTGAGCTCGTCGGAGAACACGACGTCGCCCGGCCGGGCCAGAGCGGCGATCACGCCCGCGTTGGCCAGGAACCCAGAGCCGAAGAGCAGCGCGCTCTCACGGTGTTTGAACTCGGCCAGCCGCTCCTCCAGGCGCCGGTGGATGGTCATGGTTCCGGACACCAGCCGTGACGCCCCCGCGCCGACCCCCCAGCGCATGGCCGCCTCAGCGGCGGCTTCACGAACTCGCGGATGGTCAGCCAGGCCGAGGTAATTGTTGGAGCACAGCATGAGCACGGGCCGGCCGTCCAGAACCACATGCGGCCCCTGTGGCCCGCTCACCAGCCGAGTGCGTCGATCCAATCCCAGGGCCTCCAGCTCGGAGAGTCTTGCCTCGATCTCGATCATTCGCTCTCTGCCCTCCTCAGGCGACGTTCTCCTGCGGCTCGGTCTGACCTGACCCCCGTCGCTTACGGCGAAAGCGCAGCTGCGTTGAGGGATCCCATAGTCGGAGCTCCAGGGTCGGGGGGTCAGGCTCCACGAGCGCCTCGGAGATCACATCTGGCGTCTCGCCGTCCAGCCACCCGGTGCGGTTATCCGGCCGGGGCCGGGCGCCGTTGTCAGGCTGGCGGGCCACGTTCAGCCCCAGGTCCTCGAACATGGCTCGATCCTCCTCAGGGGCGTTGCCGAGCGTGGTCAGGAAGTTCCCCATCATCACGCCGTTCAGACCCGCTTTGACGGCGGTGCTCTGAAGCTCGCCCAGGTTCTCCACCCGTCCACCACACAGCCGAAACAGGGCGTCGGGAAGGATGAGACGGAACACGGCGATCCACTTGACCGCCTCCCACGGATCCATGTAGTCCCGGTCGCCAAACTTGGTGCCCGGGCGGGGGTTGAGCAGGTTGATGGGCACGCTGGTGGGATCGATCGCCGCCAGCTCAAAGGCCATCTCCACGCGCTGCTCGCGTGTCTCACCCAGGTTGAGGATCCCCCCGACGCAGGTTTCCAGCCCAGCCTTCTTCACGGCGTCGATGGTGCGCAGCCTCCCCGCGTAGCGAACCGTGGTCGAGACCTCCGGGTAGTACGACTCGGCCGTCTCGACGTTGTGGTGAACGCGCTGGATGCCGGCCTCCTTCAACGCCCGGGCGCGCTCGGCCGAGATGTGGCCGATCGACACGCAGCGCTTGAGATTGGTGTGCTCGGACACCAGCCGAGCCCCGTCCAGAATCTTCTCGAAGTCCCGTCGGGACAGCCCCTGGCCCTGGGTGACCATGCAGAACCGATGTGCTCCCGCGGCCTCGGCGGCCCGAGCGTGCTCCAGGATCTGGTCCGGGTCCATCATCGGATGCATCGGCGTGTCGGCCTCGGCGTATCGCGACTGGGCGCAGAACCCACAGTCCTCGGCGCACCCCCCAGACTTGGCGTTGACCAACGAGCACATGTCTGTGGAGTTGGCAAAGCGCTCCCGCCGCACGCGCCAGGCCCGCTCGACCAACGCCCCGATCTCGCCGTGGTCCTCCAGCTCGCCCAGACTCAGCGCCTCAGGGCGGGTGATCAGCGGCGGCATGGGCGCAGAAGATAGGAAGTGGCCCGGACGGCTCAGGTGGGTTTGGGTGGGCGTCGGCCTCACCTTCGGCGGTGGGCCCGGGAATCGGCGAGGCAGATCCGGCGAGTTGGCGAGGCAGATCCGGCGAGTTGGCGAGGAGGTGATTTGGGCGATTCCTTGCGTATAGCGCAAGTTTCTCCCCACATCGCCGTGACAACTTTGTGACAGCGGCCGGGGAGCGATCGGCGCTCCGAACGAGCCGCCCGCCGCGGGCCCGCCCGCCGGCCCACCGCACGCCAGCGCGCCCACCGCGCGGCTCGCGCCAGCTCAGCGCTCGCGCCAGCTCAGCGGTCGCGCCCACCTCAGCGCTCGCCCCAGCTCAGCGGTCGTGCCAGACCGGGGCCCGCTTTTCGGTGAAGGCGCGAACTGCCTCGCCGAAGTCCTCCGAGGAGAGGGAGGCCCGGCGCAGGTCAAGCAGCTCGCGTTCCACCGAGGGGTCGAGCGCCGCCTCGGCGGCCAGCACGGCCCGGATCACCTGCTTGTTGCCGCGCTGGGCGATCGGGGCGTTGGCGGCGATCTCAGCGGCCAGCTCCAGCGCTCGCTCGGTCAGCTGTTCATCGCCCACCACCTCGTTGACCAGGCCCCAGGCGTGGGCGGTATCGGCGTCGATCCGGCTCCCCACCAGGAACAGCTCTCGTGTGCGGGCGGCCCCGATCACGTCGATGAACTTCCGAATGCCCGTATGGGAGTACACGAGTCCCAGCTTGGCCGGCGGCATGCCCAGGGAGATGGACTGGGCGGCCACGCGAAGGTCGCAGGCCAGGGCGAGCTCCAGGCCGCCGCCGATCGCATGGCCGTTGAGCACAGCGAGAGTGGGATAGGGGTAGGACTCCACAGCATCGATCGCTGCGGCGAACGGATGGGCCACCAGCCGGTCGGCCTCCTCAGCCAACACGCCGTCGGGCAGCCCGGCCAGGTCGTAGCCGGCCGAGAAGGTTCTTGCCTCGCCGGTGATGATCACGCAGCGGGCTTCGAGCTGGGGCATCGTGGACGTGAAGGCGTCCAGCATCGGATGATCGAGCGCGCCCCGTCGCTCGGGGTTGGAGATGGTGAGTCGCGTCACCCCGGGGGCCGGCTCGTCTATAAGCAGACGGCCGCTTGACCTACTCGAGGACAACGAGCGGGTCGCCCTCGGAGACCGACTGCCCCTCCTCAACCAGGATCTCCTTCACCACGCCGGGGTCCTCGGCTTCCACCGGCATCTCCATCTTCATCGACTCCAAGATGGCGACCGTGTCACCCTCCTCGATTCGATCGCCAACGCCGACCTCGATCTTCCACACTGTTCCCGTGATGTGGGCCTCGACCTCCGGCAACCGGACAACCCTCCTGCAGTTGGGGATGGGACGGGAGCATACTTGCCCCAGTTTCCGGGATCTCTGTTGGCAGGAGCCTTGACGGGCGTCCCCCGCGAGGTTTGCATTGGCGCTCGTGGAGACCGGGCAGCGCAGCCTGTTCGTCAGTTCGTGCACACGGCGTGAGCTGGCGCGTCGACGTCCCAAGCGGTTCTCCCTCCCGATCCAGGTCGTTGTCGCCTTGGTGCTCCTGGCGGCGGCGCTGGGATTGCTCGTCGTTGCCCCACCGGGGCTGTAGCCCGGTTCGAGCCCCCGGCGTCGCCGCCCCCCCGGTCAGCCGAAGGTAGTCGGGTCCGGCCCGGTCCGCCGTCCTGACTCGAGTTGCCTCAGCGAGTCCATCTCCTCCGGAGAGAGTGAGAAGTCGAACACCTGATGGTTCTCCTGGATCCGGGCGGCGGTCACGGACTTGGGGATCACCACGTTTCCGAGCTCGATGTGCCAGCGCAGGACGATCTGAGCGGGAGTGCGCTCGTGCGCGGCGGCGATCCGCTCCACGACCGGTTCACGAAGGAGGTCGCCTCCTCTGGCCAGCGGGCTCCAGGCCTCAGTGACGATCCCGCGCTCGGCGTGGAAGCGCCGCAGCTCCGATTGAGCCAGATGGGGATGAAGCTCGATCTGGTTGACCGCGGGCACCACGTCCGTCGCCTCGATGATGCGTTCCAGATTCTCCACCGTGAAGTTGGACACGCCGATCGAACGGGCCCGCCCCTCGGCCCTGAGCTCGCACAGGGTCTCCCAGGTGTCCACGTAGCGACCTCGAGCCGGCGCGGGCCAGTGGATGAGGAACAGATCGACGTGGTCGGTGCCGAGCCGGTCCAGGGAATGATCGAACGCGCTCCGGGCCTCGGCCCTGCCCTGGTCGTCATTCCACAGCTTCGTGGTCACGAACACCTCATCGCGGTCCAGGTCGCTGCGGGCGATGGCCTCGCCGACCTGGGCCTCGTTGCCGTACGCCGCCGCCGTGTCGATCAGGCGGTAGCCGGTCTGCAGGGCGAACAGAACCGTCTGCACGGTGTCCTCTGGCGGAACCTTGAACACCCCGAAGCCAAGCTGCGGGATGCGCCGGTCGTCGTTCATATCCAGGTGGGGAACAGTTGTCATGTCATGAATACTCATACAGCAGCCCTTTCCCGGTTGGCGGCCGGTCGAAAACCTTTCGGGGGCGAGCGCGGGGGGCGGCGCGGATCGGGGGTGCTGGAGCGAAAACCCCACCGTTGGCGTTCCGAGTGACGATATGTCAGTCGATTCGCCATCGGTCGCGCCGGCGGGGCAATCGCCCCCGCCAGATAAATTCCTCGTCGTGCCCGTCGATCACAGAGCGCAGCGATGATCCTGGCGATTGATCAGGGCACGACAGGGACGACGTGCCTGGTCTTCGACTCGCAGGCCGAGGTGTTGGGCCGGGCCTACCGAGAGCTCCCCCAGCACTTTCCTCGCCCGGGGTGGGTGGAGCACGACATGGATGACATCTGGGAGATCACCCACGTCGCCGCAGGCGAGGCGCTGGCGGACGCCGGCATCGGACCGGGAGAGCTCCACGCGGTGGGAATCACCAATCAGCGGGAGACGGTGTGCGTCTGGGACCCGCGGGATGGGCGGCCCCTTCACCGGGCGATCGTCTGGCAGGACCGGCGCACCGCGGGACGCTGCGCCGAGCTGCGGGAGCAGGGGCTTGAGGAGCTGATCAGGGAGCGCACAGGACTGGTCCTGGACCCTTACTTCTCGGCCACGAAGATCGAGTGGCTGCTCCGGCACGTGGACGGGCTGGCCGAGAAAGCACAGCACGGTCAGGCGGTGTTCGGGACGGTCGATGCCTGGCTCGCCTACAAGCTCTGCGGCCAGGCGGTCACCGAGCCCTCCAACGCTGCCCGGACGATGCTGTTTTCAATCGCCGAAGGGGGATGGGACGACGAGTTGCTGGAGCTCTTCGGCGTCCCCGAGACGACGCTGCCGACCGTCGGACCCAGCTCGGGGCAGATCGCCACCACGCGGGCCGACGCGCTGCACGGCCACGAGGTTCCGCTGAGCGGGATGGCCGGCGATCAGCAGGCGGCCCTGTTCGGTCAGGCCTGCCTTGATCCCGGACTGGGCAAGAACACCTACGGGACGGGGTCCTTCGTACTCCAGAACACCGGCTGGGATCCCCCCAAGCCAGCACCGGGCCTGTTGAGCACGGTGGCGTGGAGAATCGGAGACGGCCGGCTGGCCTACGCCCTGGAGGCGGCGGTGTTCGTCACCGGCGCCGCGGTCCAGTGGCTGCGGGATGGTTTGGAGATCATCGAAGCCGCGCAGGAGAGCGAGGCGCTGGCCCGTTCGCTGGAGGGCAACGACGGGGTCTACTTCGTACCCGCCCTCACCGGGCTGGGATCTCCCCATTGGGACCCCGGGGCCCGCGGGACCATCGTCGGCATCACCCGCGGGACCACGCGGGCCCACCTGGCGCGAGCCGCATTGGAGGCGGCGGCCTATCAGACCGTGGACGCGGTCCGGGCGATGGAGGAGAACTCCGGCGTGGCCCTGACCGAGCTGCGGGCCGACGGCGGCGCCACGGTCAACCAGTGGCTGATGCAGTTTCAGGCGGACGTGCTTGGGGTGCCGGTGCTCGTGCCCGAGATCGCCGAGACGACGGCCCTGGGGGCGGCCTACCTGGCCGGCGTGGGCCAGGGGCTCTGGACCCTTGACCACGTCCGCACCAGCTGGCGCCAGAAGAGCAGTTACGAGCCCCGGATGGCGGCGGATGAGCGCGAGGCGCTGCTGGCCGGGTGGCACCGGGCACTCGATCGGTCATTGGCCTGGGTTGAGGATTAGGCTGGCGCCACGCGGACCGAAGGCGTAGGCTCAATCGATGACGCCCCAGATCGATCAGGAGTGACGCGATGCCCGATGTGGAGCTCAAGCCGCAGGTCTACAAGGACGCGCGACCGGAGGAGTACTTCCGTGAGTTCCACGAGCGCGCCCGCGCCGGTAAGGCCGGCTGGACCTATGAGCCGGTCCGGTTGGTCGTGGTCCCATACATGCTCATCGCCTTCCGGATCCGAGGGATCGGCACGGCCAACGTCCCCAACGGGCCCGTCATCCTGGCTCCCAACCACGGATCTTTCATGGATCACTTCTTCGCAGGTGCGTTCGTGCGCAGGCGGGTCCGGTTCATGGCCAAGTCTCAGCTCTTCTCGAGCGCTCTCGGCAACTACATCTTCAGTCATGGCGGGGTGTTCCCGGTCCGGCGCGGTCATCACGACGAGGAGGCATTCATCACCGCGTACAAGCTCCTGGGGCGCGGCGAGCTGGTCGTGATGTACCCCGAAGGGGGACGGTCACGGACCGGGCAGCTCGCGGCCGAGGCCAAGCCGGGGATCGGCCGGCTGGCCCTGGAGTCCGGCGCGCCGGTCGTGCCCGTGGCGATCCTGGGATCGCACAAGGTGCGCAACTGGAAGCGGCTTCAGTTCCCTAGCGTGATCATCCAGTACGGCCAGCCCTTCAGGTTCGAGAAGGTGGAGAACCCGAGTCGTGAGCGCCAGCAGCACGCGGCCGACTACGTCCTTGAGCGCATCAGGGAAATGCACACCGGGCTTGAACGTCTTGGCTATCGGGGTGCGGCCCGCCAGGCCCGCCAGGCCCGCCAGGCCGCGCAGGCCGCCGAGGCCGCGACCTAGCCTCTATCCGCGGACGGTCAGGGCGCCGGCGCGACCGAGTCGACCCTCCAGGTTCCCTTCTCCTTCATGAAGCCGAGCAGGAGCTTGGGTGGGTTCGCCCCCTGCTGGGTCTCGAACGCCGTGGCCGAGGGCAGGATGCCGTAGAGCTGGGTGATCGTCGCCGAGGTGGCGTGGTTCTTTGTGATCTGCGCCTCGCACTTGGTCACGCTGCCTTGGAAGTTGGTGACGAGGAAGTGGTGGGTCACCGAGTGGACGCACAGATCGGCGGTGGGGTTGACGGACCCGTCGATGGCGAGCTTCCTGATGGCCGCCTGATCGGAGGCCGGAAGCTTCTCGGCACACACCGTCAGGCCGGCGGCCGAGGCCTTGGGGAGGCTGGCGATCTCGGTGGCGAAGGCCCGGCCCTGCTCGGTTTTGTAACCGTTGACGTCGCCCTTCTGGGCATCCTGGGTGGCCGCGTGGACGTTGTTCAGGATCGACTCTTGGTCGGCGATGAACGCCTCGAAGGGGCTGTGGGCGCTGGCGGGCGCAGAAAGCGCCTTCAAGCCCACGATCTCCTTCTGGTAGGCCGTGCCGAGCGCGGTGGTGAACCTGACCGCCCCGGACGCGCTGCCGTTCAGGTTCTGATTGGCCGCCACCTGTGCGTCGTTGCGTGTGCGGCAGACGAAGTCAGCCCGGCTGACGAAGGACGAGCCGCCGGACGCGCTCGTCCCGGTCCCGCTGCCGGTTGACCCGCCTCCTCCGCAGCCCGCCAGAACGAGGGCGGCCAGCGTTGCCAGCACCTGCGTGGGTACGACGAACTTGCGCACGGACTCAGTACCTCCGGGTTGGCGATGAAACTGTGGGGCCGCTCTTCTATCACGCGGTCGGGATGGTCGCCATCCGCTCACGAGGCGATCTTCGGACGATGCCAGTGCGCTGTACCGTGTGGCCAGATATGAGCCTGCTGCGCGGCGAGCTGCTCCAGGGAAGGGCAGTGGCGCTCGCTCCGGGGGTCCCCAAGGAGGTGGCGGTGGCCCTCTCCGGCCTGGGAGCGCGAGTCGAGCTCCTGGAGGAATCCGGGGAGCTGGCGCAGTCCGACGACGAGCTGGTGGGCCAGTGGGCCCGGGCCCATGGTCCGCTGCACGCCCTGGTCTATGACGCCGGCCCCTCGTTTGCCGGCGCCGGGCCTCAGGGGTTGGCGCAGGCGTTGGAGCGGACCTGGGCCGCGGTCCGTGAGGTGGCGGTGGGGGCGCTGATCGAGGGCCAGGAGCCCGGGAAGATAATCCTGCTCGGGCCGCGACCGGACGCCGGCCCCCACGCCGAGGCGGCGCGGGCCGCCCTGGAGAACCTGAGCCGAACCCTGTCGGTGGAGTGGGCGCGGTACGACGTGACCGCGGTTACGGTGGCGCCCGGCCCGCGGAGCAGCGACCGCCACCTCGCCGATCTGGTGTGCTTCCTGTGCTCTGAGGGCGGGGCCTATCTCAGCGGCTGCCGCCTGGATGTGGGCGGCGTCATGTCCGGGGGGGACCGCTGAGGAGCCGATCCGCCTTACCGCGTCTCAGGCGGGGGCTTCCGCCCACGGGACCACGACAGCGTCCTCGTATGGGCTGTTGCGTGCCACCACGTACTCGGCGGGCTCCTCTGTGGACACGTTCTCCAGCACGTGCGTCTCACGCGGGGGGACGTAGACCATGTCCCGGGGCTCCAGCGTGAGCTCCTGCTCCAAATGGTCGCCCCACTTCACGCGCAGCGAGCCAGAGAGCATGTACACGGCGCTCTCACAGTTCTCGTGGTAATGGGGCCGCGATTGCGCCCCCGGCGGCACGCGGAACACCCCCATGTAGATGCCGCGGGCGCCGGCCGTGGTCTGCGAGATCTCCGAGCCT
>JBJMLC010000093.1:0-5253 GCA_045805485.1 Solirubrobacteraceae bacterium | reverse complement strand
GGCATCGTCGTCGCCCGGCACGCCCTCAGGGGTCTGGTTGTAGACCTGCATCTCGGCCCGGGCCACCTTCTGGGCCTTCCACGGCTGGCCGTAGAAGTCGTAGTACCACGGGGCCCACAGGTCGGTCTCGTTGACGGACGTGTACTGGTTGCCGATGTAGTAGACCCCAAAGAAGCTCGACCACTGCTGGGCCTCGGGCACCACCGGGGCCAGGGGTGAGTTGAGCGGGGTGGAGAAGAAGCGGTCCAGGCGCCGCAGGGCTACGTCCCGTCCGCCGATGGCCTGGGCCAGGCCGGCCACGTCCTGGGGCACCGACCACAGGTACTGCCAGCCTGTCCCCTCCTGATAACCGTCGGAGAGATTGGGGCTGCTGTAGGGGACCGAGCCGGCGCTGAACCCGGTTATCCCGCTCGGATCCCTGATCTCGGTCGAGTCGGCCCAGCTGCCGTCGCTGTTCCGGGGCCGGATGAAGTGGTTGGCCGGGTCCACCAGGCTGCGCCACGACCCCGCGCGGGTGTGGAGTGCGCCGGCGTCGGAGGGCGCACCCAGCGCCTGAGCCAGTTCGGCCACCGCGTGGTCGTCGATGGCGTACTCCAGCGTCTTGGTCGTGCCGATCCCGTCCAGGTCGTTGGGGATGTAGCCGTACTTGAGGTACGCGTCGAGGTGCTCTCGGGGCCACACCGGGGGAAGCGTCGTGGCCTGATGAACGAGCAGGCTCAGGGCGTGCTGGGTTTGGCTGGGGCTCAGGAGTCCCTCGGTGGCCCCGTCGGCCAGCACAACTGACCCCGAGTCCCCGCCCATGATGCCCCGGTCGATGTTGGCCTGGACCCAGCGCGGGATCACCCCGCTGTTCTGGTCTGCGTCGTCGATCAGGGACACCAGCACGTCATGGGCCACGCGGGGCTCAACCAGCTCCAGCAGAGGCATCTGCGTCCGGTAGACGTCCCACAGCGACAGGTTCGTGTAGTGATGGTGGCCGGGCACCACCTGCTGCACCTGACCGTCGAAACCCGGGTACTGGCCGCTTGAGTCGTCCAGGATGCTCGGCAGGAGCAGCGACCGGTAGAGGTTGTCGTAGAACGTCTCGCGCTCCGGCCTCGTCCCGCCGGCGATGGCGACGTCGTTGAGGCGACGGTTCCAGGCCGCGCGCGCCGCTCGCCTGACGGCGTCAAAAGAGCGCCCGGCCGGAATCTCGGCCGCCAGATTGGCCGCCGCGCCGGCCGGGCTCACGTAGCTGATGCCCACGCGCATCACCACGGTGGGGTTCTGCTTGGTATCGAACGTGGCGTACGCGCCGACGGGATTGCCGTCGGCCTGGCTGGACCCGGGAGCAAGCGTGCTGCCGGTCCAGGTGCCCGTGGCGGTGAACGCCCTGTCGAAGCGGGCGTCGAAGTACGCCGTGTAGCCGACGTCGGACTTCACCCAGCCCCGCAGCTCGTCGGGGCTCACGACGCTGACCGAGCCCGTGTGCGTGCCGTTGATGCTCTGACTGACCTCGGCCAGGACGTTGGCCTGGCTCGTGCTGGGGAAGGTGAAGCGCATCATGGCCGCCCGCGGCGTGCCCGCCAGTTCCACTCGGGTGCCTGAGCGCTGAAGCGTGACCGCGTAGTACCCGGGCTGAGCGGTCTCGGTGGCGTGGGCGAACGGGGAGGCGTTGCCCTGCCGGTCTGAGAGATTGACCTGGCCCGTGGTGGGCATGAACGGGAGGTCCCCCGCGAGCTGGATCCCGGCCCCGTCGAAGTGGGTCAGCGAGAACCCGCGGATGTCAGAGTCCTGGTAGCTGTAGCCCGTGTAGTTGAGGTCATCCGGCGAGCCGTTGGCCAGCACCGTGTCAGGACCTGGCTGGACCATCCCGAACGGGACCGCTGCCCCCACCGTGGGGAACCCCGGGCCCAGCGTGCCATTCCGAGTGTTGACCAGCGCCGCCGGATCAGCCGACGCGGGCCCCGCCACCGCGCCACACAGCGCTACCGCGGCGGCAGCCGCCAGGTACGGCCTGCTCCTCACCCGATCGGGCCCGAACCGGAATCGACCTGCTGCTCCGTGCAGTTGGCCGACGGCGGGACCTGGCCCGGGCGGTAGGCCTTCAGCGTGCTGCCCGTGACCGTGAGACCCAACTCCTTGGCGTTGGCCTGAGACAGCCGGACCACGTCGGAGCCGAAGATGGGCGAGATCGTGAAGAACCACTCGTCGGTGGTGGAGCACTGGAAGGCGCCGTTGTAGTCGGAGAGCTCCTCGGCGTACCCGAGCTGGTCGTTGGCCAGCCCGAACAGGAACTGGACCGGCGCATGGACGCCCTGGTTGAGGCTGAACTTGATCGACGGGTACGGCTCACCGGGCACGGCGTAGAAAGGGATCCCTCCGACCCGCAGGGTGGTCACGGGAGAGACGAACACGTCGCCATAACCCCAGGGCGGGGTGGTGGATCGGTCGATCTTGTAGCCGCCCAGCGGCGTGGGGTTGGCGGGCTCGTTGGCCGCGGCCAACAGGACGGGGTTCGTGTTCTCAACCCGGACGTTCCGGCTCGTCCCGCGCACCTGCGAGCCGTTGATGAAGAACCCGTGGCCCGCGGAGACCGCGTCGATGGCGCGCTGCGCCACCGCGTTGCCGTAAACGTCGGCCTCCCAGTTGTTCTGGCCCTGGCCGTCCGGAGCCAGGTTCTTCTCCTGGTCAACCGGCTGCACCCCCGGGTCGGTGTCCGAGCTCGGTATGCCGGCCGGCCAGGTGTGCCCCATCGCCCCCACCGTCACGACCGCCGTGGAGCCGGGATAGCCGTAACTGGCCCCGGCGGGCATGTCGATCTCGGTGTGCTCCAGGTACGTGGCCGTGGAGCCGGGCCAGTCAGGCGCCACCTGGTTACGCGGTCCGTAGACGGTCGCGTGGGTGGAATAGTTGACCAGGGTGGCCAGGACGGCGCGGCGGTTTGGGGTCAGGGCCTGGAGGACCCGCAGCTGCTGATCCATCGGATAGTCCTGGTTGTCACCGGTATTGGTCGGATCGGTGTTGGAGCCGAACGTCCCTGAGAACCCGGTCATGTCCGCCGTGCCCACCTTCAGGACGGCCGGCTGCTCACGGACCACGGCCTGCCGTATGCCCGCCTCCATCTTCTTGGTCACCCAGGCGAGGTACGCATCCGGCACTCCGCCCCACACGCCGATCTCGTCCGGCCCGTTGTGGCTATGGGTGGCCTGGAGGATGATGTGGCTGGCGGGAATTCCCAGGTGGCCCTGGGCGTAGTTCTCGATGTCGCTGAACCCAAACGGGCCGTTCTGGTAGGCGACCGAGTAACCCTGTGAATCCAGCGTGCCGACGACGACCTGGTGGCCCTGGCGGTCCCGGATCGCGATAACCCGGAAGTAGATGTGCCGCAGCACGCTCCTGGCCTCGTGAGTCGGGCCGATGCCGTAACCACCCAGGTAGAAACCGGTCAGGTCGGAGGGGGTGACGTCCTCCTTGGCCGCGCCGACACGGAACAGCGACGGTTTCGCCGATGCCGTCGCCGGAAGGAGCGCACCGGCGCACAGCGCCAGACAGATGAGAGTTAGGCCGCGGCGCATTCCGCCCACTTAACGGGCGGGCGGCGCTGAACTTCTGTCAGCCGAAGCTGCGGGCGTAGGGCTCCAGCCGCGGCTCGGCCGACACCCCGGGGTGCTGGTAGAAGGCGATCGCGGCCCGCGAGTAGAGGAACGCGTTTCAGGTCAGCACCTCGGTCGCCGTGACGTGGGGCATCGTCGGCTTGAGACATGCGCCGCCGGCAACCCGGCTGGGGTTCGCCGGGCCGGGATGGGTGATCGCGTCGAGCGCCAGCTCCCAGGCCACCGGGTCGGTGAGCAGACCCCCGTGGTGCACGATGCGGCCCGGACAGATCGACTGGATGGCGACGTTGGCCCCACCCTTGAGAGGCGCGGTGGCCGAGGGCTCCACCAACTCGTCGGTCTGGCTGTAGACCTGCGTGTAGGCCACTGGGCCGGGCGTTTCGGAGACCGAGTTCAGCGCCTTCAGGAAGTGCGAGCCGCTCGCCATCTGCCACACCGCGGGCCAGCAGTTGCCGGACTGCGCGCACCCGTTCGCGGCATAGATGCCGTGGTTGGGGCTGGCCAGGTCGATCAGGTCCGCGGTGTCGGCGCGGGCGCGGCTCCACCAGCGAAGCGCCCACCGGCCCTCCATCCCGCCCTGGCTGTGGGTGATGATGGCCACCCGGCGGTGGGTCCGCGCGTGCATGCGCTCCACCGCCCAGACCACGTACTCGCTGGAGATCTGGATGTCGCCCAGGGCCCGGTCGGGAAGCGTCACCGCGCACCAGTCGAACCCGGAGGGCGGGAGCGCCCGCTCGTAGTTCCAGGCCCAGCTCTCGTCGGCGTTGAGACCGGTGCCGTGCACCAGCAGCACGGGCTCGTGGTTGGGGTGAGCGAAGCGGCCCGGACACTGCAGCGCGGCCTTCAGAGCCCCGTGGGGCACGGTGATGGCGGGGTCGGCGGCGGCGGTCGATGCCCCGCTCAGGACCGCGACCACGACGGCGAAGGCCGCGCGTCTCAGCATGACCCGTTGCACCCGCCCCAGCTGATTGGGCTGGAGGCCAGGCGTCCGGCGGGGACCATGGGAACGGTTATCCAGGACGCCCCCTGAGCGATCGAGTAGGTCCCGCCGGCCAGGCGCCTGTCCTGCACCGGGGAGGGCTGGAGCGCAGTGTCGCCGCTCGTCAGCGTCAGCCGCAGACGGTCACCGGGCGCGATCCTGGCCATCGTCGGGTAGACCTCGATGTCCAGTCGCGCCGGATGCCCGGGCTTCAGCGCGCGGGCGCCGGCTGAGGTGTACGGGTGCCAGGGCAGAATCACCCGGCCATCCGCTCGCCAGCTGCGGCGCCCGTCGAGCGCTCGCAGCGAGCCGAGCAGCGCGCCGCTGGAGATCGCTCGCGAGCTGTCGTCAGGCGAGACCACGGCCACGCTGGCCACCAGCTCGGCGTCGGCGGCGGTGCTCCTCAGCTCCAGGCTCACGTCGATGGGCCCGGCCACGGTGGTGGCCGCTTTGAAGGGCGCCGTCGTGTATGTCAGGCCGCCGGCCTGCGTCGAGCTGTCGTTGTCGGCACACGGGTCACCGCTTCCGCCCATCTCCGCGATGGCATACGCCGGTAGTCCCGTGCTCCACTGGTCGGTCCCGGCGTTGCACGGGCTCCGCACGTCTGACCAGGTGAGGCTGGCGGTCCCGGCGTGTCTCGGGCGCCGCGGGCTGAGTGCGCCGCCGCCCTGCTGAGGC
>JBJMLC010000092.1:0-11405 GCA_045805485.1 Solirubrobacteraceae bacterium | reverse complement strand
CGGCGCGAATAGCACGAGCAGGATGGCCGCCAGAGCGATGTCCAACGCGCGCTTCAGGGCCCGCGAGGAGCGAGGCAGCCATGGTGGGTTGACCCCCAGCACCATCACTCCCTCCACGTCGTCGATCTCCACCGCAGGTCCGAGCACGTCGGAGAGCTGGGGCAGCACGCTGACCTTGAGCGAGAGGGCCCGGCACCGGCGCAGCAGCTCCTCTAGCTCGAACTGGTCGATATCTCCAGGTGAGACGATCACGCGGGTGGCGGCGGTTTGCATCGCGACCTCCGCCAGATCGTCAGGGTGCCCAAGGATGGGCAGATCAGCCGACCCCGAGCGGCCTCTCTCGTCGTCGGCCAGCAGCCCGACGACCTTCGCGCGGTATTCGGGATGGGCGGCGAGCTTGGACACCAGCACGTCGGCCATTTCGCCGCCACCCACCAGAAGGGCGGCCTCGGGACCGCGAATACGCGCGTACCACGTACGGGCCAGGAAGCGGCCGGAGGTGACCAGCAGCAACGTGAGCAGGCCAAAGCCGACAACCTCCTGGAGATCGAAGCGTTGCAGCGGGGTCTCCTTGGAGAAAAGCCACACGAGCAGCGTGCCCACCATCACCGCGTGGAGCAGCCACGGGAGGTCATCCGTGGTCGAGTGGCTGATCCGCTTCACGTCCCGGTCATAGAGGCCGTAGATCTTGAACAGAACGATCGTGACGGGCACGGCCACGAGCCCCCACAGGAGCCGCTCCCAGGTATCCGGCCGGCTGGACAGCACGAGAGTTCCAGCCATGGCGAGGAGGACCGCCGATGCATCGACGGCGGCCAGTAGCCGTCGGAGCACCGAGTCGCGGCTCCGGGCTGCGGTCAAACGCAAATCACGGCTGCCGGCCGGCGCGATCAGCCCGGCGGCGTGCAGCGAGTCCGACTCTCCCAGAACAGCCATCAGGCGGCGTTGACCCGCAGTGGCTCGTTCTGTCGGATCTCCACTGGCGCGCTACCGGCATCCAGCGAGGCCTGGGCCGCCTCGGTCAGGCGGACGACGTCGTAGGACAGCGCCAGGTTTCCCTGGCGAGAGGCGCCGTTGCGGAACGAGCGGATGAAGTCGCCCAGCTGGAGCGAAAGAGGCTCCTCGCTTGAGAGCTTTGGCGAGAGTATGTCCCCGGTGCGGTAGGAGAGGTGGTATTCGCCGAAGCTCTCCGGGTCTTTGTAGACGACGCCACGGTCGAAGATCTTGATTGCCTCCGCGGCTCCGTCCTCGTAGACAACCATCTTCTCGGAGCCCACCACCACGGTCCGGCGGAGCTTGCTAGGCGCCAGCCAGCTCAGCTCCACGTTGGCGATCACGCCTGAGGAGAACTCCATGTTGATGAACGCCACGTCAGCGATCCCGGGGACGATCGAGTCCCTTCCGCTGGCCCGGATCGAGGTCGGCGCATCATCAAGCCAATAACGGAGGATCGAGAAGTCGTGGGGGCCCAGGTCCCAGATCACGCTCACGTCACGCTGGTGCAGGCCGAGATTGACCCGGCTCGCGGAGATGAAGAAGAGCTCACCAAGCTCGCCCTCCTCGATCATCTGCCGGATGCGGCGCACGGGAGGGCTGTAGAGGAACGTGTGGCCGCACATGAGCACGACCTCCCGCTCCAGCGAGAGGTCGATCAGCTCCAGGGCCAGCTCGCTTGATGGCGCCAGCGGCTTCTCCACAAAGGTGTGCTTGCCCGCCTCCAGGCAACGACGTGCCAGGTCGTAATGGGTGAAGACCGGCGTGGCCAGGAGGACGGCCTCCACCTCGTCATCGTCAAGCACGTCATCGATGTCGTCGGTCGTCCGGACGGAGGGATAGCGTCGACTCAGTCGATCGGTCCGGGAAATGTCCTGGTCGCAGATCCAGCGCAGGTCCACGTCAGCGCGCTCGACGAGCACGCGAACGAGATTCGGTCCCCAGTACCCCAGGCCGACGACGGCAACGGCAGGCCCTTCTCCGTAACTACCCAACGCCGACTCCCCCTTACTCGCTTCCTACGAATAATTGATTCCGGCGACCCCCGGCTTCCCAGATTCTAGTGGGATGCTGCTCCGGAATGCAATGCGATTTGCCCTGACTGTGAAAAAGATACCCCACGCCCTTGGAGACTCCCCCTTTTGTTCGCGTTGACCCTACCCGGCATTATCACAGCGCTTGTCTTAAAGGTGTGATCAATCCACCATTTTTCGTCCGCGTTCTGACGGGGTATCCCTGCCAGGCGCTTAGGGGCACCGCCGCGAGGTGCTCACGCGGCACCGAGCGCTGCGCAGACCGTCTCAGCCACCATAGCGACCTCAGGTTCCGCGAGCTCCGGAAACATGGGCAGGGAGAGTTCCTCGGCGGCCCAGGCTCGAGCGGCTGGCACCTCGGCGGCGCTCAGCCGGGTCAGGGCCGGCTGATCCGGCACGGCCTGGGGGTAGTGGATCCCTGTGGCCACGCCCGCGTCCGCCAGCGCACCGGCCAGCCCGTCCCTGTCCGCAATGCGAATCGGGAACAAATGGTAGATGCAGGGAGATTCCGGCTTCTCCTCCAGCAGCCGGACGCCGTGCAGCAGATCCCGGTAGCGGTACGCCAGCCGGCGCCGGGCCTGGTTCCAGTCCTCCAGGTGCCGAAGCTTGACCCGCAGGAATGCGGCCTGGAAGCCGTCCAGTCGCTCGTTGTATCCCGTGGCGATGTGACGTCCGTCTGATGAGCGGCCCAGATCCCGCAGCGTCCTCGCGTGTGAGGCCAATTCGTCGTCGTTCGTGCAGATGGCTCCCGCGTCCCCCAGCGCGCCCAAATTCTTGCTCGGGTAGAAGCTGAAGGCCGCGGCCCGTCCCAGACCGCCCGCGGGCCGTGAGCGGTACGTTGCGCCCTGTGCCTGTGCGGCGTCCTCGAACAGAGCCAACCCGTGACGGTCGCACAACTCCGCAAGCGCGTCCATGGCGCATGTCTGGCCATACAGGTGGACGGGCAGCACCGCCGCCGTCCGGGGACCGATGGCGGCCTGGACGGCGTGGGGATCAATCAGCCCGGTGTCCTGCTCCACGTCCACACACACGGGCTCCGCGCCCGCGTGCAGCACGGCCAGCGCGGTGGCGATGAATGTGTGCGCCGGGACGATCACCTCATCGCCCGGACCGATTCCACCCGCCTGAAGCATGATCGTCAGCGCCGCCGTGCCGGATGAAACGCCCACGCAGTGCCCGACCTGGGACAAGCCGGCGAACTCCTCCTCAAAGCGCTCGGTCTCCTCGCCCAGGATGAACCCGCTTGAGCCCAGCACACGCTCGAAGGCCGACCGCAGCTCGTCGGCCAGCGGCTCGTGCTGGCGCGTCAGGTCGTTGAACGGGACCTTGATGACCGATTGAACCCCCATAGATGCCCACTCTTTTTAGCGGATCGAACTCCCCATGTCCGAAATCCGGCCCGCGGTTCGTATCAGCCCGTAGCTGAAGTTCCGAACGCTAGGAGTGGCTATGCAAGATGGAAATGAGCATCAGGTGCCGGAGGAGCTGGATGGTGTGGCTCGTCGGCTGCGTGCCGAGCGCCCGTCGCTTGAGCCGCTCCAGTTGGACAGGATGAAAACTCGGGTCATGGCGCGCGCCAGGGCCCCGCGAGAGAAGGGAGCTAGGTTGAGGGGACGTGTTGTAGTTGCCTTCCTCACGCTGGGCCTGATGGGCGCCGGCGCGGGTGGGGTCGTGGCTGGTGGCGGGGATAATCCGCCCGGCCAGCAGTCGGCTGGTTCGCAGTATCAGCCGGCGAAGTGCCATACGGATAAGGCTGGGAACGTCAAGGGCTGCAACTGCCCGGATCACTCGAACCTCGTGTACACGGGTGGCAGCTTCCAGTGCCAGTGCCCGGATGGGTCGAGCTTTGATGGCAAGGGCAACAAGTGCGGTTGCCCGGACGGCATGAAGTTCGACGACAAGACGGACTCGTGTGTCGCCAAGGATCACGGGGACGGGGGTAAGCCTCCGAAGGACTGCAATGGATGTCCCGATCCCGACGGCGATGGGGACTGCGACTGCAAACCCGGACAGAAATGACCTAGCCGGCGAGGGCCGCCCAGGCGGTCCCAGCTGGCCCGTTGAACGTCAAGGGGGGCGGCGCAAGCCGCCCCCCTGACCTGTGTGGGGAGCGTTGGCGCGAGCGGCCCCTTCGCTCTTCCGGGGCAAGAATCTCCCATTGCGGAAGGCTCTGGAGCGCTACCGTACCGAGGGCGTATGGGCGCGACCTTGGGGCATGGCTGAACTGTGCGGGGCGAGGAGTTCGAGCGGCTGTTCGCGGAGTACGCGAACCCTCTGTACGCGTTCTTCGTATATCGGACACGCGATCGCGTGCTGGCTGAGGACCTCGTGGCCGAGACGTTCGAGCACGTGTTCCGGAGCCGGCGTCGATTTGATCCGCGCAGGGGCAGCGAGAAGAACTGGATCTACTCAATCGGGCTGAACCTGCTCCGAGATCACGGCCGCCGCGCTGTGCTGGAGGAACGCTCGCTTGAGCAGGTTGCTGCCGAGGGTCGCGATCCTGTGCCTCGGCACGCCGGCATCTCCTTTGAGGACCGGGACGAGCTGGAGAGGGCGCTGGAGACGTTGAACGACGGCGAGCGCGAGGCCCTGGCGTTGCGGTTCGGAGCCGACCTGACGCTGCGCGAGGTGGCCCGGGTGCTGGGGGAGCCGGCCGCGGCGTTGGAGAAACGGATCTACCGGGCGCTTGCCAAACTGCGTGAGGAACTCGAATGACGGCCGTGGCAGACAGCGAGACCACTCTGCCGCCCGGCCAATCCGTCGAAGAGCAGGAACCCCCTTCGCGGCGCGCGGCACTGCCCGCTCGCCTGGGGGTCATAGCTCTGGTGGGTTGTGCCCCGGCGGCCACCGTCTTCCTGGCCTTCAGCAACGGCGGCTACTTCCCCAATGCGGTGGGCATCACGGCCATCTGCATCTGCGCCGCGCTCGTGCTCCGAACCACACTCGCAGACCGGCCGTTCGAGGGCTACAGCCGGATGTCCGGCGTCGTCCTGGTGGCCTTCGGCCTGTTAGCGGTGCTCCAGCTGAGCTCGGCCCTCTGGTCGCACTCCACCGCGCGGGCCCTGGACGCCTATCAGCGGACGCTGCTCTACGTGCTCGTGCTGGCGCTGTTCGGGTCGCTCCCGCGCACGACGCTCAGGGTGCGGTGGCTGGTCCGGTCGCTGGCGGTCGCGATGACACTGGTTTGTCTTGCCGGGTTGATCAGCCGGGTGCTCCCGCACGTTTGGCCTGTCTCCCTGGGCTATTACGCCGAGCGGCTGAGCTTCCCGCTCGGATACTGGAACGCCCTCGGACTGATGAGCGCGCTGGCCTGCATCCTGCTCTTCCATCTGTCCTGCAGCCTCCGCGAGCACCCGCTCGTGCGAGTGGGATCCGCGGCGGCGTTCCCGGCGGTGGCCACGACCATGCTTCTCACCTACTCCCGTGGAGGCCTGGCCGTGGGGATTCTCGGTCTGATCGTCTACGCGATTCTCGGGCGGCCACGCGGTCTGTTCAGCGGGTTGCTGGCCGTCATTCCGGCCAGCGTGTTGGCAGTCCACGCGGGCTATGACGCGGTCCTGCTGTCAGGGCCTCACCCCAGGTTGCCTGCGGCCGTGGCTCAGGGTCATCATGTGGCGGTAACTGTCGGCCTGGCGATGCTGGCCGCAGCGGGTCTTCGGGCAGCCGCCCTGCTGCTTGATCGCTGGCTTGCCCGACCGCATCGGCTGCCAGTTTTCCTGGACCGCCTCACGCCGCGGATGGCCTGGGCCGGCGCCGCTCTCGTGGTGCTGCTCGTCCTGATCGCGATCGGTGCGCCGGGATTCGTCAGCCGTGAGTACCACCGGTTTACGAGCAACGCTGGACCAAGCGCCGCTCAGGTCCGGGATCGACTGACCGATCCGGCCAGTAACGGACGGGTGGTGCTGTGGCAGGTCGCCCTGCGGCAGTTCGACCACGACCCGTTTCTGGGCGGGGGGGCAGGCACCTATCAGACCTATTCGGCGCAGCACCGGACGGACAGCGACACCGTCACCGACGCTCACTCGCTTTACCTCCAGACGTTGGGCGAGAGCGGCGTCTTGGGGATGATCCTGCTGGTCGTCGTCCTGGTCGGGGTGGTGGGAACGTTCGCTTGGCGTATGCGAGGGCCGAACCGGTCGATGTACGCCGCGCTGTTCGCCGCCGCGCTGGCCTGGGCGGTGCACAGCGCGGTGGACTGGGACTGGCAGATGCCCGCCGTCACAGTCTGGCTGTTCGCGGCCGGCGGGCTTGCTCTGGCGGCCAGACGACCTCGTGTTCAGGCGGCGCCCTCTGGCGTCAACCGCACGGCGCTGGCGGCCAGCTTCCTGGTCATCGCCATCGCCCCACTGCTGATCGGGTTCTCCTATCAGCGGCTGCGCGCCTCGGGTACGGCTCTGGTGGAGGGCAACTGCGCCGTGGCCAAGAAGAAGGCCCTGTCCTCGATCTCGCTGCTCGCCGTTCGGCCACAGACCTACGAGATCCTCGGCTACTGCGACCTCCAGCAGTCCTACCCAACCGAGGGCCTCACGGCGATGCGCAAGGCCGTCACCTATGACCGCCAGGACTGGAACTACCACTACGGCCTGGCGATCGCCCTGGCCGCCAACGGCCTGAACCCCATACCTGAGGCCAAGCGCGCGGTCCAGCTCAACCCTCGGAACCCTTTGACCGTCGATGAGTTACGTTCATTCCAGACGGCTGGGCCGCAGAACTGGGCCCAGGTCAGCCGAGGCGTGATGCTGGAAGGTCTTCAGTCAGGGTCGCTGGGCGTGTCGAATCTGTAGGCAGCGGGGCGGGCCTGGGTCCGGTGCGCTGTCCCTACTGTGTGGGGTGCGACCCCACGCAACAGCCTCTGACCACCAGCTGCCCTGTCGGGTCGACCGCGACCACGTTGCCCGTGAGAGAGATCGTGGCCGTGTAATGAACCGGACTGCCTCGGGTGTAATGGACGACGCAGAGCCACGGATTGCGCAGCTCCCCCGTCCCCTGGGGCGAGCAGGTGGCGCTGGTCGCCTTGGGGCGACCGAGGCCGGGGCGGGGGTTGGGCGCCAGCGAGACCAGGTGAGCCAGCGACTGCGGCTTCACGGCGGACAGGTTCTGCTGCCGGTAGACGAACAGCGAGTCCGCCGAGCGGTTGCTCACGGCCACGGCCGTCCCGACCAGGCCGACCACGATGATCGGCACCGCGACCCAGAGCGCCGGATGGCGCAGCCGTTTGCCTAACCCCACGCGCACGTCGCTCGTGAGCGTAGCGGAGGCCCGGTCGCCGGCTGGGGACTTACCTACCTGACCTGGCCGCCCCGTACGCATGGCCGCCCCCGCCAGCGTGGCCGCCCCGCCAGCGCCTTCTATATGCTCGCCACGGTGAGGGTAATCCTGGGCAGACTCCTCGCTGCTGGTACGGCGGCGATCATGTTGGCGGCGTGCGGCGGGTCGTCACCGGAGGCGCCGATCGTGACGCACACCTCCAGCGCGGCGAGCAGCAGTGCGGGTACCGGCGGGGGGGCACACGCGCCTGTCACCCCGGAGATGAGGAGAACCGTCACAGCCTGGGCCGCCGCCAGCACTCCCACCCAAGTTTGCGCGCTGATGAGCTACAGCTTCAAGTTCGGGGTGGGCCACGGACTGCCGCCAGCTCAGTGCACCACCTGGATCACCCGGGCCTACGGGCCGTTCACGACGGAGAGCGCCCACGTCATCAGCGCGTCCGAGATCGCTGGGCAGCTCAGCGTGCTGGCCAACCTCGGCGGTCATATCGCCACGCTGTATCTGGTTCAGGAGTGCGGGGGGTTGAAGATCAACTCGATCGGGGTCTACAGCCGCCATCAAACGCCGCCCAGCTGCACCAGCTGAGGTCCGGCCCTGGCGGACGCGCCCATCGCTTACCGCCCATCGCTTAAGATCGCGCCATCGCGCTTTACACCGGCCCAAGAGCACGAGCGCGTCCGGCCTTCTACGCGCTGGCCCCCGGGGGCTGGAGAGACCTGGTCACTCTCCTGCACCCGCCGTACACGGTCTGGCATCTGAGCTACGTGGCGCTGGGCGCGGCGGCCGCTCCGGCCATCCACGCCGGTCGGCTGGCCGCCACGCTGGCCGCGTTCCTGCTCGCGGTAGGGGTGAGCGCCCATGCCCTGGATGAGCTCAACGGCCGACCACTCGGAACCGTCTTACGTGATGGCACGCTGATCGCGCTGGCGGTTATGGGGCTGGCAGGGGCACTGGCCATTGGGATCGTGGGCGCGGTCACCGTGTCAGCCTGGCTCGTGCCGCTCATGGTGGTGGGCGGCCTCCTGGTGCCGGCGTACAACCTGGAGCTGGCGGGCGGTCGTCTGCACAGCGACATCGTCTTCGCGCTGGCCTGGGGGGCATTCCCTGCCTTCACCGGCTACTTCGCTCAGACGCTGGCCGTCCGCCCCGCGGGGGTGCTCGTGGCGGCCGCCTGCTGCCTGGTCAGCCTGGCCCAGCGCCGACTGAGCACCCCGGCCCGCGAGCTCCGCCGGCGCACGGTGAAGGTCTCAGGCGAGCAGCGCCTGGACGACGGCACAGTGATCGAGCTTGACGAGGCGCGCCTGTCCACACCCCTGGAGGGAGCGCTGTCAGCCCTGTGGCTGGGGCTCGCCCTGCTGGCGGCCGGGCTCGTGCTGGTCCGGGTGTAGGGCGCGGTTCGGCCGCTGGGTCGCGACACGGGCGGAGGCGGCTACGGGCGGAGCGGGGGTGTACCGGGCCAATCCGACCCGAACTTTGGCTGATTGACTGACATGTCGTCAGTCGGTTCGCCATCGGTCGAGTTGAAGGGCCTAATCCGCCAACCGTCAGACCCGGCAAGTAGCGTCTGAGGTACATGCCTGGCCACGCGGACTACAGGGCTCTCGTCTGCATCACCACCTGTGATCGTCTTCACCACCTGGAGCGCTACCTACCGCACTTCGCCAGGGCGTGTCATCGGGATCCACGTCTCTCGCTCATCGTGTCGCTTGATGGCGCTGACCCGGCCACCAGGAGCTTCTGTGGCCGATGGGAGGTTCCCCTGGTTCATTCAGACGAGCGAGAAGGCGTTGGCCTATCGAAGAACCGTGTGCTGGCACGCTTCCCGGACTTCGACTACTACTTCTTCATCGAGGACGACACCGAACTGGCGGACGGATCTGTCTTCGCCCAGCATGTGAGCGCCGCGCGAGCATCAGGGATACACCACTTCTCCCTCTTTGACCCGGATGAGCTGAAGAAGCGGACGCATGTCTCGGCCCTCTCAGGCTGGCGGATTGCGCATGGGCTCTACGGTGGCGCGCGCTTCAGCTTCTTCACCGCGGAGGCGCTCCGGCGGGTGGGTGGCTGGCATCCGGGATTCGCCGCCTTCCGACGCTGGGGGCACACCGAGCACAGCTACCGGGTGTTCCGTGCTGGACTGGCACCGGCGCCGTTCAACGTCATCGACGGACTTCAGGCCACCTGCATCTGGCATTTCCGGCCTCCGGGTGCCCGGGATCCGGATATGCCCGTGGACACGGACGGGATCGCCGCTCCCGAGCGGCAGCTCATGGACCAGCATCTCACCCAGGTACCCGTCGAGACGCTGTCCCCTCACCACTTCAACGGAGTGCCGTTTGATCGGCTGGGCCGCATGGTTGCGGCATTGGAGGAGGGGACGAGATATCCGCTGGTGAGCGGATGGGAGCGACGCGAGGCCCGCGCGGACTACTCCATGTGGCGGTTTGAGAACGAGCCTCGGATCAAGCGCCGCGCTGCGGCGCTCCTGGTCGCACTCGCAAACCGCCCCAGTGCCGTGCGCCCGGGCCGCTCTACCTGACCGGCAGCACCAGCTCGGAGTCGTGCTTGGCGTCGTGGTAGATCGACAGCGTCGCGCCGACGCTGTTTGTCGCCATCGGCAGCGACCCCGTGAGGTGGGGCGTGTCGGCCTCCTGGAGGGTCAGCCGCAGGGTGTGACCGGACGGCAGCTCCCAGCCCGTCGGATAGATCTCCACGTCCACCTGTACCGGTGATCCGTCGCTGGGGATCGGCAGCGCCGAGGCCTGCGTGAACGGATGGAATGGCATCGTCATCAGGCCATTTCGGTACGCCGTCCTGCGTGGGTTCAGCGCGCGCATCGAGAGCGCATCCCAACCGGCGCTCATCTGGGTGGCGGTTCCGTCAGGCGCCACGTCCTCCACCCGCGCCGTGAGCAGGCTGTCGCGGCCTCCCTGGCTGCCCACCCACACGCGCGCGGTGAACGGACCGAGGAGGTGCAGCGCACGCTTGATCGGGACGTCGTAGGACAGGCTGGTGGCGTCGTTGGCGCGACTGTCGGTCTCGCAGGGGGAGCCGCTGCCCGCGCCCGCCGTCCACTGCACGCTCGAGCGGCTGCAGGGGCCGGTGGCCGGGTTGTACACGAGCGTGTCAGGACTCTGGGAGCCTGCGACCCCAGTGGTCTTGAGGGCGCCGGGCGTCCCGGGGCTGGCGGGCCCCGAGAGGTGAAGCGCGTGGAACATCACGCCAGGGGCGTACCACCCGCCGGCTGTGCGCCACTTGCCTGAGCCGTTCTCGTAATAGGTCACGGGCGCGAGCTTGCGCAGACCCGGATCCGACAGTCCCTTCACGTAGTGGTTCATCCACCGCAGCTCGAGGTCGTTGAGTGTCGGTACGCCCTGGGAGGGAAGGCCGTTGCCGGCTGTGATGTGGTACCAGGGACCCATCAGCAGTCGGGTGGGCACGCGCTGGCGCCGCAGGGCCTGGAAGAGCAGCGGCTCGCCGCGCTGGAAGAGGTCGAACCATCCACCGACGATGAACGTCGGAACGTGGTCGCGTCCGATCTTGTCGATGGGCGAGCGCAGGCGGTAGAACGGGCCGTCGTAGGCCGCGCTGCCGCCCGTGCTGGAGTCCAGAACCTGGGATCCCTGGAACGACAGCGCACCGCCCGAGTGCTGCACCAGGACGCGTGCGGCCTCGAAGGGATTGTTGGCGGCGTAGGTCGCAGGAACCATCCCGGTTGTGGTGACCAGGCCGAGCCAGGAGGGAATGAACGACGTATCGGTCTCGCCGCCGGCGAAGGTCACGTCTCGGTAGGCGTCTGACATGGGCACGATTGGGAAAGCGGCCCTGACTCCGGGCGGATCCTGCTCGGCGGTCAGGAACTGGTTGATGGCGCCATACGAGGTCCCGTGCAGCCCGATCGAGCCGTTGGTCCAGGGCTGCCTGCGGGTCCACTTCGCCAGGTCGTAGCCGTCACGCTGTTCCCGGGCTCCGAAGGAATCCCACGCGCCCTCCGAGGAGCCCGTCCCACGAGCGTCGGCGATCACCTGCACGTAGCCGTGCTCCACCAGGTAGTCGTTCTCGAAGTTAAGCGCCGCATTCTTGTTGTAGGGCGTCTGGGTGAGCAGAGCG